>NZ_LSGW01000072.1 GCF_001643305.1 Aeromonas salmonicida subsp. salmonicida
CACGCGCAATAATCAATGCAGAGGGATGGCCAACCTGCTGGCTCGAGTGAAATACTTCATGGATACCGTGTCTCCTTTCCCAGGGAATGTCTATGGCACAGCGAAGGTGTAGCACTAGTAGGATCAGTTATTTAGAGCCAAGTCCGTCTAATTCAAGCGACAAACCCTATACCCAGTGGTAGATTAGTTAAATCAAATTAAATAGATAGCATTCATCGGGTTTTCCTATGCAACGTTGGCCCAGCCTGAAACAGCTGCAATATCTGGTCGCTCTCGACGAGCACAAGAACTTCAATCGCGCCGCCAAGGCCTGTCATGTCAGCCAGTCCACCCTGAGTACCGGGATCCAGACGCTGGAAGACATGATGAACCTGCAACTGGTGGAGCGGGACCACAAGAGCTTCATTATGACCCCGGTCGGCATGGAAATCGTCGAGCGAGCTCGCAATTTGCTCTCGGATGCGCGAGATCTGATGGAGCTGGGGCAACATCAGGGCGGCGTCATGCACGGCACAGTCCGGCTCGGCTGCATCCCCACCATAGCCCCCTTCCTGCTCAGCAAGCTGCTGCAGGAGTGCGGCAAGGCTTATCCTGAACTGGAATTGTTGCTGCGTGAAGACACCACCACCAACCTGCTCAAGCAACTGGAGCAGGGTCAGCTCGACTTGCTGATCCTGGCGTTGCCGGTGGAGATCGGCGGCTTCCACTGCAAGATGGTTGGCCAGGATCCCTTCCACATGGTGATGCCCGCCAGCATGGCGGCCGGTCTGCATACGCCGTTCGACTACAAGGAGCTGCCCAACCAGAGCATCTTCCTGCTGGAACGGGAGCACTGCCTCACCGAACATGCGGTCAGCGCCTGTCGGCTGCGGGACAAGAGCAAGATAAACCCCTTTGCCGCCACCAGCCTGCACACCCTGGTACAGATGGTCGGTGCCGGGCTTGGCACCACCTTCCTGCCCCAGATGGCAATAGATTCCGGCATTCTCGACAACACCGACCTGGTGGCCATTCCCCTGCCGGGTGAAAAGCCGTATCGCGAGATAGGCCTGGTGTGGCGCCCCAGCACCACCCGGGTACAGACCTTCTACAAGCTGGCCGAGCTGCTCACTCCGCTCATAGAGCCCAAGACCTGAGTCACATTTTGACCCACAAAAACGCCGGCAGCTTGCCGGCGTTTTCATTGGTTCAGACACATCGGCAGATCAGTTGCCGGCCGGTGGCCCGAAGATGCGGGTATAGGAGGTCAGGGTCCGTACGCTCACATCCGCCGGATTGCCGTTCTCGTCATAGAGCGCCAGCTCACCGGTCTGCTTGTTGTGGCCGAGCAGCTGATGAGCACTCAGGTTGCTCAGCGCATCGCTGTCCGCCTTCCACTCCCAGCGCTGGCCCAGACTCAGACTGCAGCTCTGCAACTGGCCGAGGTTGTTGCCATCGAGGCAGCGACGGGTATCCAGCGCACTGACATAACGGCCGTACTGGTCATAGATAAAGGACTGGGCTGCCGAAGTCTCGTCACAGGTCACGGCACTCAGGCCATGCTCGGCGCCGGCGCTCAGGCAACGGTTGTCAAAGCCCCCCAGCTGCAGGTTGACCGGGCGTCCGCCGGTAAATACCGGATGGTTCCAATCCACCTTGAAGCTGGTTGAGGCGGTCACCCGTCTGCGCTTGTCGACATCCTCGAACCCCTGGAAGGAGACATGCCCTCCCACCACGTAATAGTGCTTGTAGATACCGGTGTAGATGGGGCGGATGTTGACCGAAGAGTCGATCTTGAACTCGGTACTGCCCGTCTCGTCGGGCGCCGCCTTGTAGATGACATCCAGATTCGGCACGAAGCCCTTGTAACTCAGCGGCTGGATGCGGTTGTGATCCACATCGTACCCCATGCCCCAGACGGTGGCGGTCTTGGAGGAGAGCAGTGACTCCGCCGTCGCGTATTGATCCCGCACCCAACTGAAACTCACCTTCTGGGCACTCGGCGCCGAGCGTTCGACCCGATAATCCTGAGTGTTGTAGGCAAGCTGACGCTGCTGGCTGAACTTGGCTGACGCCTCCAGCTTGGCCTTGGGCCCATCCTTGTTCACTTCAACCCCGCCGGTCACCCCCACCTCGAAACCCGAGATCTCGCGATGCTCATACTTGCTGTTGAGGTTGGTCGGCAGACTCTTGAGCACAGCCGCCTTGGTATTGGAAGCGTCGATGGTGAAGCGATAATCCTGGGCGATGGCATCGGTGGCATAGTCCCGCGCCCAGCCATCGAGCAGCAGATAATCTGCGATGTTCTCGCTCCAGGTGAGGTCCTCATTGAGCTGAATACCGGCACCTGCCGACTCGTCATCCAGCGAGATCCGCACTATCTTGGCATCCGGCGTAGCTGACCCCGTGTTGCCAAATTGCAGGGAGCGCTCCAGATTCACCCGATAGACCAGCGAGATGTTTGGCGAGTCACAAAAGAGGCGAGCCCCCCGATCCCAGGTGCGTGAGCGCAGGAAGGTACACTCGCCATCGCTGATCTTGCGATTGACGTTGAGATAAAAAGCCACGTGAGGCAGGCCCGCTTCCGCCGTCGCGGTTTGCGTCAGGGAGCGCTTGTGGCGTTTGCCCTGCCCTGCCAAGGTGTCGATTCGCTCCATCACCTGATAGAAGGCAGGATCATCCGCGCCCCCCAGCGGGGTAAACAGCAGCTCCCCCTTGTAGGCGGAGACCAGCACCCAGTCGGCATCAAACGAGATGCCTGCCAGCTGCTCCATGGCTTTTCTGGCCTGTTGCCGTTCGGCCTTGTCAGTGATGCCGCTGAAATCGATGAAGATACGCTCCCCCTGCCCCAGCACACGCTCGCGCAACTGGTCACGGGTCAACGCCTTGGCGGCCTGTTGTTCATCCAGCCAGCTGCTGGCGTTGAGGTAGACCAGTCCCTGCTCCGATTGCAGGCTGGCCAGCATGGCGGTGCCCTGATCGGTGCGTTCACCTATGTCTTCGGCATGAACGCTGCCAGCCAGCAAGGCCAGCGCGAGCAGACTGAGGGCGGGAATATGAGTGACTAATTTGCGTGGTTTATTGTTTTTCATTGTTATCTCCTGATCGAATCCCGCCAGACTATTTCCCCATGCAGTGAAATAGCATAACCCTGTTATCAATGGTTATATGGAGGCGTTATTCTCTTTGCCAGCCAAGCTATATCTTCCATTTTTCTCGCTGTGAATTAACAACGGATTGATGGGTGATATTTCATATGGCAGCGCAAGGACCGCAATGCAGTCCAGGGTGGACGACTCGGCGTTCGCCGATGCTATTACACGGTTGTCGCGCTCTGGTGCGCGCCCCATTTATGATGCGGGTGACATCTGTCATGAATCTCGCCATCACGGATATGACATACTGGCCTGACTCATATGTCTATCGTGTCTGCCTTGCCTGTAACCCTGATTGCACGGGCGACAGGGTGCGAGGAAACACTGACTGCTATGGGCTTGCGATCATGATGCTGCCCTCCTCTTTGCTGGTGGAATTATTCCTCTGGCGCCATAATTAATCAATGCCAGCCAGGGGTTAATATTATTTACAGCCTGTTACAAAATAATTCCCTATATATCCAGCTTGACACTGTCATTTCTTCATTCAGGTAATCCGCATGACTATATATATTACGCAGGAACATCATAACGAATTAACCTGAAATCAGAACGTGACACAGATCACGCAGTGACGTCAACAAGGATAATAATATACTTATTTAAATCGTATTAGAATAAACGCGTTAATATTGAAATGCTCATTCAAGTAAGCCAGATGATATTATTCAATTAGTGGTACTTGATGGTATAAATGAAATCCATACGACCCCCTTTATACTCGACATGCCTTGTTAAAATGGGTTTTATCACGGCCAAGGCTATGTTCGAGCCCCAAACCCCGTTTATGATGAGCGAGTCGTCGAGTCGAAGGAGCCCCCATGCATTGCAAGTTACTGCTGGCCCTGTTGCTGGCCGCCTGTTCCAGCACGCCCGAACCGCCGCCACCTCGTCAAAGCAGTGCCTTCGACAGCTTTTATCAGCAGTGGCGTGGTGTGCCCTATCGCATGGGCGGATCCAGCCGGGCGGGCCTCGACTGCTCCGCCTTCACCCAGCTTGCCTACAGCCAGGTACTGGGCTTCAACCTGCCCAGAACCACAGAATCCCAGGCCAGTCTCGGCACGCCGGTCGATCGCTACCGGCTGCAACACGGGGATCTGGTCTTCTTCAAGACCGGCTGGCAGCAATACCATGTCGGTGTCTATACCGGTGCCGGAGAGTTTATCCACGCCTCCACCAGCAAGGGCGTGATCCGCTCGCGCCTCGACAATGTCTACTGGAACAGTCGCTACTGGCAGGCTCGCCGCCTGACGCAGTGAGCCCCGCTCGCCATGAGAAATGAGAAAGGCCCGTGACGGGCCTTTCTCATTGTTTGTCTGTTTGCAGACTCAGTGCTTGCGATGCCAGCGCGGCGAGGTGGCTTTCTCACCCCAGGGGGTCACGCATGGCAAGAGTGCCCCCTCGATCACCACATCGCTGCTGGCCAGCGCCTCGGCAATCTTCTGGTGCAGCACCCGCAACAGACGCCCCTCCTGCTCGGCCAGGGAGTGGCCCGCGGCAAAGAACTCGCGCTGATGTTGCAGTGCCAGCTTCTGGGCAAACTCATAGGTATTGAAGCAATCAGGCATCCGCTCGACCACATCATCAAGCCGGGCCAACAAGCTGTTCAGTTCCCTGGTCATATCGCTCACTCCTTGTAGGTTGATAATCAAAAACTACCCCTTATTGGATAAACCACCAACCCTCAAACCCTGAAAGTGTGGTGGGTCGCACAGTTAACAGGTGAGTCATCCGCGACCCTGTGCCAAGCCAGATGAGATAACTTTACAGCCGGTTAACAAGCCGCTAGATTTAGACCGACCAATCAGTCGGTCAATTAACACGCGGGGTAGGCCATGGACCTGGTTCAGTTGCAAGAGAGCACCACAGACAAGTTGTCGCTACCAAACAAGCTGGCCAGGCTCAGACAAGCCTGTCAGGCCAATCCCATGCCTGGCCTGAGTGAACGTAGAGCCCATCTGAATCAGCTCAAGCGCGCCCTGCTCGACCACAAGCAGCAACTGTGCGACGCCCTGGCCCGGGATTATGGCCAGCGCAGCGACTACGACAGCCTGATCGCCGATATCCTGCCCTGTGTCATGCAGATCAACTACACCCAGAAGCGGATCAAACGCTGGATGCGCCCGCACCGCCGCCACACCGGGCTGCTGCTGGCCCCGGCCAGGGTCGAGGTGTTCTATCAACCCCTTGGCGTAGTCGGCATCATAGTGCCTTGGAACTTCCCCGTGATGCTGAGCCTGGGACCTCTCATCAGCGCCATCGCCGCCGGCAACCGGGCCATGCTCAAGCTATCCGAATTCACCCCTCACACCAATGCCGTGCTGCGCGAGTTGCTGGACGGCGTGTTCGACGAAGAGGAGGTGACGGTCGTCGAGGGGGATGCGCAAGTGGCCGCCGCGTTCAGCGCCCTCCCCTTCGATCACCTGCTGTTCACCGGCTCGACCGCGGTGGGCAAGCTGGTGATGGCCGCGGCCGCCCCCCAGCTCACCCCGCTCACCCTGGAGCTTGGCGGCAAGAGTCCCTGCCTCATCGCCCCCGACATGCCCATCGCACTCGCAGTAGAACGGATGATCTTCGGCAAGAGCCTCAACGCCGGCCAGATCTGCGTGGCCCCCGACTATGTGTTGCTGCCACGGGGCCAGGAGCAGGCCTTCATCGAGGCCTATCGCAACCACTTTGCTCGCATTTATCCCAAGGGACTGGCCAGCAAGGATTACGGCTCCATCATCAATGGGCGCCAATATGAGCGGATCACCGGCTGGCTGGCCGAGGCCGAACAGGCGGGTGCCCAGGTGCACCCTTGCGGCAGCCCGGCCCGGGACGACATAGCCCACCGGCTGGTGCCTCACCTCCTGACCGAGGTACCCAACCACTGTCAGGTGATGCAACAGGAGATCTTCGGCCCCCTGCTGCCGCTGGTGCCCTACGACAGCATCGACGAGGCGCTCGCCTACATAGGTGCCCGCCCTCGCCCACTCGCCTTCTATCTGATGAGCCTGGATCCGGCCCTGCAAGCCAGGGTGACCCGGGAGACCCACTCCGGCGGCATGGCCATCAACGAGAGTCTGTTCCAGGTGGCGGCCGATGATGTGCCCTTTGGCGGCATAGGTGCCTCCGGCATGGGCCACTACCACGGCCATGAAGGCTTTCTCACCTTCTCCAAGGCCAAAACCGTGCTCAGCCGTGGCAAATTCAGTACCGGCTCCCTGGTTCATCCCCCTTATCGGCGCTGGCACCAGCGGCTGATGATGGCACTGTTTTTACGCTAACCGCCCGTGACGAGGCCTGTATGAGCAAACCCATGACCGACAAACGCCGCCAGATCCTGGATGCCGCCCTTGCCCTGTGTGCAGAGGATGGGCTGCAAGGCGCCGCCACCGCCCGCATCGCCAAGGCAGCAGGGGTGGCTAATGGCACCCTGTTTCACCACTTCCCCAGCAAGGAGGTGCTGATCCAGTGCCTCTATCAGGACATCAAACTGCGCCTCGGCGCCGCCATCACGGAGGCGGACGCCGCCCTGCCCCTGTGCGAGCAGGCCCGTCATTACTGGCAGCAAGCCATGCAGTGGATGCAGGCCCATCCCAACGAGCTCAAGTTCGTGCTGGGCTTCTTCCACTCTCCCCTGCTTGCGCGCTCCCTGCGCAGCCAGATCCTGAGCGAAACCTTGCGTTTTCTGCCGCAACTGCTGACCCAGGGCCAGGCCAGCGGGGTGCTGATGCAAGCCCCGCCGGCCCTGATGCTGGAGGTATGCCAGAGCCAGTTTCTGGCGTGTGCCTCCCTGTTTGTCGATCAACCTGAACTGGGGCAGGATGCCCACTGGCAAGCCAGTGCCTTCGCCCTCTTCTGGTCTGCCATCTCGGGAGTGAATCCTCATGCAAAACCGGACGCTTGAATCCCTGGCGGCCCTTGGCCGCCGTCTCTGGATAGCCACCCTGCTCTGGGTCATAGGGCGCACCCTGTGCCGCGCCGCCCGGGTCGATGAGGCGGTGCGGCATGAACTCGCCCCCCTGCCCGACGGCCTCACCATACGGCTGGAGGTAGCGGGCCTCACCCAGGCGCTGATCATCCATAAAGCAGCTGGTCGCTGGCAGTGTGGCGTACCGACACATCCCAGCAGCGATCTGCACCCGCTGCGGGTGCGCTTCAAACATCCGGGTATCGCCTTTCGCGCCCTCAGCTTTCGGCTCGGTGTCAATCAGGCGTTCAGTGAAAACCGCCTGCTGGTGGAAGGGGATCTCACCGTCGCCATGCACCTGGTACGGGCACTGGAGCAGTTGCAGGCCCTGATCCTGCCCGCCTTCATAGCGCGGCCGCTGCTGCGCCACTATCCGAACCCGCGCAACAAGCTGACGCGTGCCTGCCACATCTACCTGGGTCTGCTGACCGGCTGAATAAAAGGATGAACAACATGAGTCGCTATTACGATTTCTTCTGTCCGGTCAAACTGATAGCGGGCGAGCAGGCGCTGGAACAGCTGGCTGGCGAATTGGCGGGTCTGGGGGCACGCCGTCCGCTGCTGCTCACTGACAAGGGGGTCAGCGGCACAGGGCTCGCCACCCTGCTGGCCAATGTGCTGGCCGAGGGGGAGCTGCCGGTCGCCGACATCTGGGACGAGATCCCGGCCGACTCCTCCACCGCCGTGGTGGAGCGGATCGCGGCCCGCTATCGGGAGCTCGAATGCGACAGCCTGGTGGCGCTGGGCGGCGGCTCCGTCATCGACACCGCCAAGGCGGTCAACATCCTCGCCTCCATGGGCGGGGATCGGCTGCTGGATTACGCCGGAGCAGGCTGTCTGACCCGGCCCCTGCAGCCACTGGCGGTGGTGCCCACCACGGCAGGTACGGGATCCGAGGTGACGCTGGTGGCGGTGATCAAGGATGAGGCGAGCGGGCGCAAAGTGCCCTTCACCTCCCCCTTCCTGCTGCCCCAGCTGGCGGTGCTGGATCCGCGCCTCACTCAGGGCTTGCCCCTCAACATCACGGCCGCCACCGCCATGGATGCCATGACCCACGCCATCGAGGCCTTCATCGGCAATGCCAAGAATCCGGTCAGCGACGCCCTGGCCCTGATGGCGATAGAGAAAATTGCCAACGCCTTGCCCAAGGTGCTGCAAAGCCCGCAAGACAAGCAGCTGCGGCTGCAACTGGCGGAAGGATCCACCCTGGCGGGGATGGCGTTTTCCAACTCCATGGTGGGGTTGGTGCATGCCCTCGGCCACAGCCTGGGGGCCCGCTGTCACCTGCCCCACGGTCTGTGCATGAACCTCTTCCTGCCGACCGTGCTCGACTACAACCGCCCGGGCATAGACCCTGAGCTGGCCCGCCTGCTGCTGCCCCTGGTCGGTGCCGAGCGCTTTGCGGCAACCCCGGCCACAGAACAGGCACAAGCAAGCATTCAGGCACTGTGCGCCCTGCGCGATAGCCTGTGGCAGGCGGTGAAGCTGCCGCGCACCTTGCGTGAAGCGGGCGTCACCGACAAGGGGTTGCTGCCCGAGATCCGGGATCTCGCCATCAATGACGGCGCCCTGCTCTATAACCGCAAGGATGCCGACCGGGCTCAACTGCTCGACCTGCTGGAACGGGCGTGGGAGTAATCTGGCTGGAGGCCCCGCATCGCGGGGCCCTCAGTTACCAGCGGATGGTGGCACCGGCGCCGTAGTTGCCGCTCTCTTCAGGCGTTTTTTCGCGCCAGATGGACTCCTTGTTGCGGCGGATGGCCTCTTCCCGCTCCTGGTTGCGCTCCCAGACGGGTTTCATCTCATCCTGCGGCCGCTCATGTTTCTGCCCCTTGTGATCGATGACGGAGCAGTGCTTTTCGCCGCACTGGTAGGCGTAGGGTTCGACGGCGCAGCCTGTCAGGGCCAGACTCAGGCCAATAAGAGAAATGCTCAGAGAGGAAGGCAAGATCATGTGACGCTCCTGTTTGCATCGGTGACGAGAGGGCGCCGAGTGTCAAACAGGAGAGAGAGGGATTCAACCTTGCGAACAGGATGGATTGTTACAAGTTGTACATGAAGAAAATTATCAGCAAGGTACTGATTAATAACATCTTGGTGTCAGGAAGCACCGAGCGCCACGCTAGGTGGCCACCTGCTCTGGCGGCGT
The DNA here is from genome assembly GCF_001643305.1 of Aeromonas salmonicida subsp. salmonicida. Taxonomy (GTDB): domain Bacteria; phylum Pseudomonadota; class Gammaproteobacteria; order Enterobacterales; family Aeromonadaceae; genus Aeromonas; species Aeromonas salmonicida. Next base: position 9,239 of record NZ_LSGW01000072.1, read on the forward strand.
GAAGACCCCGGTGGAGAGATAGCGGTCCCCCCGATCACAGATGATGGCCACCACCACCCCCTGCTTGATCTCTGCCGCCACCCGCAGGGCTCCGGCCACGGCACCACCGGAGCTGACTCCGCAGCAGATCCCCTCCTCCCGCGCCAGTCGGCGCATCATGACCAGCGCCTCCTCTTGCGTCACATCCAGCACCCGATCGACTCGTTGTGGCTCGAAGATGGCGGGCAGATAGGCTGCAGGCCAACGGCGAATGCCCGGGATCTGGCTCCCCTCTGCCGGTTGCAGGCCTATCACCTGCACCGCCGGGTTCTGCTCCTTCAGATAACGGGAGACCCCCATTATGGTGCCAGTGGTGCCCATGGCGGAGACGAAGTGAGTGACTGCCCCCTCGCTCTGGCGCCAAATTTCGGGGCCGGTTGACTGATAGTGGGCATCCGGGTTGGCCGGGTTGTTGAACTGAACGAGCACCAGCCCCTCGCCGCGGGCCTCCATGGCCAGCGCCAGATCCCGCGCCTCTTCCATGCCGTTTTCCACCAGCACCAGCTCGGCGCCATAGGCCTGCATGGCATCTCGCCGCTCCTGGCTCATGGTACGCGGCATGATGAGCCGCATCCGGTAACCTCGCGCCGCCGCCACCATGGCAAGGGCGATGCCTGTGTTGCCGGAGGTGGCCTCAATCAGCCTGGCTCCCGCGCGCAACTTGCCACTCGCTTCCGCCGCCCTGATTAGGTTCAGCGCCGGCCTGTCCTTGACCGAACCAGCAGGGTTGTTGCCCTCCAGCTTCACCAGCAGGGTGACGTCGGGCCAGGGATTGATGCGGCGCAGGGCCAGCAAGGGGGTATTGCCAATCAGATCTTCCAGCGTGGCGAAGGCCATAATGGGATCCATCCTCTGTTAACTGTTCTATACCTTGGCTAGCGGGTATGCACCCGATGGGGTTCGCAGTGTAAGCGAGCCCGCACAGTTGGCAAAGGGTTGCCAACATGGTCAGATAGCCCCATCCCCCGTATCGAGGAGCAAGCATGAGCGAGATCATTCATCAGGCCAACCAGCAACAATTCATCTGTGTGGTGGATGGCAAGGAGTCCAGGCTGCGTTACCGCCGGCTCGATGCCAAGACCATAGATGCCTACAGCACCTTCGTCCCGCCAGAGCTCAGGATACAGGGCATCGCCGATCAGCTGGCGCGCACCTTCTACGACTGGACCCAGGCCGAGGGGCTCACCATAGTGCCCAGCTGCAGCTACATAGACGTCTGGCTGCGCCGCAATGCAGGTTGAGGCGCTGGCCCCGTTGGCACTAGACGACGCTGACTTGAAAGCGCAGACAGAGCGCCTGCTGCGGGCCGATCGCCAGCGGATGGCCTGTTTGCAGGCCGCCGCCGAGCTGGCCCTGCCCGACTGGGCGCTGGGGGCCGGTTTTATCCGCAACCTGATCTGGGATCACCTGCACGGCAAAGCCGTACCTACCCCACTCAACGATATCGATCTCATCTACCTCGCCCCCCTTGACCCGCAAGGGTTGGCAGAGTCTGAACATGAGCAGTGGCTGACGGCCCGCCTGCCCGGCCAGCGCTGGGAAGTGCGCAATCAGGCCCGCATGCACCAGCGCCAGCGGGTTTCCCCCTTTGCCAGCAGTCTGGAAGCCCTCAGCCACTGGGTGGAGGTACCTACCTGCATCGGGGTCAGGCTGCTGCCAGACGAGGAGTTCGAGTGGCTGGCCCCCTACGGTTTTGCCCACAACTGGTCCCTGCAGGTGAGTGCCAATCCGCGCTGTCGTCAGGAGAGCCAGGTGTTTGTGCAGCGCATCCAGGAAAAACGTTGGCTGAGCATCTGGCCTGACCTTGTAGTGAACTGGCCATAACCGCATTGCAATGTTTCGGCAACCTTGGGCACACTAGGGAAAAGCTGTTTGTAACTCAATGGGTTAAATAATGCGCGACTTCTTCTCTCTCGAACGCTGGCTACCGGGCCTCGCCGGCGTGGGGCCCCTGGTTGGCCTCTACTCCTGCATACTGCCCATGCTGGTCTATGCCCTGTTTGGCACCTCCCGCCAGCTCATCGTCGGCCCGGATGCCGCCACCTGCGCAGTGATCGCCGCCGTGGTGACCCCGCTAGCCGCCGGTGATGCTACCCGCCACTGGCAACTGGTGATGACCATGACCGCCATGACGGGTTTCTGGTGCCTCATCGCCAGCCGCTTCAAGCTGGGGGTGCTGGCGGACTTTCTCTCCCGTCCCATACTGATGGGGCTGCTCAACGGGGTGGCCATCACCATCATGGTGGGGCAGCTCTCCAAGATCTTCGGATTTACCTTCGATGAGCGTTACCTCATAGAGCGGATCGCCAGCGGGGCCTACTACATCACTCAAACCCATCTGCCGACCCTGGCCATGAGCCTGACCGCCTTGCTCACCCTGCTGCTGGCCAAACGTTACAAGCCTGCCTGGCCCTCCTCCATGGTGGCCATGGTGGTGACGGGGGCGCTGGTATGGGGTTTCAGCCTTGGGGATCACGAAATCGCCACCCTCGGTCTGGTGGGTTCGGGCCTGCCCGCGTTTCAGCTCCCCCAGTTTCCTCCCGGCCTGATGCGCGAACTGGTGCTGCCCGCCTTGAACCTTGCCATGGTGAGCTTCGTCTCCATGATGCTCACCGCCCGCAGCTTCGCCGCCAAAAACGGCTACGAAATAGATGCGGACAAGGAGTTTCGGGCCCTTGGCATGGCCAATCTGGCGGCCGCCGCCTCCCAGGGCTTTGCCATCAGTGGCGCCGATTCTCGCACCGCGGTCAACGATGCCAACGGCGGCAAGAGCCAGCTGGTCTCCATCATAGCCGCCGCCGTGATCGCCATCATCACCTTCTACCTGACGGCGCCGCTGCAATACATACCCACGGCCGCCCTCGGCGTTGTGCTGGTGATGGCGGCGCTGTCGCTCACCGACTTTCGCAGCCTGTGGGCCCTGCGCCATTCCGACAGATCCGCCTTCTGGCTCGCGCTCATCACCTTCATCAGCGTGCTGGCCATGGGGGTGATCCCGGGGATCACCCTCGCCGTCTTGCTGGGTCTGTTCCAGTTCCTGCGCAACGTGATGCGCCCCACCGATCAACTGCTCGGCATGGATGACGAGGGGGTAGTACGCACCCTGGGGGACAACGAACAGGCCAAGGCCATTCCCGGCATCCTGGTCTATCGCTTCAACTCGCCGCTCACCTACTTCAACGCCCCCTACTTCAAACGGCGGGTATTGGCGCTGCTGGTACAGGATCCCCACAATCCCAAGTGCCTGGTGGTGGATGCGGTGGCCTGTTTCACCCATCAGGACATCAGCGTGATGAGCATGGTGGGGGAGCTGCACAGGGATCTGAAACGGCGCGGCATTCACATGGTGATGGCGGGTCGCCACGGCCAGATGAGCCAGTGGCTCAAGCAGGCGGGGATCCGGGTGGGCGACGAGGGTGTCATCCTCTGCCCCGACATGTATCAGGCGCTGCGCATGACCCGCTGCTACCGCGAGCCTGTGTTCAAGGATGACGCCGTGGTGGAGAGCACCACTGACGCCATCCTCTCCCACTGGCCCCAGGATGATGCCCTGCCGGACTCGGCGCGGCTCACCCTGCCCTCCGAGCAGGAGGCGGGCGCCACCCTAGCCTGATCGGTTGCCAGACCATGCCCAGGGCTGGTCTGGCACACTCTCCTCCCAAGGCAAGATTGCACCCCGCAGGCTCTTGGTGTTAAATGCCCGTCCAGATGGCGCTGACGAGGGCCATCCCCAGTATTTGGACATCCCATGCAAACTCAACCCCACGCGGGCCCGGGCACACTTTTCTCCCTGACCTGGCCGCTGTTTATCGATCTCGCCCTGCACTTTCTGACCGGGGCCCTCAACACCTTCATGGTGGGCCACGTCTCCTATCAGGGCGTCGCCGCACTGGCGGTCGGCAACCAGGTGTTCGATCTGGCCATCACCTTGTTCAGCTTCGTCAGCATAGGCACCAGCGTGGTGATCACCCAGTATCTGGGGGCTGGCGATCGGGAAAAAGCCCGCATCGTCATCCACACCGCCATCGGCTTCAACCTGCTGGTGGGGCTGGTGGCCGCGGTCGGCGTGCTCGCCGGTGCCGGCACCATGCTCTCCCTGATGAACCTGCCCGCCCACCTGATGGGCGATGCCACCCTTTATTTGCAGATCATCGGTCTGTGCCTGTTGCCGGAGGCGGCAGCCCTCTGTCTGGCCGCCACCCTGCGCGCCCACGGTCATACCCGTCAGGCCATGTACGTGACCCTGACCGTCAACCTCATCACCTTCGTCGGCAACCTGCTGCTGCTCTACGGCGGGTTCGGCCTGCCCCAGCTTGGGGTGGCCGGAGTCGCCATCAGCACTGTGGCGGGTCGCATCGTTGGTGTAGTGCTGCTGGTGTGGCTGGTGACGCGCAAGACAGGCATCCGCTTGCGTCTGCCCGAGATTGTCCGTCCCAGCAAGGTCATGCTGGACAAGGTGCTGCACATAGGCCTGCCGGCGGCGGGGGAGAACCTATCCTGGATGCTGCAGTTCATGGTGGTCACCGCCTTCGTCGGCCTGCTCGGCGACAAGGCGCTGGCAACCCAGTCCTACTTCTTCCAGATCTGCCTGTTCATTCTGCTGTTCGGCCTCTCCATCGGCCTTGGCAACGAGATCATCATCGGCCATCTGGCGGGAGCGCGCCGCTTCGAGCAGGCCTATAACCAGCTGATGAAGAGCCTCAAGTTGGGCCTCATCGTCACTACCCTGATCGCCATCGCCGCCGCCCTGAACGGCCGCGCCATCATCAGCCTGTTCACCGACGATCCGGACATCATCACCCAGGTGGCACAGCTGTTTCTCATCAGCCTCATCCTCGAACCCGGCCGCACCTTCAATCTGGTGGTGATCAACGCCCTGCGTGCCACCGGGGATGCCCGTTTCCCGCTCTACATGGCGCTCGTCTCCATGTGGGGGATTGCCGTTCCGCTCGCCTATTTCCTTGGTATCATGCAGGGTTATGGACTGGTCGGCATCTGGTTGGCGCTCGCCTGCGATGAGTGGGTGCGCGGTCTGGCCATGTTCTGGCGCTGGCGCAGTCGTCGCTGGCAAAACAAAATTCTTGTTGAAACATAAGCGGAATCACAATGAAGAAAATCGGACTCTTGTTGGCTGCCATCCTGCTCAGCCCGCTGGCCATGGCGCAAACCGCGCCCGCGGCTCCCAAGGCGCAGGCCTCCAAAATCTGGTATGTGGCGCCCATCGCCATCGACGAGACGAGCGAAGCCCAGAAAGCATTGACCAAAGATTTTATGGCCCAGATGATCAAGACCATCAAGATCAACGAATACCAGACCGGCAAAGCACTCGGCAAGACCAAGGATCCCAAGTGGCTGATCCGCACCAAGTTGATGCCTGCCAGCACGGAGCCGCTGGTCGGCAAGAAGCACCCGCAGGGTCTCACCTACGGCAAGGGCATCCCCACCCAGGAAATCGTCGGCGAGCTCATCATGAACGGCACGCTCGTTGCGCATGTCGGGCAGGGCTGGCGTGAGCCCATAGTGCCGGGCACCCCGGTGGCCGAGAAGATCACCATAGCCAACTACCAGTACGCCATCGGCAACGAAGCCAAGGCGCCGGATCTGGAAGAGCTGGCAGCGCAGATAGGCTTCGAAGTGGGCAAGGTCATCGCCCGCGATGGCAAGCCGCTGCCCGAGAAGAAAAAGAAAAAAGAGTAAACGCCATACCCGTTACGAAAAGGGGCCTTGCGCCCCTTTTTGCTACCCTCTTGCCAACCCGCCGCCGTCATCAAACCGTCACAACTGTGATCGAGATTCCAGTTTGAAGCTCAAAACCTTACTTACAAATGACTTATCAGCTTGTGATTCAATGAGTTAAAAATCATCTTCCCCATGCAGCAAATCATTGGTCCCGAATTCGATCGGGATCACATTTATCTCTGGGGGGAAGGGGTACTTTTGTTTTGAAGGCACAATCAAACGAAACCAAGGAGGCTTCATTACATGTTCCCAGAGTACAGAGATCTCATCTCGAAACTGAAGAGCAGTGATGTCCATTTCCAGAAGAAGTTTGACTTGCACAACGACCTGGATGCGGAGATTAGAAAGTTGGAAAAGCATCATGCCAGCGACTACAGCTCCGAGGTGAAGGATCTGAAAAAACAGAAACTCAAACTGAAAGAGGAGATATACGACATCCTCAAACAACATCCACATTAGACGCCTCGACGAATACCAGGATAAGCAACTTATCCCTCCAGCCCGGCTCAAGCCGGGCTTTTTATTGCCAGCAGTTCAGGGAATCCGGGGCATCTGCGGCCTTGTCTCGCTTGCGCCTGCTTTTTCGATAAGAAAATGCGGGCCAATGGCCCGCTTGGTTATATCGATTTCACCCCACACTCACACCGGCGAATGGAAATGGCTGGCCTCACGGGTCGCCATCTCCTCGTAGGTGGCCCACTTCTGCCAGGCGACCTGTTGCGCCACCTGCATCAGCCGTTCGGCTTCCTCGGGGTGGCTCTGGGCCAGCACCTGATAGCGGTTCTCCTCTGCCCTGTACTCGGCGAGGGGAATGGAGGGGCGCAGGCTGTCGAGGCTGAAGGGGTTCTGCCCCGCACTGCGCAGTACCGGGTTGTAGCGCAGCAGCGGCCAGTGACCCGAGTCCACCGCCCGTTTTTGCTGGGTCAGCCCCAGCTCCATATCGATACCGTGGGCGATGCAGTGGCTGTAGGCGATGATAAGCGACGGGCCATGGTAGGCCTCGGCCTCGCGCAGCGCTTGCAGCGTCTGCTGCGGGTTGGCGCCAAAGGCGATGCGGGCAACATAGACGTTGCCATAAGAGATAGCCTGCAACGCCACATCCTTCTTGGCGAGCGTCTTGCCCCCCGCCGCGAACTTGGCGACGGCACCGAGCGGGGTCGATTTCGACATCTGGCCACCGGTGTTGGAGTAGACCTCGGTATCCATCACCAGCACGTTCACATCGCGCCCGGAGGCGAGCACATGATCGAGCCCCGCCGAGCCTATGTCATAGGCCCAGCCGTCGCCGCCAACGATCCAGACCGAGCGGCGCACTAGCTGATCAATCAAGGAGAGCAGCTCGCGGGCCTTGCCAGATCGCACCTCTTCCAGCCGTTCCCGCACTTGCGCTACCCGATTTCGCTGGGCGCGGATCTCCGACTCCAGCCGCTGCGGGGCGCTGATAAGCGACTCGACCAGCGCCTCCCCCAGCTCCCCCTTCATCGCCTGCAAGGCCGCCACCGCCTGACCATGATGCTGGTCAGCCGTGAGACGAAAGCCAAAGCCGAACTCGGCGTTGTCCTCGAACAAGGAGTTGGACCAGGCCGGCCCCTTGCCTTCGCCGTTCTTGGCCCAGGGGGTGGTCGGCAGGTTGCCGCCATAGATGGAGGAGCAACCGGTGGCGTTGGCCACCAGCATGCGATCGCCAAACAGCTGGGTCAGCAGCTTGAGATACGGGGTCTCGCCACAACCGGCGCAAGCGCCGGAGAACTCGAACAGGGGTTCGAGGAACTGGGCACCGCGCACGGTGGAGAAGTCCACCCGCTCGCGGGCAGGCCAGGGCAGGCTCTCGAACCAGCGCAGCGCCTGTTTCTGACCCTCGAGGTGTGGCGCCTTGTCCAGCATGGCGATGGCTCGCTCGCCTTCGTGCGACTCATCTGCCCCGACCCGTACCGGACAGGCCTGCACACACTGGCCGCAGCCGGTGCAATCCTCCGGATAGAGCTGCAGGGTGTAGCGGCTGTCGGGGAAGCCTTTGGCGGTGACGGGCACCGACTGGGCTGCCTCGGGGGCGGTCACCAGCCAGTCCTGATGGTAGAACTTGGATCGCAGCGCCGCATGGGGGCAGACGAAGACGCAGTTACCGCACTGAATGCAGATATCGGATTGCCAGACAGGGATCTCGCGGGCGATATCGCGCTTCTCGAAGCGGCTGGTAGCGGTGGGGTAAGTGCCATCCACCGGCAGCATGGAGACAGGGATCAAATCGCCGCGCCCCGCCAGCATCTCGCCGGTGACCCGCTGGACAAACTCGCTGCCCCCCGGTGCCAGTGGCAGCGGATAGTCGCTGATCTGCTCATCTCCGGCCGGAATTGCCACCTTGCTTAAGTGAGCCAGGGTATCGTCCACCGCCGCGAAGTTGCGCGCCACCACCTCGGGACCCTTGCGGGCATAACTCTTCTCGATGCTCTCCTTGATCAGCGCAATGGCTTCGTCCCGTGGCAGCACACCGGCCAGCGCGAAGAAGCAGGTCTGCATAATGGTGTTGATGCGATTGCCCATGCCGTTTTGCTCGGCCACCCTATCCCCGTCGATGCAGTAGAGCTGGATATTGAGGGTGCGGATACGGGCGCGCAGCCGCTCGGGCAGCTGGCCCCACACCTTGTCAGCCTCATAGGGGGCATTGAGCAGCATGGTCGCCCCTTGGGCGGCGTGCTCCAGCAGGTCCACCGATTCGACAAAGCCCCACTGGTGGCAGCCGATAAAGCTCGCCTGCTCGATAAGCCAGGGCGCGTCTATGGGCTCGGGGCCAAAGCGCAGGTGGGAGACGGTGCGCGAGCCGGACTTCTTGGAGTCGTAGACAAAGTAGCCCTGGGCGTGGAACCCCTCAAGCTCGCCGATGATCTTGATGCTGTTCTTGTTGGCGCCCACCGTGCCGTCGGCACCGAGGCCGAAGAAGAGCGCCCGCACCCGACTGGCGGGCTCCAGATCGCCGATGGGGTGCCAGGCCAGACTGAGACCCGACACGTCATCGACAATCCCCACGGTAAAGCGGGGGCGCGGCGCATCGGATGCCAGCTCCTCAAACACCGCCGCGCACATGGCCGGGGTGAACTCCTTGGAAGAGAGACCGTAGCGGCAGCCGCTTGAGAAGGCCGCGCTGCAAGCCATCGATCAGGGCGCTCTGCACATCCAGCAGCAGCGGCTCACCGCCAGCGCCCGGCTCCTTGGTGCGATCCAGCACGGCTATGCGCCGCACACTCTGCGGCAGCGCATCGAGCAGCGCCTGTACCGGGAAGGGGCGATAGAGGCGAATGACCAGCACCCCGGTCTTGCGATCCTGCCGGTTGAGCCAATCCACGGTAGTACGGGCGGTGGCTGCTCCCGAGCCCATCAGCAAGATGACGTCGGTCGCATCGCTGGCACCATGGTACTCCACCAGCCGGTAGTGGCGGCCGGTGAGGGATCCCAGCTTGTCCATGCACTGCTGCACCCGCGCCGGCACCGCTTCGTAGAAGGGGTTGACGCTCTCGCGGGACTGGAAATAGGTGTCCGGGTTCTGGGCCGTGCCGCGCATCACGGGGTGATCCGGGTTGAGGGCCGTGCCGCGCATCACGGGGTGATCCGGGTTGAGGGCCCGGGCACGGTGGGCCCGCACCCAGTCGTTGTCGATAAGGGCGCGAATTTCGTCCCGATGCAGGGCCGTGATCTTGTTTACCTCGTGGGAGGTACGAAAGCCGTCGAAGAAGTGGATAAAGGGCACCCGGCACTGCAGGGTGACGCTGTGGGCGACCAAGGCCAAGTCCTGCGCCTCCTGCACCGAGCCGGAGGCGAGCATGGCAAAACCAGTGCTGCGCGCCGCCATCACATCCTGATGATCGCCAAAAATCGAGAGCCCCTGCGCCGCCAGCGAGCGGGCCGCCACATGGAACACTGCCGCGGTCAATTCACCGGCGATCTTGTACATGTTGGGCAGCATCAGCATCAACCCCTGACTGGCGGTGAAGGTGGTGGCGAGCGCCCCCGCCTGCAGGGCGCCGTGTACAGTACCAGCCGCGCCCCCTTCACTCTGCATCTCAACGACTGTGGGAATGTTGCCCCACAGGTTGGTCTGCCCCTCGTCCGCCCAGGCGTCGGCCAGCTCGGCCATGGTCGAGGAGGGGGTGATGGGATAGATGGCGCACACTTCGCTCAGCTGATACGCCACCCGGGCCGCGGCTTCGTTGCCGTCGACCATGATCAGTTCATGTTTCATTGGGACTCCTCCGGTTGGCGCAGCTCGATGGCGTGACAAGGGCATTGATCGTGACAGGCACCGCAGCCGGTGCAGCGCGTCGCATCCACTTGATAACCCTTGCCCGGCCCCAGCTTCTCGATGGCCTGCTCGGGACAACTGCCGTAGCAGCCGTCGCACTCGAAGCAGTTGCCGCAGGAGTAGCAGCGCGCCGCCTCGTAACGGGCGGCCGTCTCATCCAGTCCGCCTATGATCTCGCCAAAATCGTCCCGCGCCCACGCCGGTTTGACCGGCTGACTGCTGGCCGGGGCGTGGGTCTGGAACCAGAGTTGCAACTACTCTGGCCCCACCAGCGGGTAGGAGACCATCTTCTGGTAGTGGCGACCGCGCAGCCAGGCATCCATATGGCGTGCAGCCTTCTTGCCGTGCCCGGTGGCTATGGTGACGGTGTGCTCGGAGGGCACCATGTCGCCGCCGGCAAAGAGGCCCGGCACATCCGTCATCAGGTTTTCGCCAACCTGCACCACTCCCTCCTTGTTGACCCGCACGCCGGGGATGCTCTCCAGCACGCTCAAATCAACTTCCTGACCGAGCGCCAGAATCAGGGAATCCGCTTCAAGGGTTTCAAACTTGCCGGTGGGCACCGGCTTGCCCTCGGCATCCAGCGCCATCACCTCCACCTCGATATTGGTGTTGTCGAGCTGGCGAATGCTGCGCAGCCAGTTGATCTTGATCCCCTCCTCCTCGGCCTCGTCGGCTTCAAAGGCGTGAGCGGGCATATGCTCCCGGTCGCGGCGGTAGATAATCATCGCCTCTTCCACACCGAGGCGACGAGCGGTACGGGCCGCATCCATGGCGGTATTGCCGCCACCGTAGATCGCCACCCGCCGTCCCAGTTTGGGGGGCGGCAAGCCCTGCTCTTCGGCCAGACTGGCCTGTTCGAGGAAACTCACTGCATCGAGGATCTTGCCCGCCTCCCGGGCCGGAATATCGACCCGCTTGGCCAAATGGGCGCCAATGGCCATAAAGACGGCGTCAAAGCCCCCTTCATCGCGCTCACGCAGCACATCCTCCACCTTGTGGTTGAGGGTCAGCGTCACCCCGGCCGCCACGATACGGGCCACCTCCCGATCCAGCACATCGCGAGGCAGACGGTAAGCGGGAATACCGAAGCGCAGCATGCCGCCAGCCAGTGGCCCCGCTTCGCGGATCTCCACCTGATGGCCGAGCCGGTTGAGGTGCCAGGCGCAGGAGAGGCCGGAGGGGCCGGCACCGATCACCAGCACCTTCTTGCCGCTGGCAGGGGCAGGTGGCGCTGGCTGCCAACCACGGGCCAACGCTTCGTCGCCGAGGAAACGCTCGATGGCGTGGATGGAGACGGCGTCGTCCACCTGGGCGTGATTGCAGGCGCTCTCGCAGGGGTGATAGCAGACCCGGCCATGAATGGCGGGCAGGGGATTTTCTTCGATCAAGGTCTGCCAGGCTGCTTCAAAGCGGCCCGCTTCGGCGAGGGAGAGCCAGGCCTGGATGTTCTCGCCAGCCGGGTAAGGACCGGGCCTGTTCCCGTTTTCTGGGAGAGATCCGGCTGTGGGGTCATATCCAGTTGTTTGCTCATACATTGCTTTCTTCTTTTTGTGTGACAGGCCCCATCCGATGGCACTTGATACCGTTTAGCCGAAGCGGACGGTGGCCGGAGAGGGAAGAAGCGAAAGCGTTAGAAACTGGAAGCTGGTTCGATAGTGGACTGATTTTTGTACTGATTGACGGATCAGGATCAAATAATGTTGCACTTTATGGGGTATGGAGAACAGAACGTGACCCCTGTAACATCTTGTCCGATTGAAGATGTGATTGGGTTGACCATGTCGCACCTTCGACAACCGCCGCAGTACACTGCAGGGATAGCTGCCACGACAGTCACAGCGCACTTCCCCTGGTTAACACAGGGCACTTCACAGGATCAGGACATGCCAACACTCGACAGCATTCATCTCTACCCCATCAAATCAACGGCAGGCATGCCACTGACTCGCGCTCTGGTGACCGAAGAGGGATTGCAAGGAGATCGCCGCTACATGGTGGTCAAACCGGACGGCACCTTTATCACAGCCCGTACCCATCCCCAGCTACAGCAAGTAGTGGCGACCCCCATAGAGGGCGGCTTGCAGTTGCGCTATCCGAGATTTGAACCGCTCACGCTGCGAGAACAGGATTTTTCCCGCACTCCTCGGACTACCGGCGTCTGGCGCGACAGCTTCACCGCCCTGCATACCGATATCAGCGCCGATCTCTGGCTGAGCAAGGTCACGGGTGAGCCGGTCGCCTTGCTCTGGCTCGGCGAGCAATCGGATCGTTTCCGGGAAAAAACCGGCACACGGGTCAGCTTCGCCGACGGTTATCCGCTGCTGCTCATCAGTCAGGCTTCGCTCGATGATCTCAACCTGCGCTCCGATGCCCTGCACCAGATGAGCCAGTTTCGTACCAACCTGGTGGCAACCGGTACCCGGCCGTTCGAGGAGGACAGCTGGGTGCGCATCCGCATCGGCGAGGTGGAATTCAGTGTGGCCAAGCCCTGCAGCCGCTGCATCATGACTACTGTGGAAGCGGGCACGGATCGCTTCAATGCCCTCAAGGAGCCACTGGCCACCCTCACCCGTTACCGGCGTGGCGAGGATGGGGATGTCTATTTCGGCCAGAATCTGGTGGCACTGAACGAGGGCTGGATTGAGGCGGGCAGCGAGATAGAGGTGCTGGAAACCGCCAGGGCGGTGGTCTATCCCAATGCGGCGCCGAAGAAGCGGGAGCTGGTCTGCGTCGCCCGCGAGCCGCTGGCACGGGATCTGGAAACCTTCTGGTTCGAAGCCGCCGACGGCGAGCCGCTGCCCGACTACCTGCCGGGCCAGCACCTGCCCATCAGTCTGGATATCAAGGGCGAGCGGCTGCAACGGCGCTATACCCTGAGCTCCACGCCGGAGCTGCCGGAGCTGCCGGAGCTGCCGGAGCTGCCGGAGCGCTACAGCATCAGCGTCAAGCGCCTGGGTGAAGGGCGCATCTCCCCCTGGCTGCACCACCAGCTGCGGGTGGGGGATACCCTGCTGGCGGCCGCACCGGCTGGCGAGTTTCACCTCGGCACCGAGCGCAGCCTGCTGCTGATCTCGGCCGGCTCGGGCGTGACTCCCATGCTCTCCATCGCCCGTACCCTGGCCCTGCGCGGCGAGCTCGAGGATGTGCACTTCATGCACCTGTGCCGCAGCGAAGCAGACATACCGGCCGCCGCCGAGCTACACGCCCTGAGCCGGGCAGGCATGCAACTGACCCTGATCCTGAGCCAGCCGGATGCTCACTGGCAGGGGCTCAAAGGGCGGCTGTGCGATGATCATCTGGCCCAGGTCAAGGGGTTGACCGGGCGCGAGGTATTTATCTGCGGTCCTCACGGGTTTATGGCCGATGCGGCCGCCAGATTGTGCGCACTCGGCGTGGCTGCGGACCGCATCAAGCAGGAGAGCTTTGGCGGCGCCATTCTTTCGGTGGCTCGCCCTCATCAGGCGGTACAACTGCGTATCGGTGAAGAGACCTTTGACGGCAACAATCAGGGCACCATACTGGATCAGGCCCACAAGCAGGGAGTGGAGCTGCCCTGGAGCTGCCGCGCCGGCATCTGCGGCAGTTGCAAGCAGACCCTCGTTTCAGGGGAAGTGGATCACCCGGATGCCCCGGCCATCACGGCAGCCGAGCGGGCCGAAGGCAAGATCCTCACCTGCTGCGCCGTGCCATTGACCGATCTGGTGATCGGGCCGCGATAATAGTGCGGGCCGGGAGCATCATGGGTTAAGCGCCTCCCGGCCCTTATTTTCCCCGCTGTTTTTACCCCCTTCCCTTTTCTCGGCATACCCGAGCCATGCTGCTCCTCCGGCCCCCTATACTCACTGCAGAACAATAAAAACCCTCAGAAGTACCGGCCTTCGCCGTGTGACAAAGGGGGTTATTCTGGTGAGAATAAGGACGCTCAAACCATGGAACAGAACAGACCTGCCTTTCAACTCAATCTCTTGCTCTCCGTTGTTACCCTGATCCTGCTATCGCTGGTATTTTTTGCCTACACCTGGTCAGGGACAAAACTCGAGCAGAGTTATCAACAACGCTACCAATCCTATCTGCTGGCCGATGAGCTAAGGCAATCCTCCGACGATCTGACCCGGCTCGGTCGCACCTATGTGATCACCAAGGATCCCGCCTATGAGCAGCAGTACATGCGGATCCTGGCCATACGCAACGGCGAACAGAACAGACCGGAAGGCTACAACCGCATCTATTGGGATTTCGTGGCGGCCAGTGGTCAAAACCCCAGACCCGACACCTCGCTGCGGCGTGGCCTCATCGACCTGATGAAGGATGCCGGCTTTACCGATGGTGAGCTGGCCAAGCTCAACGAGGCCAAGAACAACTCGGATGCCCTGGTCAGTACCGAAGTCGCTGCCTTCAAGCTGGTACAACAGCAGGAGGGGGATCTCGCGGTCAACCAGCAAAAAGCCATCGCCATGATGCATGACAAGGCCTATCACCAGAACAAGGGGCGCATCATGGCCCCCATCGATGACTTCTACGTCATGATGGAGACCCGCACCCAGCAGGCGGTGGACGATGCCACCAGCCAGTCTGCCATGTTGCGCTATCTGTTTATCGCCCTGGGCCTGGTATTGATGTTCTTCCTGTGGCGCACCTATCGTGCCCTGCTCGACTTGACCGGTACCTCGGTCAGCCAGCTCAGAAGCGATCTCAACAGTCTGGCGCAAGGGGATTTCTCCCGTCAGATCCAGGTACCCGTTGGCGCACAAGAGAGCCTGATCGGCCTGCTGGCCACCATGCAGTCAACCCTCAAGGGGATCATCGCCCAGGTCTCCCACTCCAGCGAGGAGCTGTCAGGATCGGCCGACAGCATAGCCCAGATAGCGGAGCGGACAGCCCAGTTTGCTACCTCCCAGCAGACCAGTACCCAGACAATGGCGGCCGCCATCGAGGAGCTGGTAGTGAGCATCAGCCACCTCTCCGACAACGCCACCCATGCCGACGAATTGAGCAAGGTGTCGGCCAACACCTTGGAAGAGGGTTCCGGCGTCATCAAGCAGACCCTGGACAGCATAGAGAACATCTCCAGCACAGTGGGAGATGCGGCCAGCAGCCTCTCCGAGCTCAACAGCCACACCCAGCAGATTTCGGACATCATAGAGGTGATCCGCGGCATCGCCGATCAGACCAACCTGCTGGCCCTCAACGCCGCCATAGAGGCAGCGCGGGCGGGAGAACAGGGACGGGGCTTTGCGGTGGTGGCCGACGAGGTGCGCAATCTCGCCAGCCGCTCGGCGGCCTCTACCCAGCAGATCACCGGCATGATCAGCAAGATCCAGAGCGGGGCGGATGCCTCCATCCGCAGCATGGAGAATACGGTCAACAACGTCTCTCGCGGCGTGAGTCTGGCCAACCAGACCGGCGAGGCCATCACCAGCATCAAGAGTCATGCAGCCAACCTGACCGGATTGATGGGGGAGATAAGCCACACACTGCGCGAGCAATCCACCGCCGCCAACGAGGTAGTTTCCACCGTCGGCCACATCACCTCCCTCTCCGAACAGTCGGGGGATGCGGCCCGTCACGTATCGCAGGAGGCCGCCAAACTCAAACAGCTGTCACGGCTGCTGCGCCAGGAGATGGGTCGCTTCAAATTGTAAGCAGCTCCTGCAAAGCAAAACGGCTGCCCAAGGGCAGCCGTTTGTTTGGCAAGGCCTTTTTCAAGACCGGATGGCATCAACCACGCAGGGCGGCGATGCGCTGTTCGATGGGCGGGTGGCTCATGAACAGCTCGCTCATGGAGCGCTTGCCGTTGATGCCAAACGCCATCATGGAGCCTTCCATCTGTGGCTCGGCACCGCGAGAGAGGCGCTGCAGCGCAGCAATCATCTTGTCACGACCCGCCAGCTTGGCAGCACCTGCGTCGGCGCGGAACTCACGCTGACGGCTGAACCACATGACGATCATGGAGGCCAGCACACCGAATGCCATCTCCAGCACGAACACGGTGATCATGTAGGCAAAACCACCGGAGCTGCTGCTCTCTTCGTCGTTGTTGGAGCTGAAGAAGTTGCTGATGACACCGGCCACGATACGGGCGAAGAACATCACGAAGGTGTTTACCACCCCCTGGATCAGGGTCAGAGTCACCATGTCACCGTTGGCCACATGGCTCACTTCGTGAGCCAGCACTGCTTCCGCCTCGTCGCGGCTCATGCTGTAGAGCAGGCCGGACGAAACAGCGACGAGGGAGTCGTCACGACGGGCACCGGTCGCAAAAGCGTTCATCTCCGGTGAGTCGTAGATCCCCACTTCCGGCATCTTGATACCCGCTTCACGGGCCTGACGGGCAACGGTGCTGACCAGCCAGTGCTCTGTCTCGTTACGGGGTTGCTCGATGACCTGGACGCCATAGCTGCGCTTGGCCATCCACTTGGACATCAGCAAGGAGATAAAGGAACCCCCAAAACCGAACACGGCACAGAACATCAACAGACCGGAAATGCTGGACTTGTTGATCCCCAGAACCGAGAACAGGATATTGAGTACCACCCCCAGCACCAGCATGACGGCCAGGTTGGTCACCAGGAATAGCATAATTCGCTTCATATAGACTCCTTGTGAGATATGGATAGGTGCCTCCCGTTCCGGTTCACAGCCGGTCGGTATCACACCTGTTCCGCATAATAGATAGATTCGATGAATGTTCGCTGAATGTCGGGTTCAGAGCAGAGGGGATATATCGAGACGCCCGCGCAAATCAGCCTCAAGTGGATTGTTTACAAAGGGTATTTCACCCAAAAACGGCGCGGGGAGCAAGCCCCTCAAGGTGTCCAGGTTTTCCTGGTAATGACTCATGGATCCGTACAGCCGATTCATGACCCAGCCTGCTACCGGCAGATTGTCGTTTCGAATGGCGGCAAAGGTGAGCAGCGCATGGTTGAGACAACCCAGCTTGGCCCCCACCACCATGATCACCGGTATGTTCTCCTGCTTGACCCAATCCGATAGCAAATGCTTGCGATCCAGCGGCAGAAACCAGCCGCCCGCCCCCTCTACCACGACAAGCTCGGCCCCCGCCTGCTCTATCTGGCGCAGACCGTCGGACAGTCCCTTCAGGGTAATGGCATCACGGGCCTCGCTGGCAGCGATATGGGGCGCAATGGGCGGTTCAAAGGCATACGGATTGACCATATCGTAAGGCAGCGACAGGTTGGCCGCCTCTTGCAGCAAGACGGCATCCAGGTTGCGCAACCCATCCGGGGTGCGAGCGCAGCCAGCGGAGATCGGCTTGTAACCGGCGCACTGAATGCCATGGGCGACAAACTCCAGCAGCAGGGTGCGGGCGACCAGCGTCTTGCCCACATCGGTATCTGTGCCGGTGATAAAGAAGGATTTAACCATGATGACTCCTCAACACAAATCAGGCGACAGCCCGCAGTTTATAGGGGCAGATCACCTGCATATCAAGTATCCGGGACAGAAGATGAGTTCAGCCCGACTTGTTCGCACATCGCATCCCCCGGACAGACCAGGCAAGTGGCGGCTTATCGGCGGATCAGGCGCCCCAGGCACACCTGATAGCTGGCGGCCAGCAGGCCATCCGGCTGACGGTAGGCTTCATAAGCCTCCGTCAGGCGCTGCAAGCGCAGCCGACTGCTCAGACCCGACTGACGCGCATCGTTGAGCTGGCTGGCTCCTATGCCCTTGAGGTCGCGCAGCAGACCGCTCAACTCGTGATAGGAGAGCGCCCAGGCCAGACTCTCAAGGCAAGGCGCTGTGAAGCCCCCTGCGGCAACGGCATCTTGCAATTGTGGCAGGCTGAGGAAGCGATTGACATGGGGATGGTCGTCAACCGTGCGCCAGGCCTCACGCAACTGCCAGAGCGAATCGACAAGCAGGGTCGAGAACAGCAGTTGTCCACCGGGTTTGAGTACTCTGTGGAGTTCGGCAAACGCCTGCGCCGGTCGTTCACACCACTGCAGGGCGAGGCTGGAGAAGACCCAGTCCAGGCTCCCGTCTGCAAACGGCAGACGCTCGGCATCGCCGCACACAAGTTGCGCACCGCTGCCACGCAGAGCCGCCTGCTGCAACATGCCGGGGGCAAGATCCAGTCCATGCAACTGGTGGCAACGACTGGCGAGGTGGGGCAGGAAGAATCCGGTACCACAACCCAGATCCAGCCCGGATATGGAAGAGGTCGACAAGGAAGCGGGTGTCACTGGCTCCCCAGTCATACGATCCAATAGCGCCAAACCGACTTCCTGCTGAAAACGGGCATGGGCATCGTAGTGACGGGCGGCCGCCCCGAAACGGCGAGCTAGCTGCGCCTTGTCGACCTGCTGGAAACGCTCATCCATGATGTATCCCCTCCCAACTGGCACTGCCCGAGCAAGGGCCGAGGGCCTTGAGCAGGCGGTCCACATCCTGCTCGCGGTGGGCCGCGCTTAACGTGATGCGCAGCCGTGCCGTGCCCACCGGCACAGTGGGCGGGCGGATGGCGCTCACCCAGACGCCGCGATCCCGCAGCCGCGCAGCCAGTTGCAAGGCAGCACTGCTCTCCCCCACCAGCAGCGGCTGTATGGGGGTGTCACTTGCCCCAAGCTGCCAGCCAAGGGCTGCGGTCCCCTGCCGAAAGCGGGTGATAAGGCGGGCAAGATGGGCGCGGGACTCGTCGGCAGCGCGCACCAATTCGATGCTTTTGCTCACGGCGCACGCCTGGGCGGTGGGCATATGGGTGCTGTAGACATAGTGACGAGCAAAGTTGACCAGATAATCCACCAGCTCGCGACTGCCGCCGACAAAGGCGCCGGCTACCCCGAGCGCCTTGCCGAAAGTGCCCATCTGGATGTGTACAGATGCCGGAGCCACCCCTTGCGCCGCCAGAGTGCCGCGCCCCTCCGGCCCCAGCACGCCGAGGCCGTGGGCATCGTCGATCATCAGCCAGTTGCCGCTCTGGGCGGCCAGACGGGCAAGCTCAGGCCAGGGGCCCTGATCCCCATCCATGCTGAACACCCCTTCCGAGACGATCAAGCCCCGGTTTGGTTCGAGTTGGCGCTCGAGAGCAGTCATATCGTTGTGACCGAAGCGCTTCATCTTGCAGGGGAGCTGGCTGCCCATCTCCTGCAAGGAGGCATGGTTGAGCCTGTCTTGCCACAGCAGATGATCCTTGCCGAGCAAGGCCTTCAGCACAGCCTGATTGGCGGAAAAGCCGCAGTTGAACAGCAGCACCGCCTCCACCCCGAGCCAGTCGGCCAGAGTCTCTTCCAGCTGTTGGTGAGCACGGCTGTAGCCGGTCACCAGGGGCGAGGCGCCAGATCCCGTGCCATAGCAGTCAATCCCCTCTTTGAAGGCGGCTTTGATGGTGCTGTGATCCGCCAGCCCCAGATAGTCGTTGGCGGAAAAATTGAGGTAGTCGCGCCCCGCGACCTGCAGCCTCCCCCCCACGCTGCCATCGGTGGCAGTGCGGCGGCGAAGCAGCGCTGCCAACTCTCGCTCGGCCAGAGCCGCGCCCAATACAAAGGGGCCTTTTACCGCCAGGCCATTCATGACCGCGCAACCCCTGCGCGAGGACGGGTAGCATCGTAAAACATCTCATCCGGCGCGTTCTGGCGGCTCACCTCGGCCAGGATCTCTTCTTCCTGAATCTGATCCGGCTTCTGGGCTCGCTGAGCGGGACGAATGCCGAGCCGTTTGAACAGCTGCATGTCGCTGTTCTCATCCGGGTTTGGCGTGGTCAGCAGCTTGCAGCCATAAAAAATCGAATTTGCACCTGCCATAAAGCACATGGCCTGCATCTGTTCGTTCATCTTCTCCCGCCCGGCGGAGAGGCGCACATGGGAGGCAGGCATCATGATCCGTGCCACGGCTATGGTGCGGATGAATTCGAACGAATCGAGATTCGCTTCGTTTTCAAGCGGCGTCCCCTTCACCTTCACCAGCATGTTGATGGGCACGCTCTCCGGGTGGCGCGGCAGGTTGGCGAGCGCCATCAAAAGACCCGCCCGATCTTTTGCCTGCTCACCCATGCCGACGATGCCGCCGGAGCAGACCTTCATGCCGGCGCCGCGCACATGCTCCAGGGTATCGAGCCTGTCCTGATAGGTACGGGTAGAAATGATCTCGCCATAGAACTCCGGCGAGGTGTCGAGGTTGTGGTTGTAGTAGTCAAGACCTGCGGCACCAAGGCGGGCGGCCTGATCCGCGGTGAGCATGCCAAGGGTCATGCAGGTCTCCATGCCCAACCCTCGCACCTCTTCGATCATTCGCAGTATGTAGGGCATGTCCCTCTCTTTTGGGTTGCGCCAGGCGGCTCCCATGCAAAAGCGCGACGAACCGTTGGCCCTGGCCTCACGGGCCCGCTCCAGTACCTTCTCCACCTCCATCAGCCGCTCGGTCTCGAGCCCTGTGTGATAGCGGGCACTCTGGGGACAATATTTGCAATCCTCCGGGCAGGCACCCGTCTTGATGGAGAGCAGGGTGCTCACTTGCACCTCGTTGGGATCGAAATGGGCACGGTGTATCGTCTGGGCCTGGAACAGCAGATCGTTGAATGGCAGGGCAAACAGGGCCTGAACCTCGGACAGGGTCCAGTCGTGACGAAGGGCGTGGCCGCCCGCGGTGTGAGCATTCATACATGGCTTCCGGTTGTTATAAGTGGGATCCTGCGCCCGCCATCCTGGATGGCCGAGCCCCGGACCCGCCACTTTGCCCCCGCGCCATCCAGCGAGTGAGGAGCCAAGTGGCTGAAATTGTTGGCTAGTGTAGAGAGCGCGCGTAGACTGTCAACACCGACCAGATCAGACCAATTGACAATAGAACACAAAATGACCAACCAAGAATTCGACCTGAATCACATCTGGCACCCCTATACCTCTCTCACCCATCCCCTGCCCTGCTATGAAGTGGACAGCGCCAAAGGAGTCACCATCACTCTCGCCGATGGTCGCGAACTGGTGGATGGCATGAGCTCCTGGTGGGCCTGTATTCACGGCTATCAGGTGCCTGAACTCGACGCGGCCGCCACCGCCCAGCTCAGCAAGATGTCCCATGTCATGTTTGGCGGCCTGACCCATGCCCCGGCGGTCGAGCTGTGCCGGAAGCTGGTGGAGATCACCCCGGCCGGTTTGGACCGGGTGTTTCTGGCCGACTCGGGATCGGTGGCGGTGGAAGTGGCGCTCAAGATGGCCCAGCAGTACTGGCACGCCAAAGGCACCCCCAGAGCCAAGTTCGTCACACTGCGCGGCGGCTATCACGGCGACACCTTCGGTGCCATGAGCGTTTGTGACCCGGATGGCGGCATGCACGAGCTCTACCAGGGCTTCCTGCCCGAGCACTACTTTGCCCCGGCCCCCAGCTGCCGTTTCCACGCCCAGTGGGACGAAGAGTGTGTGGTGGATCTCGCCACGCTCGTCGCTGACCATCATGAAGAGATCGCAGCCATCATCCTCGAACCCATAGTGCAGGGAGCGGGCGGCATGCGCTTCTACCACCCCCGCTATCTGCAATGGGTACGCGCTTTGTGCGACGAGTTCGGCCTGCTGCTGATTGCCGACGAGATTGCCACCGGGTTTGGTCGCACAGGCCAGCTGTTTGCCTGTGACTGGGCTGGCATCAGCCCCGACATCATGTGCCTTGGCAAGGCGCTCACCGGCGGTTACATGACCCTCTCAGCCACCCTCACCACTGAGCATGTCGCCCGCACGATTTGCGACGGGAAAGCGGGGGTCTTTATGCACGGACCCACCTTTATGGGCAATCCGCTGGCCTGCGCCGTGGCCTGTGCCTCCATCGATCTGCTGCTGGCCTCGCCGTGGCAGGAGTGGGTGCAGGCCATCGAGCATCAGCTCAAAACCGAGCTGGTGCGGCTAACCCTGAACCCTTTGGTTGCCGATGTGAGAGTACTTGGCGCCATCGGCGTGGTGGAGATGAAGGAGCGGGTAGATGTGGCCCGTATCCAGCGCAAGTTTGTGGAGTTAGGTGCCTGGATCCGGCCATTTGGCAAACTCATCTACCTGATGCCCCCCTTCGTCATCACACCGGCACAATTGAGTGTGCTGACCCAGGCCATCCATGAAGCCATCGCCAGCAGCGAGTTCTAAGCCGGCATGAAAAGGCCCTGCATGAGAATGCAGGGCCTTTTGACTCTTTTTTATCAGAATGTGAGCAAGACACCAGACCCGGGCGACCATGACGAGTAGACTGCGCGGGTTTTACCCAACAGATGTACTGCTCCCATGCGCCTCTCCATTGCTGCCAAAATCAACTTCTTCCTGCTGTTCATCTTCTCCATGGTACTGGTCTTCTCCGCGGCCTATCAGGCGGTGCGTGAGCGCGATCTGATACTGACGCTTATCAAAGAGCAGAGCCGCGAGCAGACTGAAGCTTATTTCGACGGCCTCAACATGCTGATGCTGACCGGCAAGATGGACGCTCGCGACACACTGCGAAACAAGTTCCTCGATCACGCCCACGTGGAAGATGCCCGCATCGTCCGCGGTGATGCAATCAGCAAGCAATACGGGCCGGGCCGCGAAACAGAGCAGGGCAAGGATGAGTACGATCGACTGGCGCTGGCGGGCAAGGGCAGCCTGGAGGTGGTGCACGACGGCATGCACAGCAAGCTGGTGGTAACCCGACCGCTGTTGGCCAAGAAAGATTTTCGCGGCACAGACTGCACCAGTTGCCATCTGGTACCGGAGAACACTGTGCTGGGGGCGGTGCGCTTTGACTACTCCCTCGACACCCTCTTTACCCGGGTCGAACAGAACATTCTCACATCGGCGCTTATTCTCACCGGTATCTTCGGGCTGGGGCTGCTGTTGACCCTCTGGGTCATTCGCACCTGGATAGTTCGCCCCCTCAACCAGTTGACCCGTTCCATGGAAGAGGCCACCGACCTGCATGACTTCGGTCACCGTTTGGAAGGGGATGAAGGGGACGAGATTGGCCGGGTGGCACTGGCTTACAACCAGATGCTCGACAGCGTGGAACGCCAGCTCGGCAAGCGCCCTGCCGCGCAGGCGAAGCCGGACAAAAAGCAGGATTAGCCCGCATAGTAGAACAGCAAACTGGCGATGAAAATCAGCAGCAGTATGGTCAGATTGACGTGCAGTGAGTCCTCCCGTCGTCGGCTGCGTTTACGCTCCAGCAAAAACACAGCCAGGGTCAACAGGCAACAACCCCAGAGCCAATAAACCAGCCAGGGAGTCAGTACGGGATCCCAATAATCGCGAACTGCTATCCCCCCGTAGACCAGAAAACCGTACGCCACTTCCGGGCGCGCATAGTGATAGAGGGAGAGCAGCACGATAAAGCCCGCCCAGCAGAGGATCACCAAGCCCTGCAGCCCTCTGGTCAACCAGTCCGGTCCCTGTCGCCGCTCTTTCACGTCCATCCCCTGCCCCACTGGCCCGGCCATGAGGTGATCCGGGCATAAATCCCCTCCAGAGTCCGACATTTTTGCTTGTTTATCAAACCCGCGCGGGTAAGATTGTCGGCTTAGTCTGCCATGATGGGCCAGTGAATGCCCGGGCCAGACCCCTAGTGTTTCAAATAGCGCTGCAAGAACAAGCTGGAGACAATATTTCGATGACGCACGCATCCGTAGTAGATGTGCTGACCGGTAAATATGCGGTTGGCACCACCCAGACAGTAAAAGGGTGGATCCGGACTCGCCGTGATTCCAAGGCGGGGATCTCATTTTTGGCCGTATCCGACGGCTCCTGTTTCCATCCGGTACAGGCAGTTGTCCCCAATACCTTGGCCAATTATGAGAATGAAGTGCTGCGTCTGACCACAGCTTGCTCCGTGGAAGTGAGCGGTGTGGTTGCCGCCTCCCAGGGCAGCGGTCAGGCTTTCGAACTGCAAGCCACCGACGTCAAGGTCGTAGGCTGGGTCGAAGATCCGGACACCTACCCCATGGCCGCCAAGCGCCACAGCATAGAGTACCTGCGTGAACAGGCCCACCTGCGTCCGCGCACCAACATAGTCGGCGCCGTGACCCGGGTGCGCAACTGCCTGGCCCAGGCCATCCACCGCTTCTTCCATGAAGAGGGTTATCTGTGGATTGCGGCTCCGCTCATCACCGCCTCTGACACCGAAGGTGCCGGCGAGATGTTCCGCGTCTCCACCCTGGATCTGGAAAACCTGCCGCGCACCGACGCTGGCAAGGTCGATTACGACAAGGACTTCTTCGGCAAGGAGACCTTCCTGACCGTATCTGGCCAGCTCAACGTCGAAACCTACGCCTGTGCCCTCTCCAAGGTCTACACCTTCGGGCCCACCTTCCGCGCCGAGAATTCCAACACCAGCCGCCATTTGGCCGAGTTCTGGATGGTTGAGCCGGAAATTGCCTTCGCCAACCTGGACGATAACGCCGCCCTGGCCGAAGCCATGCTCAAATACGTCTTCAACGCCGTACTGGCAGAGCGCCGCGACGATCTGGAGTTCTTTGCCCAGCACGTCGACAAGGATGCCATCGGTCGTCTGGAACGCTTCGTCTCCTCCGACTTTGCCCAGATCGACTACACAGATGCCATCGAAGTGCTGAAAAACTGTGGCAAGAAGTTCGAGTTCCCTGTCTCCTGGGGCATCGATCTCTCCTCCGAGCACGAGCGCTATCTGGCCGAGGAGCACTTCAAGTCTCCTGTGGTGGTGAAGAACTACCCGAAAGACATCAAAGCCTTCTACATGCGTCTCAACGATGACGGCAAGACAGTTGCCGCCATGGACGTATTGGCACCGGGGATCGGCGAGATCATCGGTGGTGCCCAGCGTGAAGAGCGCCTCGAGGTACTCGATCAGCGCATGGCCGAGATGGGTCTGAACAAGGAAGATTACTGGTGGTATCGCGATCTGCGCCGCTTCGGCACAGTCCCGCACGCCGGTTTCGGCCTCGGTTTCGAGCGTCTGGTAGTCTATGTGACTGGTATGGGCAACGTCCGTGACGTTATCCCCTTCCCCCGTACACCCCGTACCGCCGAATTCTGATAACGGCCCTTTGCCGACAAAGCCGACCCCAGGGTCGGCTTTTTGTTGCCCGCACCACGGCATTCGCCCCTCGCAGCCACCACAATTAATCACACTTCCCCTTCTGGCTGCAGCCTTGCTGCACTGCCCCTCAAGATACCAGCCCCGTATGATACCAACCAGAACCCCTTCAAATAACAATCATGTTAATACGTGGTTTTTATGCAGTTAAATCAAAAACCGATGAGTTATTGAAGTACCTCAATTTTTTGCCCCTTTGAGAAGGGCACAATACCCACTAACCCTTTAGGGCTAAATAAAAACAGACAATCCCGGTCCATGAGCTCAACACAGCACAGATATGGATTAAATCACGCGAGGTAATGGAATGATCTTGATGGAATTTATGGTGGTACTCGGCTGCTTGTTGCTGGGTACCCGATTTGGGGGCATGGGACTGGGTCTCATCAGTGGCATAGGCCTGTTCCTGCTGACCTTCGTGTTCGGCCTGACACCGGGCGAACCGCCGGTGCAAGTCATGCTGACCATACTCGCGGTGATCGGCTGCGCCGCCACCCTGCAGACCGCCGGTGGCCTCAACCTGATGATGCAGGTGGCCGAGCGTCTGCTGCGCCGTCACCCGCAATACATCACCATACTGGCCCCGCTCACCACCTGGACCCTCACCTTCCTGTGCGGTACCGGCCACGTGGTTTACACCATGTTCCCCATCATCTCCGACATAGCGCTGCAAAAGAACATCCGCCCGGAACGGCCGATGGCGGTCGCCTCCGTCGCCTCCCAGATGGCGATTTGCGCCTCGCCAGTCTCGGTCGCCGTGGTCTCCATGGTCTCCATATTGGCAGCCGGACACGGTATCGGTGAGGCTTACGGCCTGCTGGATATCCTGATGATTGCCATCCCCTCCTCGTTGACCGGCGTGATGATGGCGGCCCTGTGGAGCCTGCGTCGCGGCAAGGATCTGGACAAGGATGAAGAGTTTCAGGCCAGGATCAAGGATCCGGAGCAGCACGCCTTCATCTATGGCGGCGGTGAAACCCTGCTCAACACCAAGTTCCCGAAAGAGGCCTACTGGTCTACCTGGATCTTCTTCGCCGCCATCGCTGCCGTGGTATTGCTTGGCGCCAACGAAGGGCTGCGCCCCGTCTTCACCATCAAGGACAAGACAGGCCCTCTCTCCATGAACCTGGTGATCCAGATGATGATGCTGATCGCCGGTGCCATCATTCTGATGCGCTGCAAGGTCAAACCGGGCGAGATCGCCAACGGGGCTGTCTTCAAGGCCGGCATGGTCGCCATCTTCTCCGTGTTCGGGGTTGCATGGATGAGCGAAACCTTCTTCCAGGCCCACATGCCCCTGCTGAAAGAAACCCTGTCCCACGTGGTACAGGCCCAGCCCTGGACCTACGCCCTGGTGCTGTTCCTCATCTCCAAGCTGGTCAACAGCCAGGCTGCCGCCCTGACCGCCATCGCCCCCATGGGTCTGGCGCTGGGGGTGGAACCCAAGCTGCTGATCGCCTTCCTGCCGGCCAGCTACGGTTACTTCGTGCTGCCGACCTACCCGAGCGATCTGGCCTGCATCGGTTTCGACCGTTCCGGCACCACCCGCATCGGCAAGTTCATCATCAACCACAGCTTCATCATTCCGGGGCTGATCGGGGTGAGCAGCTCCTGCGCCCTGGGTTACGTACTGACCAGCATACTGCTGTAATCCCAGCCGCGTTTATCACGCCATTGCCACACAGGCCCCCAACTTCGGGGGCCTGCTCTTTTCTCCCCCTGCCTATTCCCGTTACGATTTCACGCCACGGCTTTACCTGCGACCCCGCCACTGGGTAGCATGCTCCCTCTTTCACCATCGGAATCGACTCCATGTCTCGCGTCATCCTGCTCTGGAGCGGCGGCAAAGATGCCATGCAGGCCCTCTGTCATGCCCGTGAGCAGGGGCATCAGGTGGTGGCTCTGGTCACCTTTGCCCCCCCTGCGCCCCGCTTTCTCGCTCATCCCCTGCCACTGGTACGCCGTCAGGCCGAGGCGCTGGGCCTGCCCCACCAGCTGGTTACCATAGAAGCGCCATTCGATCAGAGCTATGAAAGGGCACTGGCCGACTTGCGGCAGGAGTGGAAACTCGATGGGGTGGTCACCGGCGATATCGACAGTGTGGGAGGTGCCAGCAACTGGATCCGCGAACGCTGCCGCCCGCTGGGGCTTGAGGTACACACACCGCTCTGGCAGCAATCTCGCGAAGCGTTGCTGAGCGACATGCTTGAGCGCGGCATCGTCGCCCACCTCTCCTGCGTCGATACCCGCACGCTGGCACCCGACTGGGTCGGACGAGTGCTGGACGCATCCGCCATCACTGAATTGAAGGCGCTGGCAGACCGGCAGGGGTTCGATCTGTGCGGGGAACAAGGGGAATACCACACCATGGTGACCGACGGCCCGGGCTTTGCCGCCCCTCTTGGGCTCGATGGCTGGCATCTGGCAGCGCAGGCACACCTGGCCTACCTGGCAAAAGAGGAGGAGTAGCCGAGCGGCGGTGAAGGCAGGCTCTTCTGCTGGCGGCAAACAAGCGGGTTCAATCGTTGGTCCTGTCGCGGTTTGGTAAAGGGCCATATGAGCCAGTAACAGGAGGATACAGACATAGACGGCACTGTTTTTCCTTGCTCCTGGTCGCCAACCATGACGGAGCCTCACTTCGCCAGAACAAAACTCCAAAAAAACAATAAAAAATGGAAATTTAAACTAATAGCAAAGCTTTAGAATCCCTTTGCCAAGCATTCTGGCGAGGAACCTCAGGCTTTTTTGCTCTGGATCAACGTCAGGGGCCAGTGAACTGGCCAAGATGCCCATCGACATACAGCGACCATTTCGCGCCGGAGAGAGTTATGACAAACCAAGCCACTGCAGGCACCACAACCTGCGACTACAAGCTATGGGACATCCTCGTCGAGTCAGCAAAGGAACGCACTACCATTCGTTACTCCAAACTGGCCAGGCAGGCCGGGCTGGAGAATAGCCAGGATGAGCTGCGCACCCTGCTGCAACGCATCCGCATGTACTGCACCGAACACCAGTTGCCGATCCTCTCCACCATAGTGGTGGACGATGTGGGCAAATACACCGGCCTCTCCTCCGGCCTGCCGGACGCTCCTTGGGAGCGTGCCAGGGTGTTTGACTACCAATGGCCTGTTGCCCCCTGATCCAGACATTCATCACCATAACGCGCCCGCTGGCGCGTTTTGTACTTCTTCGGGCCCGCTTTCCTGAAGCGCAGGCAAAAAAAAACCGCCTCAAAGGCGGGTACTAAGCAAGCAACGCTCTGGATGACCAGAGTAAAGAGTTCAGGCTGTCGAATCTTGCCACCCCCGGCACCACGCGAAAGAGGTAACAGGACAACATGGGTTTGTATAAATCGCTGATTTATCCAAGCTTCATGCTGACCATCGACGGGAGTGAGACTAAAGTGAAGGCCCTGCTTAAGGAAATGATTTATTAGTATTCCATTATGCACAGAATGAATTTACGAGGCGTCGACCTCAACCTGCTGGTGGTGCTCAAGGCCCTGCTGGAGGAACGCAACACCACCAAGGCCGCCGAGCGACTCGCCATGAGCCAGCCAGCCGTCAGTCGGGCTCTGGCCCGCCTGCGACTGCTCTATGACGATCCCCTGCTGATCCGCACCCCCCTGGGAATGGAGCCTACCGCAAGGGCACAGGCACTCTTGCTGCCACTGCGGGAAATACTGCACGACATAGAGCAGACCTTCAGCCAGCCCGAACAGCACGACCCGAGCCAGTTCGAGGGAGTACTGCGCATCGGTGCCCACACCTATGTGGAATATGTGATGATGCCAAGCCTGCTGGGGCGCCTGCAGCAGCAAGCGCCCAACCTGCGCATCCACATGGTGCCCCTCAATGCAGATTACGAGGACCAGCTCGACGAAGGGGTTGTCAGCATGGTGATCAGCAAGCAGGACGAGGTACCCGGTCGCTTTCGCCGCATCCCGCTGTTTGAAGACAAGCTGATCTGCGCCGCCCACAGCAGCCATCCCTTTCAGGGTCAGGTGCTCTGCATAGAGTCTTTCGCCAAGGCACAGCATCTGCTGGTCGCCCCCCGTGGCAGCGAAGGTGGCATAGTCGATGACCTGCTCGCAGCGCACGGCATGACCCGCCATACCCCCTTGATAGTGCAGAGCTTTCTGGCAGCGCCCTTCATACTGCCCTATGCCCCCCTGCTGCTGACCTCGCCAGCCAGGGTGCTGCGCCCGCTGATGCCGCTGCTGGATCTGGTGGAGTACGAGACCCGCTTTACCCTGCCGACCTTCGAGGTCAGCCTCATCCGCCATCGCCGCGACGACAACCACGCCATGCTCAACTGGTTCGAGTCAGAATTGCATCTCTGGTGCCAATCCCTCTGCGAGCTATGATCCCCTCCGGCGCCCCGTGCGCCGGGCTCTTTTCCCCTCGCCACTGCGTTTGACTCTGGCCCTTTGGCTGGCGACTCCCCTGGTAAAATCCCCCGAGTCGCAGCGCCAGCGTTGCCTTGAGATCGCCACAATGCCAGAATCGGGCCTTTCCTTGATTTCATGTTCAGATCTCAAGTTTCAGCTTTCAGGGCCCACGCCCGCAGACAAGGACTCCCCATGGCCACCACCCTCTATGGCATCAAGAACTGCGACACCATCAAGAAAGCCCGCAAGTGGCTGGACGAGGCTGGCATCGACTACCGCTTTCACGACCACAGGGCCGATGGCCTGGATCCCGCCGCGCTGGATAGCTGGCTGGAAAAGCTTGGCTGGGAAGCTCTGCTCAACAGCCGTGGCACCACCTTCCGCGCCCTGCCGGATGAAGCAAAGCAGGGGCTGGATACCGCAAAAGCGCGCGCACTGCTGCTGGAACATCCCGCCATGATCAAGCGCCCGCTGCTGGATCGGGACGGCGAGCTGACCCTGGGTTTCAAGGCTGATCACTATCAATCCCTCTTCTCTCGTTAAACTTTTTTAAGGAACGCTGATGTCGGACGTCATCGCACTGGCCAAGGATCTGATCCGCCGCCCCTCCGTTACCCCGCAGGATGAAGGGTGTCAGACCCTGATGAGCGAACGCCTGGCGCGTCTTGGCTTCGTCATCGAACCCATGGTGTTTGAAGACACCACCAACCTCTGGGCGCGCCGTGGCAGCGAAGGCCCCCTGTTCTGCTTCGCCGGCCACACCGATGTGGTACCGGCCGGGCCGCTGGAGAAGTGGCACACACCGCCGTTCGAACCGACCATCCAGGATGGCGTGCTCTACGGTCGCGGCGCCGCCGACATGAAGGGATCCCTCGCCGCCATGGTGGTGGCCGTCGAACGCTTCGTGGCCGAGCATCCGGATCACAAGGGGTCCATCGCCTTTCTCATCACCTCGGATGAAGAGGGCCCCTTCATCAATGGCACAGTGCGTGTCATCGACACCCTTGAAGCGCGCAACGAGAAGATCCGCTGGTGCATCGTCGGCGAGCCCTCCTCCACCCATGTGGTGGGGGACGTGGTAAAGAACGGTCGACGTGGCTCCATCACAGGTGATCTGCTGGTACGTGGCGTGCAGGGGCATGTGGCCTATCCCCATCTGGCGGACAACCCCATCCACAAGGCGGCGCCTGCATTGACTGAGCTCGCCGCGACGGTATGGGATGAAGGCAACGCCTACTTCCCCCCCACCAGCTTCCAGATTGCCAATATCCAGGCCGGCACCGGCGCCTCCAACGTCATTCCGGGGGAGTTGCAGGTTCAATTCAACTTCCGCTTCAGCACACAACTGACCGACATGGATATTCGTGAACGCGTCCAGGCCCTGCTCGACAAACACGGTCTGGACTACGAGCTGACATGGACCCTCTCCGGCCAGCCCTTCCTGACCGATACCGGCGCCCTGCTGGAGGCCACAGTGGCGGCGGTAGCGGCGGTCAACGGCCAGCAACCGGCCCTGCTCACCACGGGCGGCACCTCGGATGGGCGCTTTATTGCCCCCACAGGGGCCGAAGTGATCGAACTCGGGCCCGTCAATGCCACCATCCACAAGGTGAACGAGTGCGTGAAGGCCGAGGATCTGGATCTGCTGGCAGAGATGTACCAAGGGGTACTCGAGAGATTGCTGGCATGACACAGGAACAACTGCTGGGGCTCGACGAGAGTCACCTTGTTCTGGTGGGACGCGGGCCCCATCGCCTGACCGCTGCCACTGCAGCAGCCTTCAACGATATGCAGGTGGCTGCCGCCCATGAAGGGCACAACCTGCAGGCGGCCTCCAGCTGGCGCAGCTTCGAGCGTCAGCTCGCCATCTGGAATGGCAAGTGGCGCGGTGAGCGCCCCCTGCTGGATGCCGACAACCAGCCTATGGATACGCTGCAACTGAGCGAGTGCGAACGGCTGCACGCCATACTGCGCTGGAGCGCCCTGCCCGGCACCAGCCGCCATCACTGGGGCACGGATCTGGACATCTATGATCCCGACTGCCTGCCAGCCGGTACCAAGCTGGCGCTGGAGCCCTGGGAGTATGAAGCCGGTGGCTGGTTTAGCGACCTCGGCGACTGGCTGACCGACCACATGAATGACTTCGGCTTCTTCCTGCCTTATGCCAGACCTGTGGGTAGCGAAAGCGGTGTCGCCTACGAACCCTGGCATATCAGCTTCGCGCTGGAATCCCGGGAGCAGCGGCTGGATCCGGATGCGCTGGCGCTTTGCCTGCAACAGGCGGATATTGAAGGCAAGTCAACCATATTGGCCCATCTTGACGAGATTTTGGCCCGTTATGTCACCACCTGTCCTGACGAAAGGAAAACCCCATGAATCTCTGGCTGTGGATTGGTTTGCCACTGCTCTTCCTGCTTGGCATGTTTCTCAATGCCATCAAGGACATGAAGCAGCTGGAGAAACAGCTGCCCAAATACAAGGACAAGATACGGGAAGTCAAGGATGACGAGGACGACTGATCGTCCTCTCAGCCCGCCAGGGGCGCCACTATGGCGCCCCTGCTGCTTTTCACGAGGGCGGAATTCTCCCTCCCCATCCTGATGATGGCTCAGTGATCCCGTTCACATAGAACAGGACTTCTTTCTCCCTTCCTTCCCGCCATCTTCAAGGTAAAAACCCAGTTCCTGGCAGCACTGAAAATGTAAAAAACTGCAAATAAATGCACAATTAAGCCACACCGCGCCCAACAAACTGCATATAATGTGCCTGTTTTGCATTTTGACAGAAGGAGTTCGCCATTGGATGCCGTCACCATCAACAGTTTCTTTTTAGTCGCGGCCTTGTTGGTGGGAGCCAGTGTCCTGTTGAGCGCGCTCTCCTCTCGCCTTGGTATCCCCATTTTGGTGATATTTCTCGCGGTCGGCATGCTGGCCGGGGAAGATGGGCCGGGGGGCATTCACTTCGCTGACTACTCGGTCGCCTATCTGGTGGGCAACCTGGCGCTCGCCATCATATTGCTCGACGGCGGCATGCGTACCCGGGTTTCTTCTTTTCGGGTCGCACTCTGGCCAGCGCTCTCGCTGGCAACCGTCGGCGTGGCCATCACCACAGGGCTGACCGGTCTGGCCGCCGCCTGGTTGTTCGACCTCAATCTGATGCAGGGCATGCTGATCGGCGCCATCGTCGGCTCCACCGATGCGGCGGCTGTTTTCTCCCTGCTCGGCGGGCGCAGCCTCAACGAGCGGGTCAGTGCCACCCTGGAGATAGAGTCCGGCAGCAACGACCCCATGGCGGTGTTTCTCACCGTCACCCTGATCGAAATTCTTGCCACCAACCAACAGGGGCTGGACTGGTTCTTCCTGCTGCTGCAACTGGGCAAGCAGTTTGGCCTCGGTGCCGGCATAGGTCTGGGCGGCGGCTGGCTGTTGTGGAAACTCATCAACAGCGCCAGGCTGGCTCCGGGCCTCTATCCCCTGCTGACCGTCAGTGGTGGCCTGCTCATCTTCGCCCTCACCACGGCCATCGGAGGCAGCGGCATACTCGCCATCTATCTCACCGGCCTGCTGCTCGGCAACCTCTCCCTGCGCAGTCGCAGTACCACGCTGTCGGTACTCGATGGCCTGACCTGGCTCAGCCAGATCGGCATGTTCCTGGTGCTGGGACTGCTGGCCTCCCCCCACAAGCTGCTGCCCATCGCCCTGCCGGCGCTGGCACTCGCCGCCTGGATGATACTGTTTGCCCGTCCCGTCTCTGTCTGGATTGGCCTCTTGCCGTTCAAGAACTTCGCCCCCCGCGAGCGCTGGTTCATCTCCTGGGTGGGGCTGCGCGGCGCCGTGCCCATCATACTGGCGGTCTTCCCCATGATGGCCGGGCTGCCCAACGCCCAGCTCTACTTCAATGTCGCCTTCTTCGTGGTGCTGGTCTCCCTCATACTGCAAGGCAGCTCGCTGCCGCTGGCATCAAAGCTGGCCAGGGTTGAGGTACCGGCACCGCCGTCACCCATCAACCGATCCGGGCTTGAGATAGATCTGGACAGCCAGTGGGAGACCTTCGTCTACCGCCTCAGCGCCGAGAAGTGGTGCATCGGCTCGCCCCTGCGGGATCTGCGCATGCCCAAGGGTACCCGCATCTGCGCCCTGTTCCGGGATCAGGAGTTGCTGCACCCCTCGGGCAGTACCTGCCTGCAATCCAATGACATCCTCTGCGTCATAGGACACGAGCGAGATTTGCCGGCTCTCGGCCAGCTGTTCAGTCAGGCTCCTGAGCAGGATCTGGGTCCGCGCTTCTTCGGTGACTTCCTGCTGGAGGCGGCCGCCAATA
The DNA here is from genome assembly GCF_001643305.1 of Aeromonas salmonicida subsp. salmonicida. Taxonomy (GTDB): domain Bacteria; phylum Pseudomonadota; class Gammaproteobacteria; order Enterobacterales; family Aeromonadaceae; genus Aeromonas; species Aeromonas salmonicida. The sequence goes on from NZ_LSGW01000072.1 coordinate 43,060, forward strand.
TGGTGGACCTGGCTCCGCTCTACGGGCTGGATGTGAGCGAGGTGGCGGATCAGACACTTGGCGATTTTCTTGCCGACCAGTTGGGCGATAATCTGGTAGTCGGCGATCAGGTCGAATGGCAGGGCCTGATCTGGACAGTGGCCGAAATGGAAGAGGGCAAGCCCCGCAAGATAGGGGTGCGCTTTCAGGAAGAAGACCCGGTCTGACGCACATCGTCTGACCCGCCTTTGCGAGCAGGGAGTTCATTATGCCTTACCAAACCGAGTTGTCTGGCCTGCAACCCCCTTTTCCCAATCTGGGATTGATAGAGGGATTCTTTGGCAAGGGCTGGAGCTGGGAAGCCCGCGCCCGCTACGCTCAATGGCTGCCACGCCACGGCTACGGCTTCTACATCTATGCCCCGAAAGAAGATGGCTATCTGCGCAAGCACTGGGCCCTGCCCTGGCCAGAAGCCGAGCTCGAGGCTCTGCGCCAGCTGGCCCGCCAGTGCCGCGACAACGGCCTCGCCTTCGGGGTGGGCTTGAGCCCCATGGGTGCCCACCACGACTATGATCGCAAGCGCCCGGCCCTGTTGGAGAAGGTGCGCCTCATCGACGAAGCGCTGCAGCCTGACATACTGGCTGTGCTGTTCGACGACATGAAGGGGGATACCCCGGATCTGGCCCACCACCAGCTCACCATAGCCCACGACATTGCGGCCCACAGCAAGGCCGGCCGTCTCATCTTCTGCCCCAGCTACTACTCCACGGATCCCGTGCTGGAAAAGGTGTTCGGCGCCATGCCCCCCCGCTATCTGGAGGATATAGGCCAGCAACTCGACCGCCGTTTCGAGATCTTCTGGACAGGCCCCAGGGTCTGCTCCAGCGAATACCCGGCCCCCCACCTCAAACAGGTGACCGAGCTGCTCGGGCGCAAACCCTTTTTGTGGGACAACTACCCGGTCAACGATGGTAGCAAGGCCAGCAGCTTCCTGCACCTGCGCGCCTTCGAGAATCGTCCGGCAGAACTTGTGGAGCTGGTCGCGGGCCACGCAGTCAACCCCATGAAGCAGGCGGCGCTCTCTGTGCTGCCGCTCGCCACCCTGCCCATGAGCTACCGGCTCGGCAAGCAGTATGATGCTGACAAGGCGCTGCACGCCTCCCTCAATGCCACCTGCGGGCCGCAGATTTCGGCGATGATAGAGGCAGACCTGCCGCTGTTTCAGGACATGGGGCTGGCCCTGCTCACCCAGGAGCAGATCGCCCATCTCAAGCGCCGTTACCTGCCGTTTCAGGATCAGGTGTGTGTAAACGAAATCTTGCGCTGGCTGGCCGGTGAATATGTGTTTGATCCTGACTGCCTGACCGACTGAGACAAGCCACGCCAGATGCCACAGGAGGCTGCATGGACGCATCCCTGATCTACCAGAACCTGGCGGTGCTTGCCGCCTTCTTGCTGATCTACAGCCTGCTCGCAGGTCGCTTCGAATCCAGATTGATCAATGGCCCCTTGCTGTTCCTGCTGATGGGCTGGCTGCTGGGGCCAGGCGGGCTCGGTCTGATGTCACTCTCGGTCGACAGCGAGGGGATAAAGCTGCTGGCAGAGCTCACCCTGGTCATAGTGCTGTTCAATGACGCCGCCAACACCAACTGGCAAGTATTGGCAGCCAACCGCGCCCTCCCCATACGATTGCTGCTCATCGGCCTGCCACTCACCCTGCTGGGGGGCACCCTGTTCGGCCTCTGGCTCTACCCGGATCTGCCGCTGCTGGAGCTGGCCATCCTCTCCACCATTCTCGCCCCCACAGATGCGGCGCTCGGCAAGGCCGTGGTCAGCAATCCGGCCGTGCCCGCGCCCATCAGGGAGGGGCTCAATCAGGAGAGCGGCCTCAACGACGGTATCTGCGTGCCAGTGCTCTTGCTGCTGCTCGCCCTCATCGCCCCCACCGAACAACACGCCGGCACGGGCATGCTGGCCATAACCTTGCTGCTGGAAGAGATAGGCATAGGCCTGCTGGTGGCCCTGGTGCTCACCAGCCTCACCATACGGCTGCTGAAAACCTCCTACCTCAACGGCTGGCAACTGCCGCTCTGGCGCCAGCTCACCATGCCAGGGCTGGCCCTGCTCTGCTTTGCGCTTGCCCAGACCCTGGGGGGCAGCGGTTTTATCGCCGCCTTCGTCGGGGGTCTCTTGATGGGCCGCAGACTGGGGGATCACAAACACGCTTACATGGATAGCTGCGAAGGGTATGGGGACCTGCTCTCCGTGGTGATCTGGATGGTGTTCGGCGCCACCCTGATGCCCATGCTGCCGGATCTGCTGCACTGGCAATACTGGCTCTATGCCGTCGCCAGCCTGACCCTGCTGCGCATGCTGCCGGTCTGGCTGAGCCTGCTGGGGACAGGACTAAAACCCGAGTTGATACTCTTCATCGGATGGTTCGGACCAAGGGGGCTCGCCAGCATTGTCTTTGCCGTCATGGTGTTGCAACACGAGCCAGCGCTGCTGGGACAAGAACCCATCATAGCCACTGTGCTTTGCACCATCATACTGAGCGTCATCTTGCACGGTATCAGTGCCAACCCCTGGGTCAGGCGCTTCAAGACGGCGTAAATACCCGACAGTGGCCAAAGGTATGGCAGAGGGGATAAACAACCTCATCACCATTGCGGTATAAAACAATACCCCCAGTCAGGACTGGGGGTATTGTGGATAGACCAAGACATGTATGAGCGGCGCATTTCAAGGTGCCATGACAATCACGGCTGACCTGGTCCCCTAGTGGCCGCCCTCATCATGACCGGATATTGCCCTCTGTTGCGCGGTAAACCAGAATGCCCGGCTTGTTTTTCACATAGTCAATAAAAGGCGAATCCACTACCTTCATATTCGTCGAAACAGAAGAGGCATTGCGAAGTACGGGGCCATTTTCACCCCGAATGAAAATACCGGTATGGGTCACATCCAGACCGGCAATATTGGTATAGATACCGATATAATCGCCATCTTCCAGCAAGCTCAGCATGTCTTCGTCCACGCGATCACCAGGAATATAAGTGATGTCGCGGTCCTTCACCGCCAGCCCCGGAATATAGTGACTGCCATCTTCTTTTTGATTCAATACTTTGGCGGCGGTCACCACATAGTTGCCGACCAGATGGGTCACATCCTTCACCTGATTGCCACCATGGACCCAATCAGAGAAAAAATGCTTTCTAGTCAGGTAGTTGACTTCACCATTTACATAACGAGTGTACATGACATTCTCGATGAAATTATGCACACTCGTTGAGTGTCGCAGTGACTCAACGTAATCCAGATAGGTGAAGCAATCCAGCTCACCAAAATCCACCACCAGTTTTTCCTGCCGGTCGCTCGATCCCACCAGGCGATTGGCAACATAAGGATTCTCGAGAAACAGTTGCGAGAAATCCTTTATTGACTGACCCGGTGCCACATTCTGATGTTGAGCAAACATCCTGGTGAGTTGCTGCTCCTTTAATATTGTAAAAATCCAGGTTTTTCCCGTTGCCGGCCGCAACCCCGCCAGAAAAAGCGAGCAAAGCGGCGCCTATAACCTTCACCATTGAGTACCATCCTTGACCATAAAAACGAGCTGCAGGGGGTACCCCTGTCGCGAACAGAGTCGACAATATGCATCTAATGCCATTCGAGACTGATGAATTAAGGGCCGATTGAAAACAAAAAAAATGTAAGTAAATGTACCCGGCTTACCAGATATTGGCCTGATACAAACTCACTCTGGTATGAATACCCGCTGGTGGAAAATAACCTCGATGGCTACCAAACAGAGAAGCCCCGACACGGCCGGGGCTTCTCTGTTGGCTTTCGTTTTGGGTTTTCGTTGCTCGTCATGGCCTTGCTGTCACTGTCTGACGAGACACGTTACCCGCCCCATCACGGGACTGCGTTCACTGGCCGACAGGCACTCAGCCGAGCGCCAGCCAGACACCGACACCGAACATCAGGGAACCGGCGATCTGGTTCATCAGGGTCACATTGCCGCTCTTGGCGAGGAAGTGGCGCAGGGTACGGCCACCGCCCGCGTAGAGCAGCAGACAGGAGAACTCGATCACCAGGATCAGGGCCACCAGGGCACTGATCTGGGGCGTCATCGGCTTGGCTGCATTGATGAAAGGAGGCAGCAGGGAGACCATGAAGGCCCACCCCTTGGGATTGGCGATGGCAGTGACAAAACCCTGCATGGCCAGACCAAGGGGGCGTGTCTCCTGTCCGGCCGACAGATCCGCCGGTATGGCCATCTTGCCTTTGGCCTGCCACATCTGGATGCCGAGCCAGATGAGATAGGCGCCACCCACGTATTTGAAGGCAGAGAAGAGCGCCGGATAGTTGAGCATGACAGCCGCCACTCCGATCACCGACAGCACAGAGACCAGCGCGACCCCGACCAGTTCACCCCACATCATGTGGAGGGTACGGCGCACCCCCAGACTCATGCCGAGGGTCATCGCCAGCGTCATGCACATGCCGGGGGTAACAGAGACAAAAAAGAACGTAGGCACAAACAGCGCCAGAATCGCGGGATCAATCCAGTCGGACACACTACACCTCCATGGTAACAAGCTTGAGATCTTGCCTATCACACTCTTTTAACACAAGAAAAAACCTTTTCGTTCAGCATGATTTCAGCAATAAAAACCCTGTGACAATAGTTGTCGCGCCTGTGTAATATGCCGCCTCACTCCTCTTTTGGGTTAGGACCTGCCATGTCGTTGAGTAACCTGTCCATCCGTCTTCAAGTGCTTGTTCCACTCCTGCTCGCCAGCCTCTTGATGGTCCTGATGGCCGGGATCAGCAAGCAGGAGATAGACAGCGCCATTGCGGACATGAACCAGACCACCACCAGTGTGACGCGCCACAAGGACGACATCGCTGCCCTGATCCACGCCACCTACCGGATGCGCACCAACGCCATCTATGGCCTGTACGATCCGGCGCGCTTCGCCCAGTTGCCAAACGATCTCAATGCGGCGGAACAGGAAATAGGGACCATCTTGTCCCGACTGGTGATCTCAGGTGCCGAGCAGGACAACAGCCAGGTGGCCGCCAGCCTGCAGGCTTATCTCGGCCACACCCGCAACAACATGCTGCCGCTGCTGGCCCAGAAACATCAGGGAGGTGGCGATGCCGCCGCCTACGAGCAGTCACGGCTGCGTTTTCGTGAGCTGGGGGAGCAGTTGATCAAGCAGATCGATACCATGTCAGCGCGCATCAACCAGCTGATCCAGACCGAAATTGCCGAGGAAGAGGCGCACTACAACGCCACCCTGTTGCGAACCCTGCTGATGATGAGTGCCACCCTGATAGCGGCGCTGCTCGGTGGCTGGTGGTTGTCCGGCCAGATAGTCCGCCCCATAGGCCAGTTGCAGGAGGTGATGCGCGCCGTCGCCCAGGGGCGCTTCAACGTGCGGGCCAACGCCGATGGCAGCAACGAACTGAGCCAGCTGGCCAAAGATATCAACCAGACACTGACGCAGCTTGGCAGCACAATCCACACCCTGACCGGTATCAGCGGCAACGTGGCCTCTGCCGCCACCGAGCTCGCCGCCGTCATGACCCAGTCCGAGACCAATGCCCAGCAGCAGCGCAGCGAGACAGAACAGGTGGCCTCCGCCGTGACCGAGCTGGCCAGCACGGCCGACAACGTCAACCACAACGCCGCCCTGGCAGATGGGCTGGCGCGGGATGCCAATAGCCGGGTCGAACAGGGGCTGGCTCTGTTCGCGGAGAGTATCGCTGCCAACAGCCGCATGGCGGGCAGCCTGGAAAGCGCCGCCGCCGTGGTGGCGCGCCTCAAGTCCCAGTCCGAGCAGATCGGCAAGGTGATCGAAGTGATCCAGAGCATCTCGGAGCAGACCAACCTGCTGGCCCTGAATGCCGCCATCGAGGCTGCTCGCGCCGGCGAAACCGGTCGCGGCTTCGCGGTCGTGGCCGACGAGGTACGCCTGCTGGCGGCCCGCACGCAGGACTCCACCAAGGAGATCCAGACCATCATAGAGCAGTTGCAGAGCCAGTCCCAATCCGCCAACAACGGCATGCAGGAGACCCTCACCATCCTTGAGCACAACCAGCAGCTCTCCGGCGAGGTGCAGGCGCTGCTCGGTGGCATCACGGAGGCGGTCAACCAGATCAATGGCGCCAATGCCCAGGTGGCCACCGCCGCCGAAGAGCAGTCGTGCGTCACCGCCGACATCAACCGCAACATCACCAATATTTACGAAATAGTGAACCAGAGTGTGGCCGGCATCAGCCAGAGTGCCGCCGCCAGTCACGAACTGTCACAGCTCGCCGAGCTGCAGCGCAAACAGCTGGCCCAGTTCCAGTTGTGACGTCCGCTTGCGCGATCGACACAAAGGCCCCGCTTGCGGGGCCTTTGTGTTAATGAATGGACACATTTGTTATTGTTTTAAACGGCTTTTTTATAATGTGGCTTCATTGGGGGCTGGGCTGGCGCACCAAATGTGAGTATGGTAGAGGCACGTCACTTCCCCTCACATGAGATCACCATGAAGCTGCATTTCAAGAAACCGGCCTTCATCGGCCTGGGCCTCATCGCCCTCGTCTCCGCCATCTGGCTCGACTACTACCTGCCGGAGCACACCATAGCCACCATCACAGGGGTGGAAGTGAAGCGCACCGACAAGGATGGCCCCATCAGCCAGAAAAACCCGGCTGACGGTCCCACTACGGATGTCTACTACATCTATACCGAACGCCCAGGCGAACAGATCCGGGTATTTCGCAATGAAGATACCGGCTGGGGCTGGCCTTTCTACTTCAAGTTCAACGCGGCCGATGTGCAGGCAAAAGCCAAGTCCATGGAGTTCGAGAAGCGTCTGGCCATCATTACCTCCTACGGCTGGCGCGTGAACATGTTCACCATGTTCCCCAACGTCACCAAGATTGAGAGTACGGGTCCTGAGGCCTCCACCTGGAGTTTCTTCCGCTGGTTCTGGTTCGGTATCTGGGCACTGGTGATGGGCAAAGCCGCCATCGCGACCTGGCGCTACTTCGACCGGCTCGAGGACGAGATATGACAGAGCCGAGCAAGACTCGCACCAGTTTCTACCGACGGCTTTACGTTGCCTGGCTGATAAGCAGCGGCACGGACACAATCCCGGCCATCATGGCGGCCACCGGCATGCCGCGGCGCACCGCCCAGGACACGCTGGCGGCACTGGCTGATCTCGATATCAGCTGCGGCTTCGAGCAGACGGAAGGGGCACGCCACCTGCAGGGGCACTATCGCATCAGCGACTGGGGTCCCATCAATCCGGCCTGGATCAAGGCCCAGCTACCTGCCATCAAGCAAACGCTGGGTTATCCATAGCACTATCGCACCGGTGACGATCAACAGAGGCCAGCCGCAAGGCTGGCCTCTTTTTATATTGCCCGGGCAGACACAGGTCTCGGCACACGGAAACGACTTACTCCGGGAAGGGCTCTTCCGGCAGCGGTTCCTGGGTCTCAGCCTGGGTGCAGTCGATGATGGAGCGCTTGGGGTTGTTGGGGTCGCGCAGCAACAAGGGGGCCAATCCCTCATTGTGCTTCTGCTCGTCGGCAAACTCGCTGCCATAGGCATTGTGGGTCAGCCTGCGTGCATTGGCGATGGGGGTGTCCACAAACAGGGCGTGCACTTCGAAAGTGGACGAGGGGATGAGAAAGCCACTGATGGGCAGACCATGCAACTCTTCATGGGTCTTGTACCAGGCAAACCCGTCCGTCACCTTGTAGGGGGTGAAGTGCTTGAGCTGAGGGTGGGCCGACTCGCCGGTCTCGCTGTCGAGGTAGAGATGGTCGAGATCGCAGGTCGCCAACCCCTGCCACATGGATTCGAACGGCGTGGAGCAGGCCGTCAATTGCAACCCGGCCAGCAGTGCCAGCGACGCTTTGTACATTTCCCGTCCCTTCTCTCAATAGTGCAATAGCCGTCAGCCAAAAAACCGCAGTCGCTCGACCAGCAAGTCGATAAAACCCGGGCGATCCAGTCCCAGCAGCACCAGCGCATTGGCCGGTTTGCCGGTCAGGCCATAGCGATCCACCACCGTCATCCCCACGGTATGCTCACCTCTGGTTTCGATATCAACCCGGCACTCGACCCCGTGGAACAGCTCGGGGGCCAGCAACCAGGCAATTGTACAGGGGTCGTGCAGCGGCGCACCAGCAAATCCCCACTTGGGATCCCTATGGTAGATCATGAAAAAGTCGAGCAGACCGGCCACGCAACGGGCCACCGGATTGGCAATGGCGCGCACCCGCGCTATGTCCTCGTCCATCACCTGAGCCTCATGGGTTACATCCAGCCCGCACATTGTGATGGGGATGCCTGACTGGAACACCATATCGGCCGCTTCCGGGTCTACATAAATGTTGAATTCCGCCGCCGGGGTCCAGTTACCCGCCCCCGCGGCGCCCCCCATCAATACGATACGGGCGATGTTGGGCTTGAGTTCGGGGTGCGCCGCCAGCAGCAGGGCGATATTGGTGAGCGGGCCGGTCGGCACCAGGGTCACGGGCTCCGGACTCTCGCGCAAGCACTTGACCATCAGCTCAAGCGCCGTCATGGCCTGGGGCGCAAAGGCGGGATCCGGCAATGTGGGGCCATCGAGGCCAGACTCGCCGTGGACGTTGTCGGCGATGATAAGCTCGCGGGCCAGTGGTTTGGGCGCCCCTGCCGCCACCGGAATGTCGTCACGGCCGAGCAGAGTGAGAATGCGCAGAGCATTGTTGAGGGTCTTCTCCTGTGTCTGATTGCCAGCACTGGTGGTGACCGCCAACACCTTGAGTTCGGGACTCGCCAGCGCCAGTATGAGGGCGATGGCATCATCGTGGCCGGGATCACAATCGAGAATAACGGGCAACGCCATGGACAGACTCCTTACAACATGACAGGGAGCCATACCTTAACAACCCGTGACGAGATTAACTCGGGAGGGTGTCACAAAACGGACTCAGCCCATCTTATCAAGCAGTTGCTGCCAAACTCGCCGTAATGGCCGTCGACGGCTCACCCTCGATTCGCCCCGCGCAGCCGGTTCGAGTATGATCGCCCCCCGTTTCCAGCCCGTGTGCCCTATGTCCGTCATCGTCGATACCTTCATCGCCCCGCCCTGCGAGGCTGCCATCGAGATCCTGTTTGAAGATGAGCACCTGCTGCTCATCAACAAGCCGAGCGGCCTGCTCAGCCTCTCTGGCAAAAATCCGCAGAACCTCGACTCTGTCCATTACCGGCTGGTGCAGGATTATCCCGGCTGCACCCTGGTGCACCGTCTCGACTTTGGCACTTCCGGCATCATGGTAGTGGCCAGAAACAAGGCCATCAACGCCCTGCTCTGCCAGCAATTCAGCCAGCGGGCGGTAAGCAAGGCCTACAGCGCCCTGCTGTGCGATCATCTGACCGACGATGAGGGGATGATCGATGCCCCCATCGCCAAGGATCCGGCGCTGTTTCCCCTGATGAAGATCTGCGCCGCCAGCGGCAAACCTGCTCGCTCCCGCTATGAGGTGGAAGATCGCCTCTGTCGTGAAAGCGAACATGGGGAAACCCAGCTACTGACTCGGGTTAGACTGGTACCGGAGACCGGCCGTACTCATCAACTGCGCATCCACTGCCAGCTCGTGGGTCACCCCATCCTCGGCTGCGATCTCTATGGTGGCCTGCTGTTGCCCGGCTGCGAACAGGCACCGCGGCTGATGCTGCATGCGAGCGAGCTGGATTTGGTGCATCCGGTGAGCGGCGAGCCGATGGCGGTCAGATGTGCCAGCCCCTTCTAGCGAGACGCAGCATCAAGACGGGGTGTGAGAACAGGCGAAGGCAACAAGAGAGGGAACAGAGGACCAACTGGAGTAAAACGGGGCAAACGGCAGATAAAAGATAGGGGCCGTGCTTTCGCAACGGCCCCCACCCCCCACTCGGTGTGGCTATCAGATCAGCTTGCGGGCGGCGCCCAGCACGATCTTGATGGCATCAGATTCAGTTCTCGCCATGGTTTCGGCGTTCGGGATTTCCTGCTGGGTACGGTTGACGATAACACCGGCTACCATACCGGCACGCAGGCCCTGGCTGGTGCACATGGTCAGCAGGGTGGCAGATTCCATCTCATAGTTCAGCACGCCCATGGCTTGCCACTCTTTCATGGAACCCTGGAAACGGCTTACTACGCGGCCAGATACAGTGTCGTAACGCTCCTGACCCGGGTAGAAGGTATCGGAAGAAGCAGTCACACCGATGTGCAGCTTGGAGCCCATCTCTTTGGCGGTGTTGACCAGCGCCGTGGTGCAGTCGAAGTCGGCAACAGCCGGGAACTCCATCGGTGCAAAGTGCAGGCTGGCACCGTCAAGGCGAACGGAACCGGTAGTCACGATCACGTCGCCCACGTTCAGGTGCGGCTGGATGGCGCCTGTGGTGCCGATACGCAGGAAGGTATTGATACCCAGCTGGGCCAGCTCTTCTACCGCGATGGAGGTGGACGGGCCACCGATACCGGTAGAGCAGATGATCACGGCCTTGCCGTCCATCTCGCCGCGCCAGGTAGTGAATTCACGATGGCTGGCCAGGTGCACCGGGTTATCCAACAGCTCTGCGATGCGCTTGACGCGCTCGGGGTCACCGGGGACGATCGCCAGGGTGGCGCCTTGCAGATCAGCTTTCTTCAAACCCAAGTGAAAAACATCAGACATAGTGGACTCCTGGTTGCTCCCGGCCGACATGGTCAGGGCGCAAGTTAAGATGATTCTTGATGGTACTTTCAAACCTTCACTCCCCTCTCTGGGGAGGCGCCAACTATGGTCGAAAGCGCTTTCCAATTCCTTGAAGCACCTCACACTTCCACGCATTGAAAGTGACAAATCCAGAGCAAAACGTTTGCTAACTTGATGAATTTCTTGAAAAACGTTTTTCTGCCAAGAAAGGGGCAATCGGCCTTGTCAATCCCTGTCTCGCCCCGGTTTATCGGTACGTGATCGAGTCCATAAAGTTGCAAACAGGATACCATTGACCCCTTTTCATCCCCACTGACGATGCTATTTTGACGTCCGCATACCACTTAATGGCTAATCATACGGAGTCCATCATGGCGACATTCAAGTTCTATATTCCCGCAATCAACCTGATGGGAGCGGGCTGTCTGCAAGAGGCAGCGGCCGATATCAAGGGTTATGGCTATCGCAAGGCGCTCATCGTCACCGACAAGATCCTCAACCAGATAGGCGTGGTCGCCAAGCTCACCACCCTGCTGGCAGAACATGGCATTGAAAGCGTGGTTTTCGATGAAACCAAGCCGAACCCCACCATGACCAACGTCGAGTCGGGTCTGGCCATGATCAGGGCCAACGGCTGCGACTGCGTCATCTCGCTGGGGGGCGGCTCACCCCATGACTGCGCCAAGGGCATCGCCCTGGTGGCCGCCAACGGTGGCAGCATCCAGGACTACGAAGGGGTGGATCGCTCCGCCAAACCGCAACTGCCGCTCATCGCCATCAACACCACAGCCGGCACTGCCTCCGAAATGACCCGTTTTTGCATCATCACGGACGAGGCGCGCCAGGTGAAGATGGCCATCATCGACAAGCACGTCACCCCGCTGATGTCGGTCAACGATCCCGAGCTGATGCTGGCCAAACCGGCCGGCCTCACCGCCGCCACCGGCATGGATGCGCTGACCCACGCCATCGAGGCCTATGTCTCCACCATCGCCACCCCTGTGACCGATGCCAGCGCCATCATGGCGATCCAGCTCATCGCCAAACACCTGCGCACCGCGGTCAATCAGGGTGATGACCTGCACGCCCGCGAGCAGATGGCCTATGCCCAGTTCCTGGCCGGCATGGCCTTCAACAACGCAAGCCTGGGTTATGTGCACGCCATGGCGCACCAGCTGGGGGGCTTTTATGACCTGCCCCACGGTGTCTGCAACGCCGTGCTGCTGCCCCACGTTCAGGCATACAACGCCCAGGTGAATGCCGCTCGCCTTAAAGATGTGGCCCGCTACATGGGCGTTGACGTGAGCACCATGAACGACGAACAGGGCGCCGCTGCCGCCATTGCCGCCATCAAGCAGCTGGCGCTGGACGTGAAGATCCCGGCCGGTCTGGAGCAACTTGGCGTCAAGGCCGATGATTTCGACGTGCTGGCCAGCAACGCCCTGAAAGATGCCTGCGGCTTCACCAACCCGAAACAGGCGAGCCACGAAGAGATAGTCGCCATCTTCCGCGCCGCCATGTAAACCGCATTGCCAATGGATAGGAAAAGGGGCCTGATCTGGCCCCTTTTTTCGCACTATTTCGTCAGCACCACATCGTTGATGGCGCTGGCCAATCGGGTCAACACGGTGCGAATGTTGCCACTGGTCGCCTTGTAGGCGTGCGAACGGTCGCTGGCACACTGCGCCACGAAGCGGGCATCTCCCTCGAATGCCACCGTGTAGACCTGGATCCCCTTGCGTTTCATCTCCCGGCACAGCAGCAGTTGCTTGCGATCACGCAGCGCCGCCTCGGGCCCCATGTGTTCGCCGTCCGAGAACAGCACCATGATTTTGCGGTTGTCCGCTTGTCCGTAAGGGCGCGGCAGTTCGGCTGCCCCCTGGCCCCAGCGCCCCTGCCACTGGGGTGACAGCAGGCGCCAGCCCCACATCACGCCCTCAGCCGTATTGGTGTTGAAGGCGGCGTAGAGGGTATCGAGCGCCTGGCGGTACTCGGCCCGGGTCGACAGATGCGCCTGAATGGGGCTCACCCCACAGTCGGCATCATCGAAGATGCCGAGCTTGTCACGCCGGTTCTCCAGGTAACGCTCAAGGGGGTTCTCCCTCGGGGCGAATGCCCGCAGGGGAGTGCCATCTTCATACTGCTTGATGGCTGGCGGCTTGGTGCTGTAGTGCAACCTGGGTTGCGTCTCGCCAACGGGAGCCTGCTCCAGCTTGCGGATCCAGCCCGGGGTGAGTTCCGCCAGCCGGTCTATGCCGTCCACATGCTCAGGCAAGCGGGCACAGAAGGCCTTGCGCTGGCGCCCCGGTACGTCACGGGTCAGCAAGTTGCTCCAGCCTCGCTCATGGGCCAGCGTCTGCAACCCGAAGGGAAATGCCAGGCTCTCTGGATGAAACAGTTCAGGATGATCCCCGATATTGACCAGTCCGGTGGCGGGGATGATGCTGACAACCCTGTCCTGATTACGCCGCTCGCGGCCAAACAGCACCTCACCAAACTCTGTCAGCCCCTGCTTGATCGCTTTCATCGGCGCCCCGGACATGGAGTTGGAAACATCCAGCACCAGGGCAATCTCAATACGGGTACGGGCACTGCTGGCACGGGCCGCCGCAGCCACCGGCATGTCACCCCCTTCGCCAATGACTGAGAGATCCATCAGTGCGGGCACATGCCCCTGCAGAATAACCCGGGCTCCCTGTTCGCTCTGGCTCAAGCTGGGGGGGCCCACCTGCAAGGGGCGGCCCGCCAGATTGGCCTGCACCAGAGCAACGGCATCCTCAGCGGCAGTGTCACTGTCGGCGGCAGAGTAAAGCACCGCATCGGCGGCGGCGCTTAGCAGGCTCTGGCCGCTGTAGCCACGGACCAGTTCGATGACAACGCCGGTCAGTGCCAGTATGCCTGTCAACATAAGGGCAAAGGCGGGAGAGAGCCCGCCCCCTTGGCGCAAGGGCAGTCCCATTCAATGGATCTCCTGAATAAAGTGGGTGACCAGGGTGCGGCCCGCCCAGAACCGGCTGAACATGCCGCCCTCCCCCTGCCCAAGGCGATAGCAGAGGGTCACCCGCATCAAGGTGCCCACCCGCAGCGGCGGCCAGCTGCCCTGGCCAGCGCAGCCAGTGCCCTGCAGCAGGGGAACCAATTCGCCATTGGCGCTGTTGTACTGCTCTATGGTCAGGGCAGCCTGCCCCTCTTGCAGAGCAGACAGCTGGCCCTGCACGAAGCGCTGATAGAAGGCCAGCTGCGACACGGCGGCGGCGTTTTGCCCCGTCCCCTGCTGGGTCACTATCTGGGTCACGTTGTAGGCCACATTGTGCAGGCGCTGCTCGAGGCGCAGCAGTTGCAGTGCCTCGCTGCCAAAACTGAGCAGGGCCAGCAAGACGGGAATGAACATCATTGCCTCTATGCTGATGCTGCCCCCCCCCCCCCCCCCCC
>NZ_LSGW01000073.1 GCF_001643305.1 Aeromonas salmonicida subsp. salmonicida
AAATCGTCTTGGTCACTTCATCAGACATTGAAAATCAACAAAATTGTTTGATGTTCGATGCTGTGAGTGCCCACACAGATTGCTTGATTCAAATTGTTAAAGAGCGCCACGCTTGTCGCGTTGAGGATGCGCATATTACGCTCCTCACTTCGAAAGTCAAGCGGTTGTTTTCGCTTTTCTTTCGGCGCCGGCTTCGCAAGGAAGCTGGCTCATCAGGTTGGCGTGTTCCGCCGTGCTGGTAGGGGCGCATTATAGGGAGCCGCGCCGGGATGACAAGGGCTTTTTGCAAAAATGCGTTCGTTTGCTTAAAAAGCAGGCTGAACCCCCTGAAACCAAGATATAAGCCTCTATTTACGCCGATTTTTTGCTCAACTCTTCGCTTTGGGCCTGAATATAGTTGACCCAGCTGGTTGCCCGCTGTTGCCAGTTATCCTGCTGTTGCAGTTCACGGGCCAGTTTCAGCGCCTGGGTATATTGCTCCTTATTAAGGTATGCCTGCACCAGCAACGCCTTGGCTCTATTACCCTGTTCGCCTTTCACTGACTTGATGGCAGCCAGCTGGGTCATAGCGGCTTCCGTCTTGCCTTGTTGAAGCAGCAGTTCGGCTGCACGCATGGCCGCTTTGGGCTGAGCATGCTGTTTGGCGAGCAACTGCCAGCTATCAACCGCTTTTGGCCATTCACGAGCGCCCTCCCACAACTGGGCCAGCAACTGCTGGTTTTCGGCACTTTGCTTCATCTGTCCCTTGGACATGGCCGCTTCCAGCAGACGAGCACCACGATAAGGCAGCCCCTGCCAGGCATAAAGACGGATCAACTGATTGCGGGCGGCGGCATCGTCCATCAATTTTCTATCGATGGCTGTCTGCAACAGAGCCAGCGCTTGATCACCACGCTTGGCTGAGAGGTTGAGCGAAACCGCCTGTTGCCACCATTTGCTCTCTTTCGGCTCGTGGCGGATCAGCTCGGCGGCCTGATCGGCTGCCACCCCGTAGCGCTGCAAGGCAGTAAGGGCAGAGAGGCGAATGATGGCAGCCTGCTTCTGCCAGCCCTTTTTCAACAGTTGTTCGCTCTGACTGGCGGCCTCGCCATACTGTTTGTTGTGGTAATAGAGGCCGGCAAGACGAAGGCGCAAGGCATCGTCGGGTTTGATCGCCAGTGCAGCCTTGTAGCTGGCGATGGCGCCAGACCAGTTGGATTGCTGGGCCTGGATATCGCCACGCAGGCGCAGCAGCTGGAGTTGTTGTTGCTCGGGCCACTCTTTATAGGTGAGCGCCTGCTCCACATAGCGGCTTGCCTGGGCGGTTTGCTGCAAATTGGCGGCCAGCGAAGCCTGCAACTGGGCCAGCCAGGCGCGCTCGGCATCGGTGTTTGGCTTGAGTACAGACGCCTTGCTCTGAGCCTGTTGCCACTGGCCGGACTGATAGAGCTTCATCACGGGTTCAAGCTGGCGGGAGAAGTGAGGGCTGACCTCCATGGCCAGACAGGCTTGGCTGACCAAGGCCAGCAGACAGATCCAGATCCGCAACATAGTTATGACTCCAGTTTGAATTTGAGCGTGATGACTTGCACCAGCTTGTCGGCAGCACCCGGTCTTGGTTGATAGCGCCACTTGTTGATCGCCTGAATGGCCGCCCGCTCGAACTGACGCTTGGGCTTGGCCTCGATCACTTCCACATCCTGTACTCGCCCTTCAGCATCGACGCTGAAGCGCAGGGTCACGGCGCCTTCGATCCCCGCCTGCTGGGCGCGATAGGGGTAAACAGGTTCGATCCGTTGCAGCGGCATCAACATATCGCCGGCGCCGACACCGGCGCCTTGCTGCTGACCATGAAAGTTACCGCTCAGTACGGGAGCCGTGCTGGTCGCCACACCGGGGGCATAGACCTGCACAGCACTGAGGCTGGAGACCAGATCCAGGCTAGGTTGCACCGAAGGCAGCGGCGCTGCAGCCGGCAACGGCATGGGAGTCGACGCCAGTGCGGCGGGAGGTTCCGGCAGGGGTTCCGGCTCTTGCGGCACCGGGCGCTCACGCACCTGCACCTCTGTCACTTCATTCTGCATGTTGATGACGATGGATTTTTGCTCACTCGCCACCTTCTCCCCCTTGGGAGGCTCAACCAGAGTAGCCATGAACAGCAGGATCCCCAGACTGAGGGCAATCCCCAGTCCCAGACTCATCAACTTGTATTTCATTTCGGTGCCACCGCCACGGCAATATTGGCAATGCCCGCCGCCTTGGCCTCATCCATCACCCGTACTACCTTGCCGTGCGGTACCCGCTCGTCGGCCTGGATCACCAGGCTGGCATCGGGCTGTTCCGCCAACAGGCGGGCAATACTGGCCTGTACCCGCTCCACGTCTATCTGCTTGCGGTCGAGGAAGATCTGACCCTGGGCACCTATCGCCAGCATGATGCTGGAGGATTTCTGCGCCTTGGCCTGACTGGCCTGGGGCCGATGCACCTCAAGCCCGGCTTCACGCACAAAGGAGGTGGTGACAATAAAGAAGATCAGCATGATGAACACGATATCCAGCATGGGAGTCATGTCGATCTGCACTTCGTCACGCTGACGTTTGGATTGCCGTCTCATTGCATTACCTTCTCTTCTCGCAGGCCGTCCCGGGTCTTGGCCAGCGCACGCTTGGCCTGGCTCTCGAGTCGGCTGAGTAACAAGACGCCGGAGAGGGCCACCACCATGCCTGCCATGGTGGGGATGGTGGCGCGAGAAATACCGCCCGCCATGCTCTCCGGGTTAAAGCGGTTGGCCGCGGCCAACGCATCGAATACGCCTATCATGCCGGTCACTGTACCGAGCAGGCCCAGCATGGGGCAGAGCACCACCAGGGTGCGGATGAAGATCAGATGACGGTTGAGCTCAAGCTCGGCCTGGGCCAGCCAGCGACCACGAATGGCCCTGGCATGCCAGCTGTGGCGCTCACTGCGCGCCTGCCAGCGGCCAAGCAGCTGTTGCTGCAAGGGACCAAAGCCCAGATTGAGGTAGAGCAGCCGCTCGATCATCAGAATCCACATCAGCACCAGCAGGGCCAGAATGACCCAGAGCACGGGGCCGCCACGCCCCATGAAGCTCTGCAACTGTTGCCAGATGTCGAGCATCATGCTGCCCGCTCCATCCCGTTGTTATTGCTCTCGGCGCGCTCGGCCAGGATGCCGGCGACTTGCTGCTCCAGCACATTGGAAAGCTCGGTGAAGCGGGACTGCAGCAGGCTGTGAGCCAGGATCAGCGGAATGGCAGCCACCAGACCCTGAACCGTGGTGATCAGCGCCATTGAGATGCCGCCCGCCATGATCTTGGGATCGCCGGTACCAAACTGGGTGATGGCCTGGAAGGTGCCGATCATGCCGGTCACAGTACCGAGCAGACCCAGCATGGGGGCGATGGCCGCGATCACCTTGACCATGCCGATGCCACGCTCCATGCGGGGCGTCTCCTGCAGGATGGCCTCATCCAGCCTCAGCTCGAGGGTTTCCATGCTCAGCTCGGGATGCTGCTCCGCGACCGTCAGCACCCTACCGAGGGCATTGTCGGCGTGATATTCGCCGCTCTTGAGCTGGCGACGCACCAGAATCAGCTCGCGGGAGAGGCTCCACAACCGCACTGCGGCGATCCCCAGACCGATGGCGGCCAGCAGCACTATGATGGCGCCAACCTGGCCACCCTGTTGAACTTGCTGCCAGAAAGTAGGCGCCTGTGCCAGCATCTCCAGCAGGGTGCCGTGGGAAGGATCCAGCGGCAGAGTTTCTCCCTCCTGACCCTGATAGGCCGCGACCTCGGAGAGCACACCACCTGGCAGACCCAGTACAGGGCTCAACCCCTCGGCAGTGGGCTGCAGGAAACCGTCACCACCAAACAGGGCAAAGCTGCCAACCCGGGTCAGCGGCTGCTCGCTGGCAGCGCCCTGGGCATCGAGCACCTTGCCGTCGAACTGGGCAATCCGGCCAGACTCGCGGATCTCTTGCAGCAGAGTCGCAGGCAACAGGACGAGGGCGGCGCGATCCGGTACCTGCTTCTCCTGCGCCATGGCTTTCAACGGGGCGAGGCGATCGGGATATTGACCTTCTACCGCAGATTCGGCCAGCAGCTTGACCGCATCGCTGGCGCCCTGACGGGTCACGGCAAAAATGTCATTCATGTCACCGGAGGCCTGCTCCCACTGGCCATTGAGCTCGACCAGCTGCTTTTCATTGCTGGCGAACTGGCTGGCCAGCTCCTTGCTCAGACGCTGCGCCTCGGCCAGTTTGGCGCGGGCACTGTTGAGCTCTTTGGAGACGGTCGCCAGATCCTGCTGGGCCTGCTGTTCGCGAGCCTGCTCCTGCTGCTGCCAGGCCTCATCGGCGATGGCAGCATTGGCACCCAGGGAGAGGGCGATAACGAGGGGGAACCATTTCATGACTGAGCCTCCTGGGTACGGCTGACCGACAGGGGCACATGGAGCAATTGCGGGACTTTCTTGTCGGTGGCCATCTCCAGTGCATCGGCGATGGGGGAGAGCCACTGACTGTCGAGGGCTTGCCACTGCTTTGCTTCCGCAGACCAACGCCATGCCTGACTGCGATCGGCTGTCATGGCCAGCAGGGAGACACGGCCCAGCGCCAGCACGTCGACCCGGCGCTGCGCACCATCCAGCGCCAGCTCGGCGGAATAACTGTCCATCCGGCTGCCGTATTCGGCTTCGATCTGATAGGCCTGCAGCAGCTGACGGAATTTCTCCGCTTCGCTCACATCGGCTCTGGCCAGCGTCGCTTTCAGCTGTTCAACCCGTGCCAGGCGATCTTCTTTGCGCAGCGGCAGATCCTCTTGCACAAGCTGTTCCAGATCGGCTTGCATCTGCAGCATCAGCGGGATCAGGCCCTGTCGGGTCTCTTGCACCGCCTCCAGCTGCTGGCTCAACTTGCCCAGCTCATTCTGCTGATCGGCCACCAAAGACTGCATGTAGCGGTTGTAGGCTTCCAGATCACGCAGTTGCAGCTGCGCATTTTGCAGCTCCAGTCTGGCGGCAACGGCCGCATCGGCGGCTTTTTCCACACGCTGCTGGGAGACTTTCCCGGCGGCGATGCTGTTCTTCAGTGCAGGCGCGACCAGATCATCGGCGCTGGCAGCGAAGTGGACTGACAATGGCAACAAGGCCAAACCCCAAAACTTGTTCATGATATAAATCTTAACAATGATAACTATTCTCATTGTCTCAAAGAGTGGGGTCAGTGGCAATCAGATGATTTTCTTGGCCTTCGGTGGAAAAAACAGGATAATTTTTAAGCAAGCACGGGAGTCACTGGCGTTGGTAGTCACAACACCAAATCAATAAATAAAAAATATCTTTTCGATCAATGTGATAGGGATCGAAAAAGGAGATGTACATGTTTAACGATGCGATCTGGGAACACATCGATCGATTCACCAAAGCCAAGAAGACCAGCGAGATCCAGCAGCAACTGGAGCGCTTCAGTCATCAAATGGGCTTTGATTACTTCCGTCTGCTGATTATTTTCCCCATCAGCATGCAGAAATCCCATGTGGCACTGTTCAACAACTGCCCCACCAGCTGGTTCGAAGCCTACAGCGAACGGCACTACCTGACCCAGGATCCAGTGGTGTTCCTGGGCCTGAAGCAGACCCAGCCCATCTTTTGGAACAAGCTCGACTGCGACTCACCCTGGCTACCCAGCGCCAGCCGGGAAGTCATGAATCTGGCCGCCGATTTCGGAGTGAGAAACGGCGTCTCCTTCCCGCTGCATACGCCGCAGGGGGAACACGGCATCCTCTCTTTCATCAGCAAGGAAAAATCCAATTCCGATCTGATGTTTGAAAACGTTCCCTTGTTGTCGTTCTGTGCCAGCTACATCTTCAATTCGGCGTTGCAACTGATAAAAAGCAGACCGGATTTGATGAAGCACCTGACCGAGCTGTCAGATCGGGAGAAGGAGTGCCTGTTCTGGGCCAGTGAGGGCAAGACCTCCTGGGAGATCGCCACCATACTCGGCATCAGCGAACGCACAGTCAACTTCCACCTCAATCAGGTCACGAACAAGACTGACTCGAAGAATCGCAACCAGGCGATCGCCAAGAGTATCTCCAGCGGCATCATAGTGCCCTCGCTGGACGACGTGACCATCACCAACCTGCGGTTGTCATAACGACCACCCCGCCAGACAAACAAAAAGAGCCGCATTGCGGCTCTTTTGTATGCGTGTAATATAGTTGGATACCCAATCACTCTACATACCGTATCCTTCTGCATAAAAAAACAGTTACATAAAAATAAAGTAGGATACCAAGTTGCAAATCCAGCGCCGATAGCGAGAAAGGATAGAGTAATAAAGTGGGATACTAATAACCAAACTTGTTACATAACCCTTAGTTATGATTTCGTGTAAAGAACCAGATCATAATCTCCATTGTTGCTTTTATACGGCTGTCCGCACCTTGAAAAACCGCATCGAACAAGTAATCGATGCATATCGTTATTGTCTTCTCGGGTAGTTGCATAGCACGCCTTACCAGATAACGATGTCATAAGTGCTTCCATTGCAGCTCTGCCGTATCCTTTTCTCCTCGCAGAAGTCGAAACGAACAACCAACCAAGTTCATATGGATAGTTGCTAGGACCCGAGACTTTCGCTTTTTCAAAAATGCGGGTTTTGTATCCAATACTAGGATTTTTGATCGCCCCCACAGCCACGCAATCACCGTCGTTGATAAAACAAAGTTTTTCAGCGCGTAGGATCCTGTCGCTTAATCCAACCGATGAAACTTCTCCTCCTTCCACAACGAAACTCTGAAAAAGTTCCAGTTCAGTCATATTACAGCCTTTAGGGGACTTGACTATTTCTTCCATATTAACACCTCGATATCACTGCAAATGTTCTCAAAATCATAATACTTAAAATAAATACTACAGCCAAGTTTAATATATTTATTGTTCATTGGTAATCCATTATAAATGGCAGAGTAACACCACATTAATTTATTTGAGGCTACCATTAATTTAACGGCCTATACTCTCTCGATCATGATGATCGCCAGCAAAAGTCCACACATATGTGGACTTTTGCACATTTAAGTTGATAAATCAACTTTTTTGTGGCATACCATAGACCATGGTTGCACATTATATAATGCCAATGGATAAGGGTACGTTGAATATCCGAGCTTCAAATTTGCTCAAGGCTGAGTTGCGACGTGCTGGTGTTGGCTATGCCGAATTATGCCAGCGCTTAGCAATTATTGGTGTTAATGAGAGTTACAAAGGTTTGGCTAACAAGATTAATCGAGGAACATTTAGCTTCGTATTTTTTATGCAATGCATGAAGGTTCTTGATGTAAAAGAAGTTAGACTATAAATTTAATATTAATAGACTACTGGAGTTGTTAATGAAGCAAGATAACATCATTCAAAAGATATGGGGGCTTTGTAACATACTTCGTGGTGATGGGATCACTTATTACCAGTATGTATCTGAATTAAGCTATCTACTATTTCTTAAAATTGCCCAGGAAAATGGCTCAGAAAAACTGATACCCAAAGGCTATCGCTGGATTGATCTGGAATCTCATACAGAAGATGGACTATTAGGTTTTTATCAGGAAATGCTTACTCACTTAGGTGCTTATGTTGAAAATGAAGTTGTAAGGGCAATTTATGCATTTCCTACAACAGTTTTCTCTCATTCCGAAAACTTAAAAGCTGTCATAAATGGTATTTCAAAAATAGAGTGGCACCAAGTAGGAAAAGATGGATTTGGAGAATTATACAGCGGTTTAATTGACAAGAGTGCTCAAGATACTCGTTCAGGTGCAGGTCAGTACTTCACTCCACGCTCTTTAGTTAACACTATATTGAGATTAATACAGCCCAACCTTGGCGAATTAATTCAAGACCCTGCAACCGGAAGCGGTGGCTTCTTGGTTTCTGCTGATAATTATATTAGAAACAAATATCCACGAGAAAAATACAAAGCTAATCCTCCTAAATGTCAAGGGGTGGAAATAGAGAAAAATACTCGCCGAATTTGCTTAATGAATACATTTCTACATGAATTAGATGCAAATATTATTTATGGTGATGCACTGACTGATGACGTGGCTGAATTGGCAGAAGCAGATGTAATCATAGCTAACCCTCCTTTTGGTAATAAAGCTGGGGGGCAACGTCCTTTGCGTAACGATATTCCATTCCCGAATGCGAACAAGCAACTCGCTTTTTTACAGCATATTTATTTGGGGCTCAAACCCGGTGGCCGTGCTGCCGTAGTATTGCCTGACAACGTGTTATTTGAAGCCGGTGTCGGCACCGAGGTACGCCGCGACCTGATGAACAAGTGCAACCTGCATACTATTTTGCGGTTGCCCACCGGTATCTTTTACGCTCAGGGCGTAAAAACCAACGTTCTGTTTTTTACCAAGGGATCAGCCAAAGACAAATATCAGGAAGAAAGCTGCACTCAGAATGTCTGGGTCTACGATCTACGTACCAATATGCCAAGCTTTGGCAAGCGAACCCCCTTTGGCAATTCTGATATTGGCTTTACGCCAGAAGAGTTGGGCACAGACCCACACCTGGGTGCCTTTGAGAAAGTGTTTGGTGATAAGCCTGACGGCACTAGCAAACGCATCGAAGGTGAATTTAGCTTCAGCGCACAGGAGATCGAGGTCGATAAAGATGCCGAGGAAGAAAACCAGGGGATCGATGACCGACTCGCACATTCCAGCTGGCGCTGTTTTAGCCGTTATTGGATCGCCGAGACCAAAGGTGACTCGCTGGATATCTCATGGCTAAAAGATAAAGACAGTGTAGATGCAGCTAAATAGCTGTTCCGAATAGTAGCTCACCGGAGGGAGGGAACTCAGGCCAGTTTGTGCGATCTCATTAGTCGCCAAACACAACAAGCCACAACCAAAGGACTAAGTTGATGCCTATCCTA
>NZ_LSGW01000074.1 GCF_001643305.1 Aeromonas salmonicida subsp. salmonicida
CCCCCCCCCCCCCCCCCCCATGGCGGCAGGGCCCGACCCCAGGAGCCGGTGGCGACAGGAGCAGCGGCTCATCCTGCCCCTCCGGCCGGTAGCCGGTCTGTGAGCAGCAAGAGGGTGCTCTGATAGCTGAGCTCGCGATCGTCAATCAGCCAGCTCGGGGTGAGCTGTAGACGGGGACGGACCCTGGCCGTCACCTCCAGCACGGGATCCGCAGGCAGGCGGATCTCGCTGGCAGGATCCGGGCTCCCCTCCTCCTGGCCCAGCATGACCTCCAGCGACACATGGGGGATGACGCTCACCGTCACGCCGTCCAGCTCCCCTCGCCCCCGTTGTTGCAAGCGAAGGCGGATCCCGTCAGCCGACGGGATCCGCCCCGCCGCTGATTCGGCCTGCAGCTCACGGAGCACGGATCGCAAGCCATGCTCCAGAGTGCTGTATTGCAGATGCACCCGCAGCACATCCACCACCAGCAACAGCAGTGCCAGCAGCAGCGGCAAGATGATCACCAGCTCTATGCTGGCCACACCGAGCTCGCGTCTCATGCCCCCGTCCCCCGCCCCAGTTGCGCCTTGAGCAGCCTGATGTCGTGCTCCAGCTGGCTGGCGCTAAGAAAACGCGACAGACAGTATGAGGCGAGCCTGGGGTTCATTGCCCTCCGCCAGCAGCAGCAGGACATAATTCATCTCCACCCTGGGGGGCAGGTTCTGGTAGTGCAGCAGCGGCTCGAATGCCTGACGGGCAGCCACCTTGTTGCCCTCCATCAGCCAGCCCAGCGCCAGGTTGGCACGATAATCCGGTTCGTCGGGGGCCGCCGCCACCGCCACTTCAAACTGCTGGCGTCCCTTGCCAAAGGCCCCCTGCTGCAAGCTGGCCACCCCCAGGCCATTGCTGAGTCGCGCGCGCTCGTCCCGGTTCAGTCCGGCCAGTGCCAGTCCCTGCTGATAGGCCAGTGCAGCCTCGCCGCTCAGACCATCATCCAGCAGAAACTTGCCAAGATAGTGAGCGGCCTGAGCCCCCTGCTTGCCCCCCTTGTCCAGCAACTGCTGCAAGCCATCACGCGCCGCCTGCTTCTTGTCTTGCTGATAACGGGTACGGGCCAGCATCAACTGCGCCTCCTCCAGGGTGGCATCGTCAGCCAGCAAGGCCTGATAGAGCCGTTCTGCCTTGTCATACTGGGCAGAATCGAACGCCGCCTTGGCCACCGCCATGCCATTGCTCTGGCTTTGTTGGCGGGTATTGCCGTGGTTGCTGCACGCTGCCAGCCCGAGCAGGGCCAGCAGCAACACACAATGAAGTCGTGATCGCATTTCAAATCCTGTGGCCTGCTCAGCGCAGGCTGTTGATCAACAAATTGAGGGTGGGAGCAATGATCAGCACCAGCATGGGCAGCATGATGAGCGCCATCTGGATGAGGGTGATCTTGCCCGGCAAGGAACCTGCCTGCTCCTCCAGCGCCAGCCGCCGCATCTGGCGGGCTTCCTGACTGATGGTGCGCATTGTCTCGGCCAGTGGCGACCCGTACTGCTGGGCCATCTGCAAGGTGTTGGCGAGCCTGTCCAGCTCGGGCAAACCGGTGCGCCAGGCGAGCCGCGCCAGACAACTTGCCTGATCGCCGCGCATCTGGATCTCCGCATGGGTGCGCAGGAACTGGCGGGCCAGGCCCGGCTCCAGCGCTCCCAGATAGTGGCCCACCCGCAGCAGCGCCCGATCCAGCGCCAGCCCGGCCTCGACACTGATCACCAGCAGGTCGATGGCATCGGGCACCACCTTCTGCTGCGCACTCTTTACCTTGCGGGCACGCCACTGCAGCCAGCGCTCGGGCACACCGGCCCCCACCACATAGGCCACCAGCACCCACATCAGGGTGAAACCGTCGGCGGGTGCCGCCAGCAGACGCCACAGCAAGGCCGCCAGTGCCCCTCCCAGCCCACCCAATAACTTGGCCGCCCTGAGCCGGTCAAAGCCATGGCGGGAGAAGATCCCCGCCTGCGCCAGCAGTTGCTGCAAGCGGGCCTGCTCCCGGGCGCCGACCGGGTAACCGCGACCGCACCAGGCCAGCCAGTCCCGCGCCGCATCCCTGCGCTGACGGACAGGGCCATAGCGGTGGCTCTGGGCCTGCCACTGCTGTTGTTGCTGGTAACCGCGCCAGCCAACGACCGCCGCCGACGCGAGACAGGCCAGCGCCAATCCGAAAAGTTGCATGACAGTCATGGGCTACCCCTGCAGACGGGTGAGGCGACGGATAAGCCAGAGCCCGACCGCCACGCTGATGGAGACATATCCCAATACCCACTGGCCGCTGGCCGTGGTCATCAGGTAGGTGAAGTGCTCCCGCCCGGTCGTGAACAGCACCAGCAAGATGATGACGGGGAGCGCGGCCAGCACCTTGGCGGCATTGCGACTCTCGGCCGTGATGGTCTGGATGCTGGCCGCCAAGGTCTGGCGGGCACGCAGTGTCTCCACCAGTTGCGCCAGCACCTCCGAGAGGCGGCCGCCCGTTTCCTGTTGCAGGCTGAGCACTATGGTCAGAAACTGAAACTCGGCCACCGCGACCCGGCTCGCCGCCTGCTGCATCACCTGCGCCACCGGTTGGCCTACCTGCAACTCGTCGTGCATCTGACCAAACAACCGGGCCATCAGGCCGTGCTGCTGACAGGCCACCAGCTTGAAGATATCCGCCAATGGCGCCCCGACCCGCAGCGCCCGTATCATGCCGTCAATCACCTCGGGCAACTGGGCACGAAACCGCTCCAGCGCCCGCTGTTGCAGCTGCTGATAGACCACCAGCCCGAGGGAAAGCGCCCCGCCCACCGCCAGCAGCAGTGCCAGCCAGAACGGCATGCCATTGGCTACCAGCAAGACGCAGGCAAGGGCCGCCCCCGCCGGGCCCTGCCAGGTCCAGCGGGTCAGCTGATCCTGGCCCACCATGGTCACCATCTGCTGATACCAGTAGGGCAGAGGCCGTGCCCCCTTGTGTTGAGCAGGTTAGCCATAGCGTTGGCACTGCTGCTGCCAGGCTTCGCGTCGGCTCTGCCATTGCCAGAGCAGCAAGCAGGCCAGTCCCCAGCCCAGACACACCAGAATGAGCGTGCTCATGACACCGGCTCCCCGGCACCCGCCATGCAGTCATGCAGTTCGGTCAGCAAACCCGCCTGACGGGCTTTCTCCTCGACTCCGGCCGAGAGGGGATGGGCGATAAAACGCCCCTGCAGCTTGCCGTGCAGCTCGGATCCCAGCACGAAGCGAAACAGCGGCTGCATCCTGATCTGGCTCCCTTCCAGCGAGGTAACTTCACTGATGGCGGTGATCCGGCGTTGACCGTCCCGCATCCGCTCCAGTTGCACCACCAGATCCACGGCGCTGGCGATCTGGGCCTGGATGATCTGCTCGGAGAGCCGTTCAGCCCCCATTTGCAACATATTGGTCAGCCGCAACAGGGCATCTTCAGGGGTGTTGGCGTGCAGAGTGCAGAGGGAGCCGTCATGGCCTGTGTTCATCGCCTGCAACATGTCGAACGCCTCGGCGCCGCGCACCTCCCCCAGAATGATGCGATCCGGCCGCATCCGCAGGGCGTTGCGCACCAGGGCGCGTACGCTCACCTCTCCCTTGCCCTCGGCACTCTCGTTGCGGGTCTCCAGCGGCACCCAATGGGGCTGATCGAGGGAAAGCTCGGCGGCATCCTCTATGGTGATGATCCGCTCGTCGTCGTTGATGTGCTTGCTCAGGGCGTTGAGCAAGGTGGTCTTGCCCGACCCCGTTCCCCCCGAGATGAGCAAGTTGAAGCGGCTGCGCGCCGCCAGCCCCAAAAAGCGGGCCATGGCATCGGACAGGGCCCCCTTCTCCACCAGATGGGTCAGGGTCAGGCGGCTACTCGGGAATTTGCGGATGGAGATGGTGGTACCACACAGGGCGACAGGCGGCGCAATGACGTTGACCCGGCTGCCATCGGCCAGTCGGGCATCCACCATGGGAGTGGACTCATCCACCCGCCGCCCCACCGCATTGACGATCCGCTGCGCCACGTTGAACACATGCTGGCGGTCGCGAAAGCGCACCCCGGAGAGGGTCAACTTGCCGTGCCGCTCCACATAGACCTTGTCCGGGCCATTGACCAGAATGTCCGAGACTTCGGGGTCATCGAGCAGGGGTTGCAGCGGCCCAACGCCCACCATCTCGTCCACCAGCTGACGGGCAAGCAGGGTCAGCTCCTGACGGTTATAGGGCAACATGCGGCGGGTCGAGAGCTGCGCGAGGGCACGGGTGACCCGCTCCAGCAGCGCATCACGCGGCAAGGTGGCGGCCACCGAGGGCTCCACCAGCTCGTAGAAGGCCTCCCGAGCGGCATCAGACAGGGTGAGCAGTGCCCCTGGCACCGACGGCAGTCGGCTGTTGGCTTGTCCGAACATCAGCGCCGCCCTCGTCCTGTGACCTGAGCCCCCACCAGCTCACCCGCCAGCAAGGTCAGGGCGCGAGCCAGTTTGCTCTTTTGCTGGATGAGCGGCTGCCCGGCACGCTCGGCGCGCACAAAGACGCCGTGATCATAGGGCAGCACGGCGGCGTGGGGCTGACCACAGACGCGCTCCAATTCCTGCGCCGGCACCCGCCCCTCCTTGCCACGGCAGTGGTTGCCCACCAGCAAGCGGCGTTGGGCCTGCCCGCCTTGCGGGCATTGCCCCAGCAGCCGCAGTGCCCCCAGACTGAAATCGTGCAGCCAGAGCACTACGTCCGCCTCTTGCAGCAAGGCACGCAGCCCATGGGTGCGCAGATCCGGCACATCGATAATGAGGGTGCTGTAGTGCTCAGCCATCACATTGACCGCCGCCACCAGTTGCTCGGCACCGAGCACCAGCTCCTGCCCCTCGTCATAGAAGAGGAAGAGCCTTGGCCCAAGCTGATGGGCGGTGTGGGCCAGCAGGGTGCCATCGAGTCGATCGGTAGCTTGCCACCACTGTTCACCGGGCGGGGCATAGTCGCTGCCCAGCAAAATAGGGTGACGGCTGTGATGAAGGTTGAGATCCAGCAACGCAACCTGACGGTGATGCTGGTCGGCCAGCGCCATGGCCAGATTGGCAGCCACTGTGCTGGTGCCCACGCCACCGGCGGCGCCGACCACGCAGATCACCCGCCCCTTGCGCAGTGAGGTCACCAGCGGCACCCCCAGCAGACGCAGCAGGCCGGTACGCAGGGCATCGGGATCCAGCGGCGCCGGATAGTAATCATCCACCCCCACCGAAATAAGCCAGCGGAACAGGGTCACGTCCCCCCTCTCCCCCAGCAGGACCAGCCGCATCTGGGGCGGGCAGCACTCGGCAAGGGCGGCCAGATCGGCCGCCAGCGTCTGTGGGTTTTCCACCTCCACCAGCAGGATATCGGGGGCCCCTTGCGCCAGGCAGTGGGCCCTGGCCTCGGCCAGGGAGCCCGGGATCTGTCGGGCTTCGACCTCGGCCAGCTGGGCCAGCACCAGGCCGACCCCGGCATTCAGGGCAGGCTGGCGGGTGACAGCCACCAGTTGTTTGGCTTGTTCATTCATGCACTACTCCCCTGTCGTCTGCTGTTTCTTGGCCGACTTGGCCTTGCCCTGATAGAGGCGCTGCACGGCACCGGCATCGAGGGCGCTGCCACTGCCGTCATAGCGGGCGCCGCGGGCCCAGTGCTCCCCATGACTCTGGGCGCGATACTGGTTGCGCAGTACCAGACAAGCGCCGGGAGATGCCAAAGATACGCCTCTGGCATAGCGGCAGGTGTCGGATTGCAAGGTGGCGTCAAGCTCGACCTCATACGCTTGCCGGGTCGCCGGGATGAAGGTGAGGCGGGTCTCCAGCGCCAGCCACTGGGCCAACTGCTGGCGCAGTGCTTCCGGAGTTGGCTCCCGGCTCCCGGGTTGCGGGCCCGTGATCGTCAGGTGCAGGGATCCGGCCTCCAGCCGGTTGGCCAGCGGGGGCAGTTGCCGTTGCAGCTGTTGTTGCAGTTGCGATGGGGCAACCCGGAACTGCAGCTGATCCTTGAGGGAGGCGGCAGGGGGTTGGGTGGTGCAGGCCATCAGCGGTAACGCCAGGGCCAGCAACAGTGTCTCTCTTAACATGGTCACTTCCCTCAATAGCTGTAGCCGTAGTTGCCAAACAGGCGAGTCGCTTGCGCGCCAGGTCGCTCGGTTGAGCCCATGTCGGTGAAGAACCGCCGCTCGAACCGGCTCGGCGCTCGATAGTGATCCAGCGGCGTCGACAGGGAGAGGGGATCGCTGGTGGGCTGCACCAGACGGGCGGTGGCGATGATCACCAGCTCGCTCTCCTGGTTCTTGAAGCTGTTGCTGCCAAAGAAGGGGGCCAGCCCGGGGATCTCGCCGAGGAAGGGCAAGGCCTCGCTGCTCTGGTTGCGATGGGTACGCACCAGGCCCGCCAGGGCGAAGCTCTGGCCATCCGCCAGCTCTATGGTGGTGGTGGTGCGACGGGTTTCTATGCCCGGCACCACGACCCCGGCGATGGAGACGCTGTTCTCGCGGCTCAGGGTCGACACTTCGGGTGAAACCGTCAGGCTGATGCGGTTGTTGTCGAGCAAGGTGGGAGTCAGCTCCAGCGAGATGCCGAACTTCTTGAATTCGATCTCGGGCCCGTTATCCCCATTGCCCACCGGGAAGGGGAACTCGCCACCGGACATGAAGGTGGCGGCCTCACCGGATTTGGCCGTCAGGTTCGGCTCGGCCAGCACATTGACCAGGCTGTTCTCCACCAGTGCATCTATGATGGCGTTGATGTAGACCACATCCTTCTTGCCGCCCCAACTGCCCCGCTCGGCGGGTTTGGGGAAACGGTTGCCAGGCGAGACACCCAACTGCAAATACTCCCCCATGGCGCTCCAGCGCAATCCCAGCTGTTCACTGGTGGTGCGCTGCATCTCGACGATGCGCACCGATATGTTGATCTGATCCGAGCCCGCCAGACGCAACTGGTTGATGACGTTCGCATATTGCCCGCTGCCACCACCGGCGACCGCCGCCCCCTCATCCTGATTGCCGCTCTGAGGCTGAGCGGGGGCGACTGGGCCAGAGGGGACTCCCTGAGGCTGAATGCCTTTGGCGAACGCCTCCACCATGGCCAGGATCTCGTGGGCTTGCAGCGGACTGGTTACCTCCCCCGCCACCACTATGGCGCCGCCAGACTCGCTGAAGGTGAGTCGGCTCTGGGGAAAGTGCTGCCTGGCCAGCTGCTTGAGGGGGGCAAGATCCGCCACCACCTGCACCCGGTAGTGACCCAGGGTGCGGCCATCCTGCGCGGTGACCACCAGATCGGTGCGGCCAACCTTGCGACCATAGATCAGCAATTGCTGATCGGAGGGGCTGTGTACCCGCACCAACTCCGAGTTGGCGACGAAGGCATCCCGCACGGGTTCATCGAAATTGAGCAGGGTGGACTGCTCGGGGGTGAGAGTCAGGCTCTCTGCCGCCACTGCCCATAACGGCACCATGGCGAGTGTTCGCAACATCGTGTCCTTTCTGGGTTGATTAAGGTTGGCGGTTACGGTCGTTGCCGTCGCCATAACTGATCCGGACTCCGTGACCCGGAATGGCCCTCGGATTCTGGCCACTGGCCACCTGCTCGGCCCATATCAGGCTCCCTTGCGGCGGGGCAACAGCCTCGCTGCCCGCAGGGGCACCCTGGGCCGAGCGCAGCACCAGTGCCAGCTCTCCCAATCGATGAGCCAGCAACAGACGGGCTGCCGCCCGCGGGGCCAGCTCGAAGGTCACAGCCACTTGATCGAAGTTGTCCTGCGCCGCCGCAGTGCCGTTGAGCGCGGCGATATCGGTCACCTGAGCATCGATGGCCAACAACTTGATGTCGGTCAGAATGATCTCCGCCGACTGGTTGCTGGTCACCTCGGCCCCTTGCGCATTGTGCTGACGGGTATGCTTGCTGGTGAGGATCACATCCACCCGGTTGCCGGGCCGGATCAGGCCATGGCTGGCCGCCTCCCGCCCCAGCGCCAGGGTCACAGCCCGCATCCCCGGCGCCATCATGGCGGAGAGATAGTGGCTCTGCTCCGGGCGCACCAGATCATCAGACGAGACAATCTGCCCCGACTCCAGGGTACGGGTGACCAGACTTCCCTTGAGTGCCTTGGTATCGGTAAAACCGAACAGGAAGAGCCCCGGCAGATTCATCTCCTCGGCGGCGGGCAGAGTTTGCCAGACCAGATCCTCGGGATGGATAAAGGAGCCGGCCTGTACCCTATGGGCGGCCACCAGCACCTGGGCGACCCTGTCGGAAGCTGTCGATTACGATGTCAGGTCTCGCGGTGGAACTGTCTTCTGCGGCGCCGGTTCAACCGGCCAGAAGGCAGCCAGCGTCGCCGCCAGCACCAGCAGTGCAGCGATAAGAGAGAGGAGTTTCTTCATAGGTGTGACTACATAAATAGAGGAGTGGTCAGACTCGCCGCCCACAAAATGGCGAATCCATAAGGCACTGTGACGGGCTCGGGAGATGGCCGGAAACGGGCGTAAACCAGGCATACGAGGCTGAGCACGCCACCCGAGAGCGCCATCCAGAGCAGTAACTCGGGCCAGCGTCCGGATGCACCATAGAGGCAGACCGCCAGCAACTTGCTGTCACCGGCCCCGCACCAGCCCCTGTGATAGGCAAACAGCCCCAGCAGCAGTGTCAGCAGGGCTAGGGTCAGCGAAAGCGGATTGAACGGCAGCAGCCAAAGCGCCCAGAGTGCCAGTACCAGCACAGCCAGGTTGGGGATACGCCGCTCAAACAAGTCGCTGACCAGACACCAGCACGCCATCAATATGGCCAGCCACTGCCCGAGCGCTGTCACTTGCCCGCGGCATCCATGTTCAACCCCGCCACTATGGCGGTGAACTTCTCCTTCAAGGCCGTGATGAAGATCCCGTCCGAGCCGAAGATGGCGAGGATCCCGGCCGCCAGCCCCGCCGCCAGAATGCCGTATTCGATCGCCGTGGCGCCTGTGTCATCCTTCAGATAGTCCCCAAGGTAATCCCAAACTCGCATCTTCATTTTATTGTCCCTGTTTTTTATGCCTGAAATTAAACAGCGACAACATGATATTGAGATCACAAACGAGAATCAATATCATTATCGTTGAATGAAATAATTCGCAGAGTGAATTTTCGTTTTTGACACTTTTAACAGCAAAAAAATCTGCACTAATCGTTCAACTCGCAAGAAGAGACTGGTTCAGCAGCTTATTCACCTATACAACAATAATGGAGTCGATCTTGTTCAGGACAACGCGACCCCTGATCCTGGCCCTCTGCTGCGCAACCTTGCTGGCATGCAAGGCCGAGCTGGGTACCCCGGATCAGGAAGGAAACAACGGCAACACCAGCGGTAATAACGGCAGCAGTCAAACCACGCCTCCCCCCCCGGATCCCGTGACCCCGCCATCGGACAACAACACCGGGAACAACAGCAGCGGCACGGGTTCGGGGAGCAGCAGCGGAAGCGGCAACACAGGCAACACAGGCAACACAGGCAACACAGGCAACACAGGCAACACAGGAACTGTGACCCCGCCTACACCGCCGGATCAACCGGACAAGGCACCAGATCCCGCCACTAAACCGACCAGCCTGGATCTGGCGGGGGCGCTCTCCATCACACACGAGCAGGGAGCCCAATTCGATATCCAGCTCTGCGCTGACAAGGTGTGCGTGACTCAGAGCGCCCTGGCCGACGGCAGCTTTGGGTTCAAACTCAAGTTGAGCCAGTGGCCTCAGGATAAACCACTGAGGTTGACCACCAGCAACCGTCAGCAGAGTGCGCCTATCCTCAGCAGTCAGCTGCCCTCGCTGGAGCAACTGCTCAAGCAGGATCAGAATGGGGATGGCATCATCACCGAGCAGGAGGTACCCCATCTGCACCTCTCCCCCATGCTGCTGGCATACCAGAGCCTCACCACGGCACTGCAAAAACGGGAAGGCAGGCAGGCAGGATGTCACTGCCCTGTTGGTCAGCGATCCACAACTCAATCACGGCATGGCCCGCGAGCTGACCGCACTGCTACAACTGGTACTCGATGGCGACATTCCCCTCCCGGTCAGCGAGATTACCCAGCTGGCCGAGCACCTGGTCGCCTACCGGCAGGTTCAGCCAGGTGCTGACCTGCGAGAAGGGCTGTTGAACTATGCCGTCCAGCAAGGGACGGCACTGCCTGTCGATACGGAGACCATGCTGGCGGCTGCGTTCAAAGCCATGGCGGCCCTCGACACCCGCACCCCGGCCTATCAGCTGCACGCCACCTTCTACCCTCATCGACAACTGACCCTGCAGGGAATATTCCCTTCGCGGCTTGGTGAGCCGACCGTCATGGTAGAGATAGGCGCCAAGCCCAATCACGATGGCCTTAACCAGTACTACTTCAAACTGGAACGCCCAATACGGCCACAGCGACTCCCTGTAAGGGCACCGGATGGCAATATGCTTGACGGCCTGCCCGTCAAACAGGGCAACCAGTACAGCCTCACCCTCGCACTGCCGGACCTCAACAATACCTTCACCACTTGCCAGCCTGGCGAGAGCGAGACCAGCGACGACCTGATGCAGGACACCCTCACCCTGGTGGTACAGGATGAGAAGAGCGAGGTGGAGTTGCGATCTGTACTCGGATCCCTGTGCGAACTGGTCAAGCAGGACGGCAACCGGGACGGTATCCTCACCGCCAGCGAATTCCCGCGCCTGCAAGTGGGCTATACCAGCACGGCCCAGCAAGCCCTGCTGCTCAAAACCACACTCAGTGCCAGCATGGGCTCTTTCCTGGACTGGCAAGCCTGGACCCTGGCGGAGCTGGATCAAAAACTCAAGGCACTGCCGAGGCATCAGGTTGAGCTGCTGGCAGCCATGGTCGCCCTGCAGGCCGAGGGGGAGCTCTGGCAGCAGCCCGTCAACCTGATCGAGGGCACTGATTTTCGCCAGCAACTGCTGAGCTGGCTGGAGATCAACATGGCCAATGAATATTCAACCGTGTCCCGCAACAATCAGATACCGGACCTGTTCAAACTGGAATCCGCCATCGCCGACAATAGCGGGCTGGGCCCCCTGTTGAATGCCAATCCAGACAAGAACATCTCCCACATCATCAAGGCGGCGGCCGGTCTGATCCGCAACTCGGAAAGCGATGCACTTCTCTATCCCGGTACCAGCACACCGGGTAGCTGGGTCACCCCCTACCCCAACAGCCCCCTCTCCCCCGTCTGTCAGCGCGAGGTGTTGTCAGATCAAGTGATCGGCCTGGCTATTCTGGGCCAGGGCCGTGATCAGGATGGCAGCCACTGGGTCACCCTCGGCTGGCAACCTCAGGAGGGGGCGAGTCAGTACCGGATTGGCTGGGGTAAAACCCCGTTTGAGCATATTGAAAACGCCGAACAGCAAGGCATCAGCCAGCAGACTCGCATCACCCTCAAGGGTCTCCCTCGCTATCAGGACTACCAGATAAGAGTGATGAGCGAAGGCGGCACCATCAGCGCCCCCCTCCACTATCGGACGGGCCAGTTGCATGTGGCCGATACCCGCATCACCCACAGCATGGGAGACGATGACGGCAAGCGGGGACGGGATCTGGACAATCGCTGCGATCCTCTGAGCGGTCAGGCCGTCAACAGCAATCAGGATGGGGTGCTTGGCGCTCGCTACATCAAGCTGGACAGCCAGGGACAACCCCTGCCACGGCAAGACCTCTCCTACAAACAGTTGCCCTTCGCCTGCGTGGTTGATGCCTTGAGCGGACTGGTATGGGAAACCAAGGTGCAATACAAGGATGGGGAATCCTCCCTGCACGATGACAAGAGCCTGTTTGCCTATGACGATATCCAGAGCGACAACGCCTTCAACGGCAGCTGCTATGACCCGCAAAGTGGCACCCTGGCCAGCGATAGAAGCCGTTGCAACCTGAAACGTCAGGTCAATCAGAGCAAGCTGTGCGGCCTGGATAACTGGCGCGCCCCCAGTCAGCAGGAGTTCTACGGCATCATGACCCTGACCCGGGATAACCCCATTGCCCTCGATACCCGCTACTTCCCGCTCTATTCAGGTTTGCAATACACCTATGGCAAATGGCAGGAGCTGGAGGGGATCTTCTACGGCTTCTGGACCTCGGATGTGATGCCGGTCAGTCGCCCCATCGGCACCTGGAGCCAGGATGATGGCGGGCCGGATGCCTACAAGGTACGGCCAGGCTCTGACCTCAGAGGCAGTATCGCCCGCCAGTATCAACCCCATTACGTCATGCTGGTCAGCGATGGCTTCAAGGTCACAGGAGAATAAGATGCAGCGCTATTTCCCCCCCCTATTGCTGATCGCCACCCTGTTGCCGGTCACCTGCCAGGCTCGCGAGTGTCTGCCTGGCTATCAGGACGATCACAACCGTTTCGTCAGTGAGCAGGTCGACACGGCCGAGGGCAAGCTGAACGTGGTCAACGACAGAGCCACAGGTCTGCAGTGGCTCTATTGCCCCTATGGTCAGCACGCCAGTACCGATGGCACCGGCTGTCAAGGCACACCCGCGTTTATTTCAACCCGCGCCAACGCTGAAGACAATCCCTTGATGGGCGTCATCAAACAGGCCAACGACCGGCTTGGTACACCCGCACAACCCTGGCGGGCCCCCGACATCAAGGAACTGTTTACCCTCTACAACAACCAGTGCCAGCCGGCCATTTATGCGGCACAAGGTTACCCTTCGACATCCCTCCAATCACAGATAGCGGCAGACAAAGAAACCCTATGTGCTGACGCAGCGTCCAAGTGGGATAAGGTAACCGAACAGTGGATCGAGGCTCCCGATGATGTCAAAACTGCATGCCGCGCAGCTGAACAACAACTTTGGGCACTGACCAACATCGCCTTTGGTTCAGACAGCTCGGGGGGGGGAAGGATACGACTTTCTGAACTTTGCCGGCAGCGGGGAAACCTTCAACGTTGGCGGAATAGGATTATCCAGCGTCATGCTGCGACTGGTCCGTCCCATCCCCACCGTTGAGGAGTGATCCCATCGGCCAGAGGGCCAGGCGCCCTCTGGCTATTTTTTCCATGGCTTTTACTTCCGCCAAGGGAGTAGGTATGATTCGGCCAGCGTAAAAGACTTGAATGGATGATCTGAACTCGATATGCGGATGAAACACCTGATTGCCGCGGCCCTGACCGCCCTCACCCTGTCCGGTTGCAGCTTGGTCTATCGCATCGATATTCCCCAGGGCAACTATGTGGAACAAAAACAGGTCGACAAACTGCGCCAGGGCATGACCCGCGAACAGGTCGAGTTCGTGCTGGGCTCCGCCATGTTGCGCGATGGCTTTGACCCGAACACCTGGTATTACCTCTATGAATTCCAGCCAGGTCGCGGCGAAAAAGAGCGCAAAGAGCTCACCGTGACCTTCGCCAACGACAAGCTGGCCACGGTCACCGGCGACTTCCCGTTACCAGCGGCCTTCCACACCCCGCTCTGATCGCATTCACAAAACCGGCCCAGCGCCGGTTTTGTTTTATCTCGTTCACAAGGAGTGCTTGATGAGCCAGATCCTGATTGCCGGTGCCAGCGGACTGATCGGCACAGCCCTTGTCCGCCAAGTCGATCCCGCTCACTCACTGACCCTGCTCTGTCGCAAGGCGGGTGCTCCCCAGCCCCGGCATCACTGGCTGCCAGCCGACTTCGAACAACTGGCGGATCTGGACCTGCCCTCCCCTGTCGATATCGCCTTCTGCTGCCTGGGCACCACCCGCAAGCAGGCAGGCTCTGACGACGCATTTCGTCGGGTCGACCACGACTATGTGCTGGCTTTTGCCAAGCTCGCTCGCCGCCACGGCTGTCAACGCCTTATCGTCGTCTCGAGTCTGGGAGCCAACCCACGCTCACTGGCCCTCTATCCCCGCACCAAGGGGCAGATGGAACAGGCCTTGCTGGCACAATCCTGGCAACGGCTTGCCATAGTCCGCCCCGCCATGCTGCTCGGCAACCGCCAGCCGCCACGCCGTTCCGAGCAATTTTTTCAGGCACTCTATCCGCTACTGCGTCCCCTGCTCATCGGCAAGCTGCGCCGCTGGCGCGCCATCGACGCCAGACAGGTCGCCCACGCCATGATAGTGCTCGGCCAGCAGGAGAGTGGCGTCGAGGTGGTGGAAAACGAACGCCTGCTCGCCACGTAACCTCTTCGCCCTCTGGCGGGGACGATTTAAAGAACTCGCCAACCCGACAGCAGTACGGTCGGCAAAAAACAAAAAGGCGCCCAGGCGCCTTTTGTGATCACAGCGCTCGGCATCAGGCCGAGTCTGCATCCCCTCGCTTGCGGTTGGTATTGGGCCGGCCGCCAGTCACCACATCGGCGCGCCCTTCTTCTTTGGCCTTCTCTGCCCGCTTCTTGCGCATCTCTTTCGGATCGGCAATGAGCGGACGGTAGATCTCGATGCGATCCCCATCCTGCAGCAACTCGGAACCCTTGACCGGACGGCTGTAGATACCGAACTTGTTGACCGACAGGTCGATCTCCGGGTGCTTGGTCACTATGCCGGACTGCTCGATGGCAGCCAGCACGCTTGTCTCGGGGGCAACCCGGATGCGCAGCACCGTCTGGCGCTCGGGCAGGGCATACACCACCTCGATATTGAGTAAATCAGACACCGTACACCACCTTGGCGCGGTTGGAGAAAGCGAGCACCATGGAACCCACCAGATCGCGGAAAATCTGGCCAAATGCCAGCTCGATCAACTTGGACGTGAATTCGAAATCAAGGTCGAACTCGACCTTGCAGGCATCCACATCCAGCGGCGTAAAGGTCCACCAGCCAGCCAGTTTGCTGAAGGGGCCGTCCACCAGCTCCATTTTTATCTGCCGGTTGGCATCGAGCTGGTTGCGAGTGGTAAACGTCTTGGCAATTCCCGCCTTGGCCACATCCACCGAGGCCGTCATGTAGTCATTGCCGGTTTCGTGAACGCGGCTGCCGACACAACCGGGCAGAAACTCCGGATAAGCGTGAACATCATTGACCAGCCGGAACATTTGTTCGGCACTGAACATCACCAGGGCACTGCGAGTAATACGGGGCATGGGTTTTCCTCATCCAATCGGGCCGATTTTATCACCTTGTCAGCTAAAATCACCGCCGAAACTGCTCACAATGCCGTCACTCAAGCGGTTGCGCGTTTTACCACCGCCGCCACCCACCTATAAATCACCGTCCCGGCCAACATCGCCACCGAAACTGCTCACAATGCCATCACTCAAGCAGTTGCGCGTTTTACCGCCGCCGCCGCCCACCTCTAAATCACCTTCCCGGCCAAAATCACCGCCGAAACTGCTCACAAAGCCGCCACTTGAGCGGTTGCGCGTTTTACAGCCGCCGCCACCCACGTATAATGCGCCTTCCTAATCATTGCCAAAGGCGCCCGTCATGAGCAAAAAGAACAGTAAAAACAAAGCCGGGTCCAGCACCATTGCACTCAACAGAACCGCCCGTCACGAGTACTTCATCGAAGAACGTGTGGAAGCCGGTCTGTCCCTGCAAGGGTGGGAAGTCAAATCCCTGCGGGCGGGCAAGGCCAATATCAGCGAAGCCTATGTCATCTTCATGCAAGGCGAAGCCTTCCTGTTCGGCTCCACCTTCTTGCCACTGAATGCCGCCTCCAGCCACGTGGTGTGTGACCCGACTCGCACCCGCAAACTCCTGCTGAGCCGCCATGAGCTCGACAAGCTGGAGAGCCTGACTGCCCGTCAGGGCTACACCATAGTGCCGCTGGCACTTTACTGGAAAGAGTGCTGGGTCAAGGTCGAGATCGGCCTGGTAAAAGGCAAGAAAGAACACGACAAGCGGGAAGACACCAAGGCCCGCGAATGGGATCGGGAGAAAGCCCGCATCATGAAGAACAAGCATCGCGGCTGATTGTGCGCCGCCAGCGCTTGCGCGGCGTCCAATAAACCAGCAATCGACCGGCCAAGGCCGGTCGATTGCTATCAACGCCTTGCCATGACAGGATTTTTGCGTACAATCGCTTTTGACAACTTGGGGCTGATTCTGGATTCGACAAGATTCACGAAACCCAAGGTGCATGCCGAGGTGCGGTAGGCCTCGTTAACAAACCGCAAAAAAATAGTCGCAAACGACGAAAACTACGCACTAGCAGCTTAATAACCTGCATAGAGCCCTTCTACCCTAGCTTGCCTGTGTCCTAGGGAATCGGAAGGTCATCCTTCACAGGATCGTGTGGAAGTCCTGCTCGGGGCGGAAGCATTAAAACCAATCGAGCTAGTCAATTCGTGGCGTGTCTCTCCGCAGCGGGTTGGCGAATGTAAAGAGTGACTAAGCATGTAGTACCGAGGATGTAGTAATTTTGGACGGGGGTTCAAATCCCCCCAGCTCCACCAAACAATGTTCCGGCCGGGAACGAAGAAGTACAGAAACCCGCACAGCGTAAGGCTTTGCGGGTTTTTTGTTGTCCGCAGTAGTCCAAGGCGTTCGCCTAAATCCAGCCTAAAGAGTAACATCTGCAGTAACAAGACTCTGGTAACACCGTTTTTGGTGTTACTGCTGGTGGGGGTAACAACATGAGTAAAGACAAGTTGACCGACTCAAAACTGAGGGTCGCTAAACCGGAAGCCAAGGAGTACAACCTAGGCGATGGTGACGGGTTGTACTTGAGGGTTAAACCGAATGGCGCAAGGCTATGGATCTTTAACTACTATCGCCCGGGTAACAAAAAGCGAGCAAATATTGGTTTTGGCCCCTACCCCGATGTGACTTTGGCCGCAGCCCGAGAGCGCCGGCAAGAAGCTCGTGCTCTACTGGCCGATGGCATCGACCCCCAACTTCACCAGCAAGAACAAATAGCCATTGCTCAAGCAGAACAAGACGTCAGTGCCCACACCTTTGAATTCATGGCCGCTAAGTGGCTGGACCTTAAACGCCATGATGTGACAGAGGCCTATGCCGCCGACTCCTGGCGCTCCCTTGAGATGTATGTGTTGCCATTCATCGGCTCTATGCCCATCCATCAGATCCGAGCCCCCAAGGTCATTGAGATTCTTCGCCCCATTGAAGCTGATGGCAAACTCGAGACGGTACGTCGCCTATGCCAACGCATAAACGAGATCCTCGATTACAGCGTTAACCATGGCCTGCTCGATGCAAATCCCTGCTCTGCGATTCGCAAGGTGTGAATCGCCCCCAGTTCC
>NZ_LSGW01000075.1 GCF_001643305.1 Aeromonas salmonicida subsp. salmonicida
ATGGCGTGGCCAATGGCCATGTTATCGCTTGTTATCTCTAACAATCACCTCGGGCAGTAATACGGGGGGAATTCCCAGACAACCATGCTCACACCATCCACGGGGGAGGGGTGTTATCTCTTACAAAGAGGCTTTTTATCATTAAAGGCTTGGTTTGCAAGCAATAGCCCCAATATCCGTATGGAGCATGGTGCTCAAACGAAAAGTGAGAAATGTATGTCTGATAAGATTGTGTCTGAATCTGAATCCGGTGCTGTTTTTGTTGAAAGCCTAGGTCTTGCGAGACGATTAACTACAACTCATGTAACTGGTTACGCTGGTGCGCAATCACAGACTCGCCGAGTCATGGCTGTAGCGTGTGCCCTTGAATTGATCAAAACGAGTGTCGCTGCAGGAGCCGAGTTACATGGGCAGATGCAGAGTTTGGGCGCTTATGCGGACACTATCGAAGAAGCACTTCAACAACATGAGTGATGCCGATAAAGCTAGTTATCGGCATCACCAGGGGTACTGAATGACAATTTATAGATTTTGCTCTTCTGGCGACGTTGTCACTTTGCATAGTGGTGGCCATAAAATGACAGTTAAATCAGTTGATTATGCTGAGCAGTCACCTGACGCTGAACGTGTCAATGTCTGTTGTGTATGGTTTAACGAAGCGTTGGGCGGACAACCAATCGAATACACATTCCAGCGTGAGCTGCTGAATCTTGTGGGCGATGAGTCACCATATGCACGATCACACATTCGATTCACTCTCGGCCAAGTGGTGAAACTTCGTAGTGGCGGGCCTTCGATGACGATTGCTGGCTTTGAAAGAACTGGCGATATTCGGGGCTATTTTTGCGTTTGGCTCGATGAGCACAACCGTGATCCTTTGACCTGCGTATTTCAAGCCGACTGCTTAGAAGCAGTGCCAGAGGCATAGCACTTTTGATACAGGGGCCTCCGGCCCCTTTGTTCTACCCACAAGCATGACTGCGCATAATGTCGATGGGCATTATGTTGAGGGTCTTCCCCTGCCATAATCCCCATTATGCGAA
>NZ_LSGW01000076.1 GCF_001643305.1 Aeromonas salmonicida subsp. salmonicida
TTTGGATCGATGGGATAGCCCAAAAACGCCCCTAGCTTGGTTTGTGGCCAGCCTAACAAGGCAGTCCGGACAAACCTGATCTCATCCGGCGTAGGCAGCACAAATTCAGACGAATAACGGTGGTGGACACAGGGCCGTGTTTTGAACTCCTCGATAGAGCAATTCAGTCCAGTGACATCGTAGATAGCTTTTTGTTCAGACATAATAAGGCTCCAGCCGCCCCGTCAGGGGCGGCGCAGTGTTTAAATTAATCCCCGTTCTGCAAATGACACACTGTATTCACCGGCGACCACGACATGATCCAGAACCCGGATCTCAACGAAATCCAGCGCGGCCTGCAGCCGTTCGGTGATTTGGATATCTGCACGACTTGGTTCGGCGATACCGGACGGGTGATTGTGAGCCAGTATCACAGCAGCGGCGTTATATTTCAGGGCGGTTTTGACCACTTCACGCGGATACACGGCGGCAGAATCAATAGTGCCGTGAATAAGGTCAACGGTGTCGATAACCCGATGCTGATTATCCAGCAGGATCATGGCAAAAGTTTCATGCTCATGCGTGGCAAAGCGAGTTGTCAGAAACTCGACAACCATCTCGGGGCTGCTCAGCAAATCCAGACGAGTGAAGCGGCGAGCGATAATGCTGTGAGCCAGCGCGATAATCTGTTTTTCTCTTTCAGTGAACATACAGGCAATCCTGTTTTTTGGGTCCAGGCCAATCCCGGACCACAAAACAATTATACCATACCAACGGGACGGTTAAAGTATTTTCACCTTGATAACTAAAATAAAGGTAATAGGCGGGTATCCCGCCTATTCGTTATTTATTTATGCTGTGATATCTGGCGATAACAGTGTTTTGCCATTGCCTCTCTGACCCAAAATGCTTTTTGCATCAGGAGGGTGATGGCCTGTTCGGCTGGCATATGAGGGATGTCCATTAGACGGATCCCCCGCTTTTTGTTACTGTGAGTTGTCATGTTTACTCCTGGAACGGGTTTACGTGCTGCCCCCTGTTAGCGCAGGGGGTTTTCTTTTTGCACAACGGGTATGCCTGTTATTACGAGCTGGGTATATCCGTGTATAAACACCATACCGTACCAGCGGTATGGTTAGGTTGATTGAGATCACAATTCTGACCAGATAGCAGCAAGTAGCGGCTGGGCGTTGAGGAGCGGCATCTTTTCGCTGCGACGAACAAGCCAGCAGGCAAGCGATAGCGCGGCAGTTACCTCCCTGATGCCTATTTCATGCACAGCTAATGGGGTCACTTTTGCACCGATTTTGTGGATAACTTTCACTCACCTGTCCCGCCGAACTTTCCGTGAACCACTGACCAGAATTGAAAAAGGGGCCTTTATGGCCCCTCTCTTTTGTTGTACTCTCTCTGTTTAGTGTCGTTAATCGGGATTTTACAGTTAATGCCAAAGGCGATTGTTGTTGAAGATCCGCAGCTGACCCATGCCGTTGCAGTGGCCAAGGTATCGAGCCCAGAAAATGGGCTCAGGGATGCCGCCTTGCTGCTCTGCTGTTTCGGCACCGGCATGAAGCCCACCGAGCTTGCGCAACTGTGCGTGAGTGATTATCTATCCCCTGGTGGTGAACCGCTGGTCGAAACTGTGCTCAGGCCGGAGATTGCATTTAACGGGCGGGCTCGCCCCCTGTGCTGGGTCAACAAGAAGCTGATAGCCGCGATTGATGAGCACCTTGCAGATCGGTTCAAGCGAGGACATGGCATCACCGGCAGGCTAACGGCCTATCGGGGACTCGACCCGCAGAGCGGGCTGTTTGCACTGGGCAGCCGCTCAAACTGACCCGCATCGAGCGTGATGGTCGGGTGAGCTATAGGGCCGACCAGCTGACCGCCCTGATTACTCGCCTGTTCGCTCAGGCTGGCATTGAGGGGGCAACGGCCCAATCTGCCCGCCGAACGCTGGCTGTGAAGCTCAAGCGCCAGGGCATAGACGAACGCCACATAGGCGAGATCTTGGGGATGACCAGCATCAAGGCCATTAAGACGCTGTGCGACACTGATCCGGTTCGCTTAGGTGACCTGATAAGGCGAGTCGTTTGATGGCAACAATCACTAGATATTTTGTCTGCGCAGCTTCAATTGACAACTATATACAGTGTTTCTAAATCGAAGAGGGGTCAGCAAATGGCAGTGATAGTTAAGAAAGCGGAGAAGGTGCGGATCACCTGTGAGTCATTGCAACCTGGATTCACCTTTGAGCAGTTCCTGGCAGCATTTCAAGAGTGTATCCCAAGGAATGGGACAAGGTAGTGCGGGAGTATAAGGAGCACGATCGCAAGACGAAACCAGGCAAGAGCCACCCGATGCCGCGGCCAGATCAGTATATGCGGAATGCGCTGAATGCGCATATCTCAAAAACCGCCGAAACGCTGTCTTAGACGACATTTTAAAGGACTACTTATGCACATTGAATCTATCCATCTTAAAAATTTCAAAAGCTTTCGGGATACAAGAATGAATAAAATCCCGAAGTTTTGTGTATTAATTGGTGCTAATGGAACAGGGAAGTCCACTCTATTTGCTGTGTTTGAGTTTCTTAAAGAAGCATTAAACGGGAATATCAATACAGCCTTGATGAAAGTGGGGGGAAGTAGAGGGTTTCATGAGGTTCGTAGTCGAGGCTCTAGTGGGAACATAGAAATAGAATTGAAGTTTCGTGAGGCCGATGATCGCCCCCTAATCACCTATTACTTGGAGATTGGAGAGGAAAATGGGCGAGCCGTTGTTGCCCGTGAACTTTTAAAGTATCGTCGAGGAAGTAGCGGTCAACCGTGGCATTTTTTAGATTTTCGCTGTGGAAAAGGTGAAGCCATCATCAATGAGTTAGCATCGATGAATGACCAACAAGAGATGCAACGTGAACCACAAGAGCTACGCTCTCCTGATATACTCGCAGTGAAAGGGTTAGCACAGTTTGCCCGTTTTCCCGCAGTTATGGCCTTAGGGCGGCTAATTGAAAATTGGCATATTTCAGATTTTCATATAAGTAAAGCTAGACCTGAGCAAGAGGCTGGTTTTGCTGATCACCTTTCTCGTGAAGGTGAAAATCTTGCGTTAGTTACTGAGTATTTATATCGTTCTCATCCAGATGTTTTTACTCAGGTTTTAACTAGATTGGCTGAGCGTGTCCCTGGCATTACTAAAGTGGAAGCTAAAACAACAGAAGAAGGTCGGGTTATGTTACGTTTTCAAGATGGGGCTTTTGAAGATCCATTTTTGGCACGTTATGTATCAGATGGCACGATTAAAATGTTTGCCTATTTAATTTTGTTATATGATCCTGCCCCACATGAATTACTGTGTGTGGAGGAGCCTGAAAATCAGCTTTATCCTTCATTGCTAACAGAACTGGCAGAGGAGTTTCGAGCATATGCTACTCGAGGTGCTCAAGTTTTTGTATCTAGCCACTCCCCTGATTTCCTCAACGCAATTGAACTC
Organism: Aeromonas salmonicida subsp. salmonicida; assembly: GCF_001643305.1. GTDB lineage: Bacteria > Pseudomonadota > Gammaproteobacteria > Enterobacterales > Aeromonadaceae > Aeromonas > Aeromonas salmonicida. The sequence continues at coordinate 3,475 of NZ_LSGW01000076.1, forward strand.
AGTGAAGCCTATTATCTTGTGAAACGGAATGGAGCGACAGAGATAAAACGAGCCGAAGATGATTCCCAGATAAAAGCCTACATGGATGATGGTGATAAACTTGGCTACCTTTGGAAACAAGGTTTCTTTCAAGGAGTCGATCCGCAATGATTCCATTTGTTTTTTTTCTTGAGGAAGCCTCAGCTAAGGCTATGTTAGAAGGGGTTCTTCCACGTCTACTACCGAATGTGACTGCTCGCTATGTTGTTTTTGAAGGTAAACAAGATTTAGAAAGACAGTTAGTGAGAAAAATGCGGCTATGGCAAGAAGACGCACATTTTATAGTGATGCGTGATCAAGATAGTGGTGATTGCTATCAAATTAAAGACCGGTTGCTTAACTTGAGTCGAGAAGCTGGGCGACTGAATGCTCTTGTACGTATTGCGTGTAAAGAGCTAGAGAGTTTTTATCTGGGCGATTTAAATGCTGTAGAACAGGGATTAGGGCTCACTGGTTTAGCGAGAAGGCAGCAAGTTGCTAAGTTTCGCAATCCAGATTCACTGAATAATGCAGCTGAAGAGTTAAAAAAAATCACCAATAAAACCTATCAAAAAGTAAGTGGTTCAAGGGCAATTTCACCATTTTTGGTTCTTGATGACAGGCATTGTTCAACCAGTTTTAAAGCCTTGATTAATGGATTGAGGCACTTGGTTAACAATGCTTGATGGATTTGAATCGCCCCCAGTTCC
>NZ_LSGW01000077.1 GCF_001643305.1 Aeromonas salmonicida subsp. salmonicida
CATAATCCCCATTATGCGAAGCCAGCCCTTTACTGTAATGCCATAATCATTTGATTAAATGATGGTATGATTAAAGCATCAAAGGATTATATGATTATCGTCACCATGACGTTTAATACGTCAACCTTTGATTTTGAGCATTCAAAACCTTAATTTGATTTGTCGTACAGCACGCTGGTCCATGAGTCACGGCATCGCTTCGCCGTGGCGAACTGGGCAGCAGGCAAGCGAAGCGCGGCAGGTTGTTTACGTTTCCGGTCATCAAAAACCCTTCTGCCGAGGGGCTTTGTCTTTTTATGGGGATGGGTTCATGGTTCCAAGAGATGTTCGTGTGCAGCTTGATAAGCAATTGATTGAACTAGCTAATTCCTACTGCCAGCACTATGGTTCCAAGCATGAAGCATTGTCTGCTTTAGGTGAGGATCTTCTGCGTCTGGCTGATCGAGGTGTCCATGATGGTTCTTCGTCATGGGTTTCTTTAATAGAGGAGCTATGCCGTAGAAGTGGTTAAGTATTTATTTCGTTATCTCTTGCATCGGGGGGGATATATTTCTGAAACTATTTATTTAAATTTTCATGAACAGTCTTAAAAATATCTTTCTCTGAAAGTAATTCTAGCAATGTACCTATAAGGTTTCCTGCGTCGCTAGATGCTTTGCAATATGAACAGTTGTTTTTCAATTGCAAAACACTAATAGTTTCATCGACCAGTTTTTTTTCACCTGACTCATACATAATTCTTTTAAGATAATAAATTTCTTGTACTGCTTGTTTTATTCCACAGATATATGTGCGAGTTCTTTCTAAAAGATCAAGCGCATCTTCTATCTCGGCCTGAGATCCACTGTTAAGCGCCTCTTTCATGTAGGCAAGGATCTCTTCCTCGGTACCAATGTAGTCACAGATATCAAAGCGACTCCATTTCTCAGTCTTCATCTGTTCTTCCTGTATCTCTTATGCTTCATTGTGACAGCCTCAATGGAGACCGCATAACGGGGGAGGAGAAGTCCGGGGTTCAGTGACTCCCGGACTTTGGTATGATAACCCATACTTTTCCCCCCTTGGGCACCGCTCAGCCTTTCCCCTTCTTTTTCCTTACGAAGTTGACGTAATCGTCTTCGCTAATCGCTTCTAACCCCTTAAGAATCAACAACCTAAGAACCTCCGTATCCTTTAGGCTGGTTTTGGTTGCGATGACGGCTCTAACCGTTTCGGATTCCACTTTTCGCCACGTTATATCGTCGATGTGTTTGGTCGGCATGTTTGACTCATTTAGGTTGACTCACTGTACATAGTCTAACTTCTTTCGAATCTAAGAAATGATATTTCTTGACTTCGCAGATCTAAGATTCTATGTTTCACCTCACAATCTAATTTCTGAGAAACATAGATGTTTTTCGACTGGCTTGAGATAGAACAGACGTTTGACCAGCTTTTACCACTGCTTGATGGCAATGCGTACATTCGCGTCGTTGTTGAGCAAGGCGAGGTTGTGCAGGATAACGGCGTTGCTTCTCCTGCCTACAGTCACAAGGGGTCGTTCTGTGACTCTGTGCTTATCCGTTCGATGGGACACCGTCTCTACATGAGTGGCAATGCCAGTCGCTGGGGTCGCCTTGAGAATCTTTGGGGATTTAAGACTGTTGATCAGTGCGTCTATAAATTTAATGAGATCCTACGAGAGGTTTATGGCTCGTTTGATTTCGTCCCCCAGTTTACTAAGTGCACGCGCATTTTTTATGAAGATGGTAGCGCTATGAAGGTTATAGGGGCTGATGGAGCAATTATTAAAGGGCTTCACACTACTGAAAACTTTATGGTTGGTTCTGAAAACGAAAAGAAATATATTTCTGCTGTATCGACACTTTCATATAGAAACTCAGTGCCTCATTTGTTTACAAATGGATATGGCTGCGATTGGAAGTCAAAGAAAAATAATTCAGCGTTAATATATCCTTGTGTGTACGCCAAGGGCAATGAACTGGAATTGCATTCATTGTCTAAAGTAATCAAGGCTTTTGGCCCTGAGTCTGATCAAGTTGAACACTTGCAACGAGTTATTGACTTTTGTTGGGCTGTTGGTTTGGTTCGCTATGAACTGAAATTTAAATATCGTTATTTGCAGCGTGAAGGTTTGCAATATTGGGGCAAATCAGACTACTCCCGACTCGAAACCGTAATGTCGGAGTTTACCAGCCTAGACAAAAAACTGAGCGTATCTAATATGAAATTTGAAACCATAGCTCAACAGCTTTATTCGGCTGGTGTAGTAGATTCTACTAGAGCCGCTAATACTACAGCTCTTTATGCGTTAGAGTGGTTTCATGGTGAGCATTTTGATTTATCAAAAAGCTAAACCAAAATACACCGTGCCCGCCTTCGCAAAATCGGCATCGATATTGGACGCCCATGTAATATAAGTCAATTTAGCCCTGTCAAAATGGTTTCCTGCACTGAGATTCATCGTCAGGAATGTTTGCCGCCTAGCTGGTATCAAATGCCAAAACTTCAATTGAGGAGCGTAGCATGACGAAACACGCCCATATTATTCAGGCAATGAGATTGCCCGCCGTTCGATTCTGTGGGCCATCTCGTTCAAGCATTCGAGTTTCACCTGGCAAACTGGGGGAGGCGATGACCGTTCAATCTATTTGCCCGTGTTGTTATCTTCCGATTAATGGTAACAGTGACGGATATTGTAACCGCCAAACGTGTATTGATGTTCGCATGGCGGAAGAGCGTCAAAAGCTTATCGATGAATCAGGGGATTTCCTTGTTCAATGGGAGACTATGGATGCGGAGATAAAATACCAGCGCTTTGATGATGAAGAAAAAGCAAAAACATTTTATGTGGGAGTATATGCCAACTCTATTAGTGCATTTCTACAATATCCAGACGGCCGCATATTAGAATAGCCACCATTTAAATTAATAGTGACCAAAAAACAGGAAACCAAAACATGAAGGTTCATTTCATTGGAGTCGCTCGACGTTACGGCACATCCAGCAAAACAGGCAAACAATATGATATGTGCATGCTGTCTTATGCCGTATCAATTAAACCGAATGTAACCCAAAGCATGAATTATTCTGGCTTCGGGTATGAGGTCAAAGAAGTAGATTTAGATCCAAATGCTCTTAATCACTTTGCCATGTGCCAACTCGGTGAGCTGGTTGATGTTGAGGTGCAACCAAACCCCAATGATCTTACCAAAAACATTGTTTCTGGTATCGTTGGTAAATCTTCTGTTGGTGCTCAAGCCACAAAGGATAAGTTTTAATGACTAAGCGGGCTTGCCTCTTTATCGATGATGTCTATAACAGCTCATACATGCGTGTTTTGGATGTTTGCCCAGATACAGGCCCAAGGGGTGAGCTCGTTTTTGCAATGATAACGCAAGCTGAATTAACGCAAATGAAATCCATACCTGATTTATTTGGTTTCAATGCTGATTACTTCGGAATGTTCGTTCTATATTTCATCCTCCTGTTCCTTGGGGGGTACTTCACTGGCCTTATTGCTCGAAAATTAGGCCGCCATTAATAATTGGAGCTTTATCATGAAAAAAATCAATGAACTGTTTACTGCCGGTATGAAAAAAACCGCCGTTCCTGCTGTGGCTGTTGTGTCCTTGTTTACCACGTCTGCTTATGCCGCTGATAGTGATGTGTCTACCGCCATCACAGCGGCTATCGCTTCGGGGACGACCAACTATGGAACTGTGACGGCTGGCGTTGTCACTGTGGCGGCATTGGGCTTCTGCGTGGGAATGATCGTTAGCTGGCTGCGGAGATAAGGGCCGTGCTTGTAGCCGCAATCCTAGCAGCCACCGGTGGTTTTGTGTTTGGGGCTGCATTTCTCTCGGGAGTGTTCACCTCCTGATTCTGGGGGCGTTGGCCCCCTTTTTATTAGGTGTCACTGTTATGGTTAGGTTCTTTTCCATATTTCTGTTTTTCCCTTCCTTCCTCTCCTTTGCTGCCTGTTCTTTTGGTGTGAATGTTGGGAACATGCCCATGAACACGGCAGATTCTATCTGTAACGTTGATGCTGGCTCTACCTTGGGGGGATGTATAGCCAAGTGTGGCGGTGGTTCTGGTATCTGTTTAGAGTTCCCAGCGGCTAGCCCGCCATCAAAAGGCCCTTATCAAACCACGGGGGCAGAATGCACGCCTGATGATTCTGGCGGCGGAACTGGCGGAGGGGCTTATAACCCTGTAGGCCCTATTGTTGTAGGCGGCGAGAGAGAGACAGATATTAGTGGTGGTTTTAACTCTATTTCTGCAAATGTAGTTAAGGCTATAGATAATTTTGCCTATCAGTCTTACAGGGACAATATAGAATCCGCATCTGATTTTGATGCTATGCGCAGCTCTTTAAGTAAAATTGAAGAATATAGCCTTTCGAATAAGTCTTATAATGAGCTGACTAGCCTTTATTCAGAGCAATCTAATAGTAGACTATCTGATATCAATGAAGGCATATATGATTTATCGGGTTATATGGAAGGTGGGCTTACGGAAAGTATAAATGCCAATAGATATGCTGTTGAGGATGGAAATTATTTGTTAGGGGAGGTGATAGACTCCATTAACAATCTTAATTTGGGCGGTGGTGGTGAAGGCGGCGGAGGAACATCTCCGTGCGATGGGCCTCTTTGTTCATTTACGCCTTCAATCGAACCTAGTAAAAGTGGATTTGATACTATTTTTGATGGTGATTCTTTAGCTGATGTCAAGAAACAAGTTAATGACAAAAACACTGAAATACAAGAACGTATGGCTGATATCAAGAAAGTATTCTCAGGTGGTGATTTGACCATAAATGGCCAATATGAAAACAATTATCAGGATGTTCATGGCGCTCGTGTTGACTTGAGTGGAAAGTCTAATATGGAACTTTTCTTTAACTCTGGCCCAAAGCAAGCTATCTGGTTTTTAGCTGTCTTAATTGCATTCACTGTGTTGATGGGGGGGCGTAAAAATGCGTAGTTTACTTTTCGTTTTTATTATGTTCATTCCATCAGTCGCTTTTGCTGATGATGGTTCATTTCTTGATTACGTAGGCAATCGAATTAATGACATTCATTACACTATCTCTCAAGAGATACCTAGTGTTTTTCATCGATTTGTCGCTTGGGGGATTGAGTATTACTCATTAGCCGTTATCACTGTGAAATTGCAAACTATAGAATTCGCTTACTTGGTTGCCAAGCAAATAGCTACCGACATAAACATAAGTGCATATTTAGCCTCTTCTATCTCTCAAATGCCAAGTGGTGTTCGTTGGGCTTTACAAGAGCTTGGTTTTGCTAATGGCTTAAATCTTTTGATTAATGCCTATATTACTCGTTTTGTTATGAACGTCATGGGGTGGTAAATGGCGATTGTCATTGAACACGGTCACAACGGTTCTTATAAATCCAGCTCTGTTATTTGGTATCGCTTACTTCCAGCACTTCGTGCAGGTCGTCTCGTTGTTACCAACGTAGCGGGAATGTACCCGTTACACCGTATTGAAGAATTTCTAGGCGAGAAATTCCCCGATACCGCTCGTTTATTTCGGGTTAGTTCTCAAGATCCAAAATATCAGGAGCTTTGGCGTAGATGGCATCACTGGATGCCTATTGGTGCATTCGTCTTCATTGATGAGTGTCAGGACATTTATGATAGAGATGTATTTAAAGGGCAAGAGGAATATAACCTTAAGAATATCGACACATACAGCAATGTTTTACCTGCTGACTTCATTCAACTTTTTAAGGATACGCTAGAACACTATAAGCCAGATTCATTGGAAGAGTGTGACACTGATGACACGGGGAGGGTGGTATTTGATGAACGGGGACAAATTATGTACCCGACTAGCCCCAAAGAATCATTTATGCGTCACCGTCACTATAACTGGGATGTTGTGTTTGCAACGCCGGATATTACCTCTATCCCTCGGCCTCGCATATTCCGGCCGATCATGAACACCG
>NZ_LSGW01000078.1 GCF_001643305.1 Aeromonas salmonicida subsp. salmonicida
TCAGTCCTGTGGGTGTGTCTTGTTTTGTTTGGCGACTAATGAGATCGCACAAACTGGACTGAGGTCCCTTCCTCCGGTGAGCTACTATTCGGAACAGCTATTTAGATTGATGATGCGCTGGCAGAAACGGGATAAACAAGGAGGGGGACACAATGAATATCGCCATGCATTTTGAAATTCCGGTGACAGATATGACACGAGCCATCGGGTTCTACTCTCGCGTATTTGGCATCACGTTCGAGCGAGCCGAGATAGATGGCAACGAAATGGCGTTATTCCCGCTCTCGGAAGGGGGTGAGGGGTGTTCCGGTGCGTTGGTCAGGGGAGAGACGTATGTTCCGAGCCTGGATGGTACGCGGATTTATCTGGCGGTGGCCGATATCGAGCAGGTGATGGCGAGCGCCTTGCTGGCCGGTGCCCAACGTCTGTATCCCGTTACCCGGGTTGGTGACACCATCAGGGTGGCGGAATTCCAGGATCCCGAGGGCAACCGGATCGCCCTGCAGGAAACTGCCAGGCGCTGATGCAATGGCTGAATGGCGGATTGCATTCAGGACACTGGATAAGTGTGCTTCAAGAAATGTTTGCGGGGGGATGGGTGAAGAGCAGGACGTGGCGAGCGTGTCCCTCTTTGGCTGACAGTATAGAGGCGCCGCCACCCCAGATGCGGTGAATATGCCGGATCCGTGCCGCGTTTTGTGAGGCAGTTAATGGCGAGGGCGTGACAGGTATGGTACTCATCTGATGCTAAATTTGGCCGAAGAACGGCTTGGATCCATCTTGTTAGGGAGGCGTTATGCAAGGACATTGTTTGTGCGGTGGCATCGTTGTGTCGACCGGAGATCACCAGGAGGTCAATCTCTGCCACTGCACCACCTGCCGGCGCTGGTCGGGTGGACCGCTGTTTGCGGTGCATTGCGGTGCGGACGTGCGCTTCACCGGGATCGCCCCTGTCGCCTATCGATCATCGGAGTGGGCGGAGCGCGGATTTTGCCCCACCTGCGGCACTCACCTCTTCTATCATCTGCTGCCGACGGATGAGTACATAGTGCCAGCCGGTCTTTTCCAGATGGAAAGGTTCCAGCTAACGAGCCAGATCTTCATCGATGAGAAGCCTGACTTTTACGAGTTGAAGAACGAGACGCCCACCCTGACCGGCCAGCAGGTGTTCGAGCAGTTTGCGCCCAAGCCATGATGTCGCCTTCTTGATCAGCTCATGTGTTATGACGTGCCGGGTGCGGATCACTCAGCCACCTCATTGGTGCAGGCTCGGCAGGACTTCCCTGAGCAGGTCTGGATCGAGGCAGGTATTGAAAATGATCAACCCGCAGGGCCTTTCGATGGGGTGGTTATCTGGGATTCACTGTTTCATCTGCCAAGAGCTGCGCATCAACCCTTGTTGCAAAAAGCGTGTGAGGTGCTGGCAGGTGCAGGTGGGCTGATCCTCTCCAGTGGTGGGCGGGACAAGGTCCGGTTAGCTGTGCTGCTGCGTCAGACCTGAATTTAGCATCATTCAGGTCTGACGCGGGGAGTCTTTGGTGTGGTCACATTCCGGCTTACGGCTGCTCAGTTGCCTCTTTGATGCAGCAGTTTCGCCCCTGTTTTTTGGCCAGATAGAGCGCTGTATCGGCCCGGCGCACCATGTTGTCGACGTTATCTTGTGGGCCTTGACTGGCGCTGATGCCGATACTGACGGTAAGCGGGATCTCGATGTCGGCGCCCAATGGGTGGCTCTCTGACGCTATGGCTAGCCGGATCCGCTCTGCACTGGCCCAGGCCAGATCCAGCGAGGTTTCCGGCAGCAAGATGATGAACTCCTCGCCACCCCAGCGGCCCAGTATGTCCACCTCCCGCAGTTGCTTGGCAATACGCCTCACCAGACTGAGGATCGCCTGATCCCCTTGCTGATGGCCGTGTGTGTCGTTGACTTGCTTGAAGTGATCGATGTCGAGCAGCAGCAGACTCATGGTATGGCCGAAACGCTGGCAGCGCTGCACTTCCTGCTTGACCAGCTCATCGAAGCGGCGCCGGTTGGCGATCCCGGTCAGGGGATCCGTGGTGGCCGCCACTTTCAGCTCTTCCACCAGACGGGCCCGCTCCGAAATGTCCCGCAGTATGGCGGTCATCTCAGTGGTTTGGCCCAGATTGATCTTGGCGATGGTCACTTCCTGCGGAAATTCGCTGCCATCGCGGCGCAGACCCATGACGGAGGCGCGGGCGTGCATGGGGCGCGAGTTGATGGGGGAGTTGCTGAAGGCTCTGAAATAGCTCTCGTGGTTGGAGCGAAAGCGCAGGGGCAACAGGGTTTCCAGCCGTTTGCCCACATAGCTCTCATCGACCCCGAACATCTCGCAGGCGGCGGTATTGATGAGCTCGATACGGGATTCGCTGCTGACGCTGATGATGCCGTCATAGGCCGAATTCACCACGGCTTCGAAACGCTTTCGACTCATTTTAAGTGCATCTTCCAGCTGCTTTTTGGCCGTGATGTCGATGGCGGTGACTATGATGCGGGTGATCCGGGACTGTTCGGGAATGATGATGGGGGAGAGGATGAAACGCCACCAGCTGGTACGTGACAGAGTATCGATGGGAAGCTCGCTCTCCAGCCCGGTTTGCTGGCTGACACAGTCATGCATCGGCTGCTCTATGCTGCCGGTGATGTAGCGGGGAAACATCTCGTTGAGTCGTTTGCCTATGGTGCCCGGCACATCCAGCTCGAATGCCTGGGCAAAGGTATCGTTGGCCGAGACCAGAATGAAGCGATCATCCGCATCCAGGGAAAACACCGCCACCGCCGCACCGATGGCATCGAGAGATGATTTGATCTCGGCATGAGAACCCTTTGTAAACATGCAACCTCCATGACGAATAACACATTGATATTCAGTATAGTGCTGCCGATTTACTCGTTGCGGGAGGCATATGGAGCTTTGATGTGAAGGTGGAGGCCGGATGCCTTGCTGACGTCACCAAGACGGCAACGGCAGCTTGTCGAGAAGCGAGCGCTATTCCTCTATGTCCAGCAGCACCAGGATGGCGCTGTCGCCGCCCCATTCACGGGGGGCTTGATGGAAGGCGCGCACATTGGGGTGCTGGGCCAGCCAGCTCGGGATCCGCTGCTTGAGGATGTGTTTGCCGATGCCGTGCATCACGGAGGCGACATGGATGTTCTCTTTCTGGCAGAGGGTGAGCAGGGCGGCCAGCTCCTGTTTTGCCTGATTCTGGTTCATGCCGTGCAGATCCAGATAAATCTCCGGCGGATAGATGCCGCGTTTGAGCTTTTTCAGCTCGAATTTTGACACATCGTCACGTACGTAACGGGTCGGGCCATCCTCATCGAGATGGGGCTGGTACTCGTCGCTGAAAAAGTGGCCAACCCCAAGCTTTTCGCGGCTTTCCCGCAGTTCGCGTTTCTGCTTGACCGGGCGCAGGTCGGCCCTTATGGTATCTTGCTTAATTTTCCGGGTACCTTTGACAGCATCGCGAAACAGCAGGCTTTCCTCGATCGTCGGTGAGGGAGTTTTTTTCATCAGAGGCTCATTTGTCAGGTATGCGTCTTGCCCGCTATACAGTGGGTGCTCGGGCCGGATATTACTCGACTTGGAGGTGGATTTGGACAAGATATTTATCGATGAGGTGGTTGCCGAGATGCACACCATCCAGGACATGTTGCGCTGGGCCATGAGTCGTTTCAACGACGCCGGGATCTTCTACGGACATGGTACGGACAACGCCTGGGATGAGGCCGTGCAGCTGGTACTGCCCGCGCTACATCTGCCGCCTGACGTGGATCCGGGCATGCGCCACTCCCGTCTGACCACCAGCGAGCGTCATCGCATCGCCGAACTCATCATTCGCCGCGTGCAAGAACGCGTGCCGGCCGCCTACCTGACCAACAAGGCCTGGTATGCCGGTTGGGAGTTCTACGTGGATGAGCGGGTACTCATTCCCCGTTCGCCGATTGCCGAGATGGTGGCCAACCGCTTCGCCCCCTTCCTCAAGCATGAACCGACCCGGATCATGGATCTCTGTACCGGTTCAGGTTGCATCGCCATCATCATGGCCCATGAATTCCCGGATGCGGAAGTGGACGCCATCGACATCAGCGTGGATGCACTGAACGTGGCCGAGCGCAACATCACCGATCACGGTCTGGAGCAGCAGGTCATCCCGATCCGCTCCGATCTGATGCGTGATCTGCCGGTGGGTGACAAATACGATCTCATCGTCTCCAACCCGCCCTATGTGGACTCCGAAGACATGTCGGACTTGCCACAGGAGTTTCGTCACGAGCCGGAACTGGCGCTCGCTTCAGGTTCCGACGGCCTCAAGCTCACCAAGCGTCTGCTGGCCAATGCAGCAGACTTCCTCAAGGATGACGGCGTGCTGGTGGTCGAGGTGGGCAATAGCATGATCCACCTGGAAGCCCAGTTCCCGGAAGTGCCCTTTACCTGGGTCGAGTTCGAGAACGGCGGTCACGGCGTGTTCGTGATGACCAAGGCGGAACTGGAGCAGTACCAGGATCATTTCGCGATTTACAAGAGCTAAGCAGGAGCACTCATGGCAGGGAACAGTTTTGGCCAACTCTTTCGGGTCACCACCTTTGGCGAGAGCCATGGCCTGGCGCTGGGCGCCGTGGTCGATGGTTGCCCGCCCGGACTCGAGATAAGCGAAGCGGATCTGCAGATAGACCTGGATCGGCGCAAGCCGGGTACTTCCCGCTACACAACGCCGCGGCGTGAGCCGGATGAGGTGAAGATCCTCTCCGGTGTGTTCGAGGGCAGAACCACGGGCACATCCATCGGGCTGCTTATCGAGAATACCGATCAGCGTTCCAAGGATTACTCCGACATCAAGGACGTGTTTCGTCCGGGCCATGCGGATTACACCTACCACCAGAAATATGGTCAGCGGGATTATAGGGGGGGCGGTCGCTCCTCCGCCCGTGAAACTGCCATGCGGGTGGCGGCGGGTGCCATTGCCAAGAAGTACCTCAAGCAGATGCATGGCATCGAGATCACCGGCTTTCTCTCCCAGCTCGGCCCCATCAAGGCGGAAGGCTTTGACGCGGCGCAAATTGAGCAGAACCCCTTCTTCTTCCCCGATGCGGGCAAGCTGGAAGAGCTCGATCAGTACATGCGCGATCTGAAAAAAGAGGGCAACAGTGTCGGTGCCAAGGTACAGGTCATCGCGACCAAGGTGCCTGTAGGCCTCGGCGAGCCTGTCTTCGATCGCCTCGACGCCGACATTGCCCACGCCATGATGGGCATCAATGCGGTGAAAGGGGTGGAGATAGGCGATGGCTTTGCGGTGGTTGAGCAAAAAGGCTCCGAACATCGCGACGAGATGACCCCGGCCGGCTTTGCCAGCAACCATGCGGGTGGCATTCTGGGCGGTATCTCGTCGGGTCAGGACATAGTGGTGAGCATGGCGCTCAAGCCTACCTCCAGCATTACCGTGCCGGGCAAGACCATCAATACCGAAGGCGAAGCCATAGAGATGATCACCAAGGGGCGCCACGATCCTTGTGTCGGCATTCGCGCCGTACCCATCGCCGAAGCCATGCTGGCGCTGGTGTTGATGGATCACCTGCTGCGCCATCGTGCCCAGAATCAGGGTGTGATGACCCAGACGCCGCAGTTGCGCTGATCGGTTTTTCGAATGCCCGGCTGATCCAGGGCAAGATCAAGAAGCACTGTCAATAACAGAGCAAGAAGGCGACCTCAGGGTCGCCTTCTTTATTGGTTTGCGTTTAATGCTTAGCGACTGTCAGCTTGGCTGGGGTTGTGCAGATGCTGGTCGAGGGATTGCTTCGCCCTCTGGATTGCCAAAGCGACAGGGAGGCGGGGCAAAGCGAATGTTTGGCGGGGGCAGGGTGGCGATGGCCTCATTGACTCGAGCTATCTCGGCCTCGCTTACTGCCTCTTTGGCAAACATCAGGCTGACTGGCTGGTGGTGCAGCAACAACTGACAGCTGATAACCTTCTCGGCCCCCAGCTGTGTCAGGCGATAGCGTGCGTATTGCCACTCCATGATGACCCCGTCCAGCCGGCGGGCCAGCAACAGATCGATCAACCTGTCGTCGGCGTTGTATTCGGTGGCGCTCTTGAGGGCTGGGCAGTCCTCCATTTGCTGGGTAGGGCGGGTGCCGCGCAGCTTGCCCAGGCGTAGCGCTGTCTGCTGGCACAAGTCGGGGAGGCTCTGGATACGCAGCCAGGGATTGGCATGGCCCGGTATGGGGTTGTTGCTCAAGAGCACGAAGGTGCTGCGCCGGTAGGGGACAGAGAAGCGCGCGAACTGGCGTCGCTCCGGCGTATCGAGCGCTCCCATGGCCAAGTCCAGCTGCTGCAGCTCGATAAGATGCAGGGCGCGGGCCCAGGGCAGATTGCGAAAACGCGTCTCCAGCCCCGCTTGCCTGAGGATCTGGCGGGTCAGGGTGACGTCCAGCCCATCCAGGGTGCCTTGTGGATTGATGTAGCTAAAAGGGGGCCAGTGATTCCAGGCGACCGTCAAAGGGGGCTTGGCGCCAAGGGGCAGACTTGCCCCCAGGGCTATGAGCAGCAGGGCAACGGGTCGCCATGCCCTGTGGATGCGTGTGATATGAACTGCCATGAGCCTGAACCTCCTTGTTCCGGTACTGAGATGATGGTCGCATCTTATCTGGCATCCAGCATAGCTTGATTCGAATGAGTTCTGAGGTGGGCGGGCTGAATAGGACGCTGACCCACTTTTTGGGTTTGTGCTGGGATGAATATCACATTTTTCTCGTTTATCCACAGCAACTCCGTTAGACTGCGCCTCTATTCTTTCCCCTTTGCTCTGCTCCCCGGGGAAATCGTTGTTTTCTCAATAGGCCCAGTTCTTGTGAGATGGCATCGGCTCAGCAGAGGAGCCCCACCACAAATCCCCGGCGCCACTATCCCTAGCAGGTAATTATGAGTTTTTCTTCCCTCGGTCTGGCCGAACCCTTGTTGCGTGCCGTTGCCGAGCAAGGCTACGACACCCCGTCTCCCATTCAGCTGCAAGCGATCCCCGCCGTTCTGGCTGGCCGCGACCTGATGGCGGCGGCCCAAACAGGGACTGGCAAGACCGCAGGCTTTACCCTGCCGATGCTGCAGCGTCTGATGGAGAGCAAGCGCAAGGTTTCTCCGAACCGTATTCGCGCTCTGGTACTGACCCCGACCCGTGAGCTGGCTGCCCAGGTGGGCGAGAGCGTGCGCAATTACGGCAAGCATTTGCCGATGCGCAGCCATGTAGTGTTTGGCGGCGTCAGCATCAATCCGCAGATGATGGCGACTCGCCGTGGTCTGGACGTGCTGGTGGCCTGCCCGGGCCGCCTGATGGATCTCTACAACCAGAATGCCGTCAAGTTCGACGAAGTCGAAATACTGGTGCTGGACGAAGCGGATCGCATGCTCGACATGGGTTTTATCCGCGATATCCGCAAGATCCTGGCCCTGATGCCCAAGCAGCGTCAGAACCTGCTCTTCTCCGCGACCTTCGCCGAAGAGATCCGCGAGTTGGCCACCGGCCTGCTCAACAATCCGGCAGTTATCGAAGTGGCGCCGCGCAACAGCACGGCCGAGCGTATCGAGCAGCTGGTGCACCCGTGCGACAAGGCCAACAAGATAGGTCTGCTGAGCCATCTGGTCACCAGCAATGACTGGCAGCAGGTACTGGTCTTCACCCGTACCAAGCACATGGCCAACCGTGTTGCCGAGACCCTCGACAAGAACGGCGTCAGCGCCGCCGCCATCCACGGTAACAAGAGCCAGGGTGCCCGTACCCGTGCCCTGGCCGGTTTCAAGGATGGTAACGTCAAGGTGCTGGTGGCGACCGATATCGCTGCCCGCGGTCTGGACATCGACAAGTTGCCGCAAGTGGTAAACTTCGAGCTGCCCAATGTGGCGGAAGACTATGTTCACCGCATCGGCCGTACCGGTCGTGCCGGTGCTGCCGGTCATGCCATCTCTCTGGTCGCTGCCGATGAAGGCAAGCTTATCAAGGCGATCGAGCGTCTGACCAAGCAGAACATACCGTGCGAGCAGGTGGCTGGTTTTGAAGCCTCCCGCGAAACCCTGGACAACATTGCCCGTGGTATCGGCGCGCCCCTGCGCAAAGAGCCTCGTGACCCGAGCGAGCCGCGCCGTGCAGCGCCACGTCCGCAAGGTCAAGGCCAGCGTCAGGGCGCAGGTCGCTCTGCCAATGGTGGCAACGCTGGCGGTGCTCGCACCGGCAACAGTGGCAAGCCCAAACCGCAAGGTGCGCAGCGTCCGGTTGATGCTACTGGCAAACCGGCCCAGGCTCGTCGCCCCCGTCGCGCTACCCACAACCAGTAAGCAGGTGAGGGGACACCCTCACTCTGCATCGGTTGATGTAAAAAGCCCTGCCAATCCGGCAGGGCTTTTGTCATTTCTGGCGGGCAGTTTATTGCCGCGTTTCGTCTCGATATCACTCCCCATACAGCTTGATCTCCAGCACATTGGCGATGGCACTGCCATTCCAGTGGTACTCCAGATGCTGGGCCTGATGGATCCGGGTAATGAGACAGGGGCGGTAGAGTACATGGCAATTGTGGCCGCTGTGACGCACCGAGCGGTAGTGGATGCCATCCACCCCCCGGGTTTTCTGCTCCAGGGCAAAGACTTGAGACTGGCTATAGCTGGTGGCGTGATAGAGAGGGGTGGAGAGAAATGCGTCCCCTGTGATATCGACCAGATTGGCACTGAACTCGGCACAGAGCACCCGCATCTGCACTTTCTGGGCTGGTTCTCCGGTGTAGCCGAAGATCCGCTCCTGATGGTAGACAGTCTCCTTGACGGCGGTATCGAGCAGAGGTGCACAGTAATAACCACCGAAATCGCCCGTGGTAAAACGGGCCCCTTCCGGATTGATATGGGTAAAGGCGGCCATCACATAGCTGCCCCCGTGCAAGCCCACCAGCCAATCGGCCCTGGGGACGCGAGACAAGTCTCCCGCCTCCTCCCGCAACCTGTCGTTGGTCAGTGCCTCCATGGCCCATACCGCCTCCAGTTCGTCTGCATTGGCCACATCTTCATAGACACAGATAGTGGGGTAGCGGCTCGGAATGATCCGGTAGGCCCGCTCTCCCTGGAATGGGGTCAGTGGTGGCTCCTGCATCAGGCCATACCCCCGCGCCAGGCGTGCAATCGGGTCGCCACTTCATAGAGATCGGCCACCCGACCACCCTTCATGATCTCCATCGCGCTGCGACCGGCAAAGAAGGGGTGGCTGTTGGGCTTGCGTACCCAGCCATAGATGCTGTCATCGGCGCTGAACAGCACCCTCAGGCTTTTGTGGATGTTGAGGAGGTAGCTCATTCGCTCCTGCATATCCACACTGAGACGGATCCCGCCGTTTGACTCCTTGTATTTGTTCAATGTTGAACGAGATGAAATGCCGAGCAGTGTCAGTTGTTCATCTGTGTTGCACTGCCACTTGTCCAGGATGCGGAATACCACAGGCAGCGCCTTGCTGGGGTCTATGGCGCCTTCTTTCATTGCCTTTTGTGCTGTTGCGGCCATATCTCCTCCTTGTATTGTTCACGCCGGATAAGAGGGCGTGAAGGGTTTATCTGCATTCAGTGTAGAAGACTTGTACATATATGTACATATTTGCGTGGTTGGTGATGAGTATGTACGTCGATGTGTGTGCTGAAGAGAGCGGCATTACGGGGCTAAGTGATACCGACCACGATAAGGAGTCATCATTGGGTTTTACTGTACTTCTGCTGGCAAAAAGCCCCGCCAACTGGGTTGGCAGGGCTTTCGTTATCCATCATGGGGCGAGGGTTACAGAGCTGGCAGTAATCCCAGGCTGACACTCACCTGTACGCCGACGATCAGCACCCCCATGGCACCTGCAAGGCCCAGGGCCAGTACGCCACCCGGGGCGCGGTAGTGGTGCGCCTCTGCCTGTTTGCGGCTCTGCCACACCAGGGTGACCGGCAGCAGTACCGCGAGGATCGCCAGTGCAATGGCGGCGTAGCCCAGTGCCATGATGAAGCCTTGCGGGAAGTAGAGGGCAAACAACAGGGGCGGCACGAAGGTGATAAGCCCGGTCTGGCTGCGGCCTTGCCAGTTGTCCTTGCGACGAGTCACTTTGGCCATGAAATCAAACAGCCCAAGGGTCACGCCGAGGAAAGAGGTCGCCAACGCCAGATCGGCAAACAGGTGCATCGCCTGATTAAACGCAGGCCAGCTCACCAGATTGCCGACGCTGGCCAGGAGGCTGTCGAGCGCCCCGCCGGTCTGGATCAGGGTTTGCTGACCGAGCAGCCCCAAAATGGCCACTTGCCACAGCACGTAGAGGATGAGCGGCAGGGCGGAGCCCCAGACAAAGACCCGGCGCAGCTGCTTGGGGCAATCCCCCAGATAGAGCATGACGCTCGGGATGGAGCCGTGAAAGCCGAACGAGGTGAAGATGACGGGCAAGCCTGCCAGCAGCAACCCCTGGCCGAGCGGCAGGGAGAGCAGGTGTTGTCCTTCTGCGCGGGGCAGCAGCAGCCCCAGTACCGCCACCATGATCACCAGTTTGACGGTAAACATCAGTCGATTGAGGTAATCCACCGAGCGGGTACCGACGCAGACCATGCCACCGAACAGCAAGGTAAAGGCCCAGGCTGCCTGCTCCTGGCTAATGGTCATGCCCGCATCGTCCAGCGCCTGGGCCAGCAGGCTGCTGCCGCCACTGATGTAGGCGGAGGCCAGGGAGTAAAACAGCATCAGGATACAAAAAGAGGCGATGCCCTTGCCCCAGGGGCCGAGCAGGTGATCCGCCAGCTGGTGCAGGTACCACTTGCCGGTGTTGAGGCTGGCTTC
Source organism: Aeromonas salmonicida subsp. salmonicida (assembly GCF_001643305.1). Lineage (GTDB taxonomy): Bacteria > Pseudomonadota > Gammaproteobacteria > Enterobacterales > Aeromonadaceae > Aeromonas > Aeromonas salmonicida. The sequence continues at coordinate 10,845 of NZ_LSGW01000078.1, forward strand.
TACCTGCAACATGGCGGTGAAGGCCATCAGGGCCCAGAGCCCTATCATCAGCAGCAAAGTGGCGGGGCCACCCAGAGATGAGGAGGCCAGCGGCAGGGCCAGCATGCCGGCGCCTATGGTGGTGCCGGCAATCAATAGGGTACAACCCAGGGTTTTGGTGTTCATTGTGTCCATCCGGATCGAGAAACTGCGTGTTCATAAAGAGTGAAAGTGGCGGTGTCATCAAGACGCCTCCGGGGTTGAAACCGGAGGCTAGCAATATCGGAGTGGACGCATCGTTACGAAAAACCCGTTGGTTGTAAAAGTTGGTTGCCAAGTTAACGGATCAAAATAGTGGAAACAAGCCTGTAAAGGCGGATTTTGTACTGGAAGGGCGCAATAGGTGGAAATAAAAGATGACAAAACTATGTGCTGGGGAGTGAAAAGGGCTGGCAAGCCAATGGATGGAAAACGCGCTGGCGAAGATGGCGGTCGCCGCCAGCGCGTGAGGGGGTTGCTTAGCGTCGGCGCTTGAGGGTCCGGCTCACGTAATGCAGCCCGCATTGGTACTCGCCATTGATGGCCTTGAGGGCGAGCTCCAGCGCCTGGCTGGCCAGTGCATCGTGTTGCTGGGGCAGGGAGTTGATGCCAAAGGGGAGGAAATCGAGCAGGCGATCGTCGCCGAAGGTGGCCATGGCGAGCTGGCTCATGTCGGTCTCTTGTTCCAGCAAATAATCCAGCACCCCCTCCATCAATATGTAAGAGGTGGCAACCAGTGCTTCGGGCAGCTGGCCGAGTTGCTGGTGAAGTCCCTTGATCAGGCGATAGCCCTCGACACGGGAGAAATGTGCTCCTTCGCACAGGTGACGGGCCGTGGTGTGGCTGGCGACAGCCTGCTCGAAGCCCGCTTTTCGTTCCTGACTGATCGTGAGTGCTGGCAGCGCGGTGATCAAGGCGATGTGCTTGAGCGCCGGGGTGAGCAGGGAGGCGGTGAGATCAAAGCTCGCCTTCTGGTTTTCACTAGCGACGGTCACGAACTTGTCGACGGCCATGGCCCGGTCGATGGCCAGCACATGGATGCCGCGCGCCTGCTGGCGCGGATAGAAGGGGTCGTCCGGCGGCAGGCAACTGGCCACCAGCAGGGCATCCACATGGCGACTGGCCAGCATCTCGGCCAGTTCTTTCTCGGTGGCGGGTTCATCTTCCGAGCAGACGATCAGCAGTTGATAACCTTGGGCTCGGGCCCCTTGTTCGAGGCGCTTGGCGAGTTTGGCATAACTGGCGTTCTCGAGGTCGGGCAGGATAAAGCCGAGGGTCTTGGTTTGGCCGCCACGGAGGGAGGCGGCGCGGCTGTCAGGTTGGTAGTTGTGGGCGGTCACCACCGCCATCACTTTGTCACGGGTTGCCTGACTGATGCGGCATTGATCGGCCTTGCCATTGATCACATAGCTGGCCGTGGTGCGCGAGACACCGGCGAGGGCGGCGATTTCATCCAGTTTCATCATATCGGCTCTGTTTGAGTTGCAAGGCCCACGGTCACTGCCAGGTGAGGGCACCGAAAAGTGTGCGCGGGATCATATCATTGAAAAGCACTCTTTGCGGGTACTTGATCAATTGGCTGAAACGATTCAGTCTGAGTGTAAGTGAAACGATTCAGCTTGTCAGCAGGCAATCGATGTCCGGGTATAAAAATGCGATACCACTCCGGCGGGATGCAATCCGGTCTATTGTCAGCAGGCAAATTACCCGAATTTTCAATTGTATTGATCCGGTGAGCCGCACGGCCAGCCCGGAACCTGATGGAGAATATCTATGTTGAAGTTGGCACAGCAGCAGATTTTGCTGGGGCAGTCGGTGGCGACCAAGGCGGATGCCATCGCTCTGCTGGCAAGCAAACTGACCGAGGCCGGTCTGGTGGAAGCGGGTTATGTGGACGGCATGCTGGCGCGGGAAGCCCAGCACGCCACCTACCTTGGCAGCGGCATCGCCATTCCCCACGGCACCACGGACACCCGCCATCTGGTCAAGAGCACGGGTGTCATGGTGGCCCAGTTCCCCAAGGGGATCGAATGGGACGAGGGCCAGATCGCCTATGTGGCCATCGGCATCGCCGCCAAATCCGACGAGCATCTGGGTATTTTGCGCCAGCTTACCCATGTGCTGGGTGACGAGCAGGCGGCAGCTGCGCTGAAAAATGCCACCGATGCCGACACCATCATAAATATTCTGACTGGTGCCAGCGCGGCGAAAGAAGTGCAGTTCCTGACCCTGGCCAACTTCCCCGCAGACGACCGTGACCAACTGCTGCTGGGGGCTGCCGCCCGCGCCAAATCCGCCGGTTGGGGGGAGGCCGCCATGGTCACTTCACTGCTGGCAAGTGATCCTGCCTATCTGGGGGAGGGAGTCTGGCTGGCCCGTACGCAAGCGGCCCAGACCGGCTGGGTGTTGGCAACCCCGAGTAGCGCACTCACCGTGGGTGAACTGCCGGTCAGCACCTTGCTGCTGCTGTGCGCCAGCGATGCGAGCCATCTGCCACAGCTGGACAATCTGGCCAAGCTGGCCGCCGCAGACCAACTTGCGACGCTGGCTGGCGCCGAGGGCCTTGCCATGTTGCAAGCAGGGCCGGCGAGCGGCCTGTCTGATACCTTCACCATCATCAACCCCCATGGCTTGCACGCCCGTCCGGGCGCCATGCTGGTCAAGGTGGCCAAGGAGTTCGAATCCGACATTCGTGTTGCCAACCTCGATGGCAGCGGTGAAGCCGTCTCTGCCAAGAGCCTGATGAAGGTGATCGGCCTTGGGGTCAAGTGCGGTCATCGCCTGGCATTTCGCGCAGAAGGGGCGGATGCCGAAGCGGCCCTCAAGGGCATTGGTGCCGCCATTGCCGCAGGCCTGGGTGAGGGGGCGCACTGATGGATATCGTCACCATCACCCTCAACCCAGCGCTGGATCTCACCACTCGTCTCGAGGCCATGGCCCTTGGTGAAGTGAACCTGGTGAGCGAAGCCAATTTGCGCGCCGCAGGCAAGGGGATCAACGTTGCCATGGTGCTCAAAGACTTGGGCCGTGACGTCGGGCTGACCGGCTGGCTCGGCGCTGACAATCAGCAGAGCTTCGTCTCGCTGTTTGCCGAGCGAGCCCTGGGTGATCACTTCGTGCGCGTGGCGGGCAATACCCGCATCAACGTCAAGATCTCCGAGCAATCTGGCAGGGTCACCGACCTCAACTTGCCGGGGCTCATCATTGACGAGCGTGAAGTGAAGGTCCTTGAGACCGCGATTGACGAGTTGGCACCACAGGCAGACTGGTTTGTGCTGGCGGGCAGCCTGCCCAAAGGGGTGGCGCCTGATTATTGCGCCCGCCTCATTACCTTGCTCAAGGCCAAAGGCAAGCAGGTGATCTTCGATTGCAGCGGCCTGGCCCTGACGGAAGGCATCAAGGCCGCGCCGACCCTGATCAAGCCCAATCTGGAAGAGCTGAGTCAGTGGGCCGGTCGCCCCATCAAGACCCTGAGCGAGCAGGCCGAGTGTGCCCGCGAGCTGCAGGCTCAGGGGATAGCCCATGTGGTGATCTCCAACGGTGCCGATGGCCTCGTCTGGTTTGGTCCGGATGCCACCTGGCAGGCCATACCACCCCGTATGCAGGTCGTCAGTACCGTCGGTGCTGGTGACTCCCTGGTGGCTGGGCTGGCCCATGGCCTCAGTCTCGGCTGGGCGCCGGAGCAGACCTTGCGTCTGGCCACCGCCGTTTCGGCGCTGGCCGTCAGCCAGGTGGCAGTCGGTTTTAGCGATATGAACGTGTTGACACCCTTACTCGAGCAGGTGCGTGTGCAACGTCTGGATGACCTTGCCCCCGCTCAACTCAATAGCCATTCCCCTTCAATGGAAAACTCAGGAGATGCCCAATGAAAGCAATCTTGGTCACGGCTTGCCCGGCGGGCATTGCCACCAGCTTTCTCGTTGCTAAACGGATAGAACAACAGGCCAAACTGGCGGGTTGGGAGCTCACACTCGATGTTGGCTCCAGCGTACAACCGCGCCAGATCCCCTCAAAAGAGCAGATAGCCGCCGCCGATCTGATCCTGGTGGTGGCAAGTGCCCCCGTGGATCTCGCCGCCTACGACGGCAAGCGTCTCTATCAGGGGATCATGGATCTTGCCTTGCAGGATCCGGCCGCCGTGCTCGACGCCGCCGCCAGTGGTGCCAGTGTCTATCATCATCAGGCTGCGCCGGTTGCCGCCGCCCAACCGGCCTCGGCCAAACGCATAGTCGCAGTCACCGCCTGTCCGACCGGGGTGGCCCACACCTTCATGTCGGCGGAAGCGCTCGAGACCATGGCCAAGCAGCTGGGTTACCAGATCCGCGTCGAGACTCAAGGCTCGGTCGGTGCCCAGAATGCCCTGACCGCGGATGAAATCGCCGCTGCCGATCTGGTGTTCCTCGCCACCGACATCGAAGTGGACATGACCCGCTTTGATGGCAAGCAGGTGTATCGCACCAGTACCGGTGCTGCGCTGAAGAAGACCCGTGCCGAGCTCGACAAGGCGTGGCTGGAAGCCAAGGTCTATCGCCACAGCGGCGCCAGTCAGCCCAAGAAGGAGGAGAAGGCGGGCCCCTACAAGCACCTGCTGACCGGTGTCTCCTTCATGTTGCCCATGGTGGTGGCCGGTGGTCTCATCATTGCCATCTCCTTCATCTTTGGTATCGAAGCGTTCAAGGTGGAAGGCAGCCTGGCCGCCGCCTTGATGACGATCGGTGGTGCCTCAGCCTTCGCCCTGATGATCCCTGTGCTGGCCGGTTACATTGCCTACTCCATCGCCGATCGTCCGGGTCTGGCACCAGGCATGATTGGCGGTATGTTGGCAAGCTCCCTGGGCGCCGGTTTCCTCGGCGGTATCGTCGCCGGTTTCCTGGCCGGTTACAGTGCCAAGTACCTGAGCGACAAGGTGCGCCTGCCAGTGACTCTGGAAGCGCTCAAACCCATCCTCATCATCCCGTTGTTTGCCAGCCTGTTTACCGGTCTGGTGATTATCTACGTGGTGGGTGGTCCGGTTGCAGGCATCATGAGTGCCATGACAGAGTTCCTCAACAACATGGGCTCTGCCAACGCCGTGCTGCTGGGTGTCATCATAGGTGCCATGATGTGCTTCGACATGGGTGGTCCGGTCAACAAGGCGGCCTACGCCTTCGGTGTCGGCTTGCTCGCCTCCAAAACCTATGCCCCCATGGCTGCCGTGATGGCCGCCGGTATGGTACCGGCACTGGGGATGGGGATCGCCACCTTCCTGGCGCGCGCCAAGTTCATCAAGACGGAGCAGGAAGCAGGCAAGGCTTCCTTCGTACTGGGTCTGTGCTTCATCTCCGAGGGGGCCATTCCGTTTGCCGCCAAGGATCCGATGCGCGTCATCCCGGCCTGCATGGCGGGTGGTGCCCTGACTGGCGCGCTCTCCATGCTGTTCGGTTGCGAGCTGGTTGCACCTCACGGTGGTCTGTTCGTGCTCTTCATTCCGAACGCCATCAGCCATGTGTTCATGTACATACTGGCAATCGCCGCCGGTTCCCTGGTGACAGGGGTTGGCTATGCCATGCTCAAGCGCGGCGAAGAGCAGGCCAAGCTGGCGACGACCTGACAACGTCAAGGGTGTAAATGACAAGGCGACCTGCGGGTCGCCTTGTCTGTTTCTGATGGGGGTAAACAAGCGGAAGAAGAGAGCTAGCCCGTGGGAAATTTAAAAATCCCAGCCGGACTGCGCTGGCTGGTTGGCTTGCTCGGCCTCTTGTGCCTTGCGGCGCGCGGCCTCAACCCGTGCCTTGCGGCCACGGCAAAGACGCATCACCTCCTGCTGCTGGGTTTGTGTCATGGTGAGCCAGTTGAAACGCTCCTCCCGATTGCGCAGGCAGCCCTTGCAGTAGCCCTTGTTGTTCACTTCGCATACCCCGATACAGGGGCTCTGTAGCGGGAAGATCTCGAGCTGTTCCATCCATGGCCTCTCACACCTTGTTACCTTGTTATAACCCAGAAGATCCCCTTTGGAGAAATCCGTCGCCAAGGGGGTGAAGGCGTTTGCTTTCCCCCAGCAAATTTGGCATCTTCCCCGCCAAGCATGAGGCTTGGTGTTATATGAGGACATATGAACAAACACGCGTACTGGCTGACCGCTGCCGTGCTGGGGCTGGCCGGTTGTGCGGGCAATCCTGAGCAGGTGCAGGTGCCCAAAAAGAAACCCGATGCCGGATGTTTTCTCAACTGCGAGGTGCCGGAAAACCTGGGCAAGCAGTATCTGGACGGTGCCCTGCCGGGCGATCTGGTGCGGGTAGAGCGCATCAACAGCCGCCAGCGTTCTGATTTCAGCAAGTTCGGCCCCCAGAGCAGGTTGGTACTGGAGCGTTCCGGCAAGATGACCCGCCGTTATGGCGAGCTCTATCATCAGCTCTCCCGCTGGGTGGCCAATGGTGGCAATCCGGCCCATATCACCCAGTACGGCATCAGCCTGGCCCAGCTGGGCGGCGCCGATCGCATGGGCAACGTGCTGTTCACCGGTTACTACTCGCCGGTGCTGGAGGTGCGCCATCGCCCGGATGCCAAGTACAAGTACCCCATTTATGCCATGCCAAAATGTGGTGGCCGCTGCCCAAGCCGGGCCGATATCCATCGGGGGGCGTTGGCCAACCGTGGGCTGGAGCTGGGTTATAGCAAGTCTCTTATCGACAACTTCCTGATGGATGTGCAGGGCTCGGGCTTTGTGCATTATGGGGATGACGATCGGTTGCAATACCTGGGTTACAGCGGCAAGAACGGTCACGGCTATGTGAGCATAGGCCGGGTGCTGATCGACCGGGGCGAGGTACCCAAAGAGAAGATGTCGATGAAGGCCATCAAGGATTGGGCCAACGCCCAACCGGAGGAGAGCGTCAAGGAGCTGGTTGAGCAGAATCCCTCTTATGTCTTCTTCGAGCGTCGCCCCACCAATGACGTGATTGGCGCCGCCGGTATTCCGTTGCTGCCGCTGGCGGCCGTTGCGGCTGACAAGAGTTTGCTGCCGATGGGCACCCCCATCCTGGCGGAAGTGCCTTTGCTCGACAAGGCCGGCAACTGGACCGGCAAGCACCAGTTGCGGCTCTTGATCGCGCTGGATGTGGGTGGCGCCGTGAAGAAGGGGCACCTGGATCTTTACCATGGCATGGGTGAGAAGGCGGGTGTGGCGGCCGGTCACTACAAGCACTTTGGCCGGGTCTGGAAGCTGGGTCTGCACCATGGGCCGACTGCTGCGCCTTGGTTATAAGCAAAACAGGATATAAGCGAAACAGGGATTGTAATGGAATAAGGCGACTGTGGCGGGTGATGCCACTTTGCAGCTAACCCACACAAGACGCTGATGACCCTTCCCCTGCTCCTCCTTCGAGGGGCGGCGGCAAAGAAAAAAGCCGCCGGAGGCAATCCGGCGGCTTTTTTGTATGTGCTTATGTCCACAGTCTGCCGAGGAGGCTCAACCCTTCGTCAGGTCCAGCCGGATGGCACCGACCGGTTTGCAGCAACAGGGCAGACATTCACCCGGGGAGACAAACGCCAGCGGCACATTGGGGTAGTGCACCGAGCCTGCCAGCAAGGGCGTGCGGCAGGCGCCGCAATAACCGCTGCGGCACTGGAACTCCAGCTGATGGCCGTGGCGCTCCAGGGTCTCCAACAGGCTCTCGCCGGGATGGGCGAGCAGGGTGCCATCACAGGTATGTACCAGCGGCGCCTGTGGTGCCTCCTGCTGCGTTGCAGGTTGCAGGGCAGGGGCCAAGGTGTTGGTTGCGTCACTCACAGTTCAACGTCACCTGATAAATTGTCTGTATCTAGGTTTCTGCCGGTCTGACCGAGCAGCATATCGGGTAACTGACTTACAGCTCGAAGTCACCGAGATCGTCGGCATGCACTTCACTGTCAATCTGGCCGACCAAGTAGGAGCTCACTTCCACTTCCTGCGGGGCAACCTGCACGTTGTCGGACGACAGCCAGGTGTTGATCCAGGGGATCGGGTTTTGCTTTGCGCCGGCAAAGGCTGGCTGCAGACCGACAGCGTTCATGCGCAGGTTGGTGATGTACTCCACGTACTGGCAGAGGATGTCTTTGTTCAGGCCGATCATGGAGCCGTCCTGGAACAGGTACTCGGCCCACTCTTTCTCCTGAATGGCGGCTTCCTTGAAGATCTCGAAGCAGGCTTGCTCGCACTCGGCGGAAATCTCGGCCATCTCGGGGTCATCCTGGCCGGTGCGCATCAGGTTCAGCATGTGCTGGGTGCCGGTCAGGTGCAGCGCTTCGTCACGGGCGATCATCTTGATGATCTTGGCGTTGCCTTCCATCAATTCGCGCTCGGCGAAGGCAAAGGAGCAGGCGAAGCTGACGTAGAAGCGAATTGCCTCCAGTGCATTGACGCTCATCAGGCACAGATAGAGCTTCTTCTTCAGCTCGCGCAGTGTGATGGTGCGCATCTGTCCGGCGACGCTGTGGGTCCCTTCACCGTGCAGGTTGTAGAGCGCGGTCGCTTCAATCAGGTCATCGTAGAAGCAGCTGATGGAGCCAGCGCGTTTGAGGATCTGCTCGTTGGTCACTATGTCATCGAACACCTGACCCGGGTTGTTGACGATATTGCGAATGATGTGGGTATAGGAGCGAGAGTGGATGGTCTCCGAGAAGGCCCAGGTCTCGATCCAGGTTTCCAGCTCCGGAATGGAGACCAGCGGCAGCAGCGCCACGTTCGGGCTGCGACCCTGGATAGAATCCAGAAGAGTCTGGTACTTCAGGTTGGAGATGAAGATGTGCTGCTCGTGGGGCGGCAGCGCCTGATAGTCTATGCGGTCGTGGGAGACATCCACCTCTTCCGGGCGCCAGAAGAAGGAGAGCTGCTTCTCGATCAGCCGTTCAAAGACTTCGTGTTTTTGTTGATCATAACGGGCCACATTGACCGATTGGCCAAAAAACATCGGCTCTTTGAGCTGGTCGTTTTGGGTTTGGCAGAAAGTTGAATAGGCCATGGTTACCAGAATGTATTGAATGGATAAACAGGAGAGCGGGAGCTTGTCGCTCCCGCCCGGTTGTCAGATCTTGCAATGGCTTATATTTTACAAGCCCCACCGGCACAACCGTCATCTTGCATATCGGCTTGTGCGTCATCCGCCCCATCACGGGTGTTGTGATAGTAGAGGGTCTTGAGGCCGTATTTGTAAGCGGTCAGCAGATCCTTGAGCAACTGCTTCATCGGTACCTTGTTGCCTTCGAAACGGGCGGGGTCGTAGTTGGTGTTGGCGGAGATCGCCTGATCCACAAACTTCTGCATGATACCGACCAGCTGCAGATAGCCATCGACGCTCGGTTGCTTCCAGAGCAATTCGTATTGATCTTTCAGGCGATGATACTCGGGCACCACCTGTTTGAGAATGCCGTCCTTGGAGGCCTTGACCGAGACCAGGCCGCGCGGCGGCTCTATGCCGTTGGTGGAGTTGGAGATCTGGCTGGAAGTCTCGCTCGGCATCAGGGCGGTCAGGGTGGAGTTGCGCAGCCCCACTGTCTTTATCTCTTCACGCAAGGTTTCCCAGTCCAGGTGCAGCGGCTCGTTGCACAGGTTGTCGAGATCCTTTTTATAGGTATCGATGGGTAAAATGCCCTGGGCATAGGTGGTCTCGTTGAACGCCGGGCAGGGGCCGAATTCGCGGGCCAGCTGCACGGAGGCCTTCAGCAGGTAGAACTGGATCGCCTCGAAGGTGCGGTGGGTCAGCGCCAGACCGGAGCCATCGGAGTAACGGGCGCCGTTCTTGGCCAGGTAGTAGGCGTAGTTGATGACGCCAATGCCCAGGGTGCGACGGTTCATGCTGCCTTTCTGGGCGGCCTTAAGCGGGTAGTCCTGATAGTCGAGCAGGGCATCCAGGGCGCGCACGGCGAGATCCGCCATCTCTTCCAGATCTTCCAGCTTCTCGATGGCGCCGAGGTTGAAGGCAGACAGGGTGCACAGGGCAATTTCTCCCTCTTCGTCATCCACGTTGTTGAGCGGCTTGGTGGGCAGTGCAATCTCGAGGCAGAGGTTGGACTGGCGTACCGGCGCCACGCTTGGATCGAACGGGCTGTGGGTGTTGCAGTGATCCACGTTCTGGATGTAGATGCGACCGGTGCCGGCGCGCTCCTGCATCATCAGGGAGAAAAGGTCGACCGCCTTGATGGTCTTCTTGCGAATGGCCGGATCCTGCTCGTACTTGACGTAGAGCGCTTCGAACTTGTCCTGATCCGCAAAGAAAGCATCGTACAGGCCAGGGGCATCGGACGGGGAGAACAAGGTAATGTCGCCGCCCTTGATCAGGCGCTGGTACATCAGCTTGTTGATCTGCACGCCGTAGTCCATGTGACGGACCCGGTTCTCTTCCACGCCGCGGTTGTTTTTCAGTACCAGCAGGCTTTCCACTTCGGTGTGCCACAGCGGATAGAAAAGGGTGGCCGCACCACCGCGGACGCCGCCCTGGGAGCAGCATTTGACCGCAGTCTGGAAGTATTTGTAGAAGGGGATGCAGCCGGTGTGGAAGGCTTCGCCGCCACGGATGGGGCTGCCTAGGCCACGGATGCGGCCGGCGTTGATGCCGATGCCTGCGCGCTGGGAGACATAACGGACGATGGCGCTGGCGGTGGCATTGATGGAATCCAGACTGTCATCGCATTCGATCAGCACGCAGGAGCTGAACTGACGGGTCGGGGTACGCACACCGCTCATGATGGGGGTCGGCAGCGAAATTTTGAAGGTCGACACCGCATCATAGAAACGCTTGATGTAGCTCAGACGGGTATCTTTCGGATACTTGGAGAAGAGGCAGGCCGCTACCAGTATGTAGAGGAACTGCGGGCTCTCGTAGATCTCGCCGGTGACGCGGTTCTGCACCAGGTACTTGCCTTCCAGTTGCTTGACGGCGGCGTAGGAGAAGTTCATGTCACGCCAGTGATCCAGGTGCTCGTTGAGCTCCTCGAATTCGGCCTGGGTGTAGTCGGTCAGCAGGTGCTTATCATATTTGCCCATGTCTACCAGACGGGCGACGTGCTGGTAGAGGTGGGGCGGCTCGAACTGGCCGTAGGCTTTCTTGCGCAGGTGGAAGATGGCCAGACGGGCGGCCATGTACTGGTAATCCGGACTTTGCTCGGAGATCAGGTCAGCAGTGGCCTTGATGACGGTTTCGTGGATATCGGCGGTACGGATACCGTCATAGAACTGGATGTGGGACTTGAGTTCCACTTGGGAGACCGACACGTTGTCGAGCCCTTCGGCGGCCCAATCCAGCACGCGGTGAATTTTATCCAGATCGATGGGTTCTTTGTGGCCGTTACGCTTCGTCACAAACAAGTTCATTGGCTGATGACCTTCAGTTGATTCCCGAAAAACCATCGCACTGCGCTGGCCTCGGCGCCGTGAACGGCTGCGGGAGGTGGGGGCGTATTGTGCGATGAATCACAAGATATAGTGTTATTTTGAGTTCGAGCTACAAGATAGTGAGGTCGCCCTCGCTTTGCAATCTGTGGATAAGGCATTAGCTGTGGATAAATTGTGGGTGTCGATACCCATGTTAGTGGACGCTCACAGTGAGTGGGTTTTCATGTGTCCGATCCGGTAAATGCAAGTCTGATGATCGAACATGGAAAATTTAAATAACTTTTTTTGCTTGCGAAAACGGGGTGTTTTTACTAGCAAATTCAGTCTGGTTATCCCTTGTGCAGCAAGGGTCAAAAGGTGTCCTGTCCCAGTCTATTGGCGGTTGCCAAACGGCAAAAACGGGAGATCAATCCTGACCTCCCATCGCACCCTGGCGTACCCGCGGGCACCATAGGGTGGTGCTCATTTGGGGACTGTTTGACAACAAAGCTGCCTTTATGATCCATCAATGCCTGTGATCAGGCGGATCATGGGGTCAGGCTAGCTCGTAACGCAGCCAGTGGTGCAGGGCCTGCACGGTATCGAAGTGCAGATCCGCACCCCAGTCGGCGGGATCCTCGTCATCACTCAGATAACCCCAGCCCGCGACGGCGGTGCGCATGCCCGCATTGCGGCCCGCCTCTATGTCACGCACGTGATCCCCCACATAGAGGCAGTGGGCGGCGTCGATCCCCAACTGTTCACAGGCAAAGTACATGGGGGCAGGGTCGGGCTTGCGCACCGGCAGGGTGTCGGCACTCACAGTCACGCCGCAACTGGCGAGCTCGGGCAAGGCGGCCAGCAGCGGTTCGGTGAGAAAGCCCGGCTTATTGGTGACTATGCCCCAGGGCAGTTTTTTCTCGTCCAGCCACTCGATGAGATTCACCATCCCCTCATAGGGTCGAGTGCCGACACAGAGGTTCGCCGCGTAGTAGTCGAGCAGGGCGGTGCGCAGGCGAGTGGCCCCCAGCTCTTCGAGCAGCTCATCGCCAAGCCCGGCTTTGAGCAGCCCGAGCGCGCCGTGGGAGGTAGTCTGTCGGATGATGGCGTCAGAGAGCGGCGCAAAGCCTTCGCTCACCAGCACATGGTTGACGGCGGCGCCCAAGTCCGGCGCCGTATCGAGCAAGGTGCCATCCAGGTCAAACAGCACACAGCGCAGCGGTACCGGCTTGTTATCGATCATCAGCCATGCTCCGGGCGGATGAACTCCACCATGTAGTTGACGTCGACGTTCTTGCCAAGCTTGAACTGGTTGGAGAGCGGCGCGTAGTGCACCCCGCTCATGTCCCGTACCAAGAGGCCTGCTGCTTCACCCATGCGACACAGCTCGGCTGGGGTGATGAACTTCTTGTGATCGTGGGTACCTTTGGGGACCATCTTCATCAGGTATTCGGCGCCGATGATCATCATCAGATAGGCTTTCGGATTGCGGTTGATGGTGGAGATGAACACCCGTCCGCCCGGGCGCACCAGGGTGGCGATGGCGCGCAGCACCGAAGCCGGATCCGGCACATGTTCCAGCATCTCCATGCAGGTGACCACGTCATACTGGTCAGGGGTCTGGCTGGCGTGCTCCTCCGCCGTCATCTGCTGGTATTGGAGCTCCACCCCTTGTTCCAGGGCGTGCAGGCGGGCGACTCCGAGCGGTTCCTTGCCCATGTCGATGCCGGTGACGTGAGCCCCCCGACGGGCCATGCTCTCGGAGAGAATGCCGCCACCGCAGCCGATGTCGAGGATGCGCTTGCCAAAAAGGCCGCCGCTCTTGTCGGTGATCCAGTCAAGGCGTACCGGATTGATTTGATGCAGTGGCTTGAACTCGCCCTCCATGTCCCACCAGCGGGAGGCAATAGCTTCAAATTTGGCGATTTCTGTCAGATCGACATTGGCATCACTATTCATATTTTGTGGATCCTGTGGCAGGGCGCGCAGGTAGCAAGACTCGGGCGCAATCTATTGTCCTGGCGGGCATTATAACGGAGACACTTTGTCACACCAGCCCGACTTGTTAGCCGGATTTGTGGCTTAAGGTATTTGGCTCAGTGTGTTACCATGGCGCGCTGTTTAAGCCAAAGAACAACTAATTAGGGATTAAGGCTTTCTATGAGCGATCTGGCCAGAGAGATCACGCCGATCAACATCGAAGAAGAGCTCAAGAGTTCCTATCTTGATTACGCCATGAGCGTGATCGTAGGACGAGCTCTGCCGGATGTGCGTGATGGCTTGAAACCGGTTCACCGCCGCGTTCTGTTTGCTATGAACGAGTTGGGGAACGACTGGAACAAGCCCTATAAAAAATCGGCCCGTGTGGTCGGTGACGTAATTGGTAAATACCACCCGCACGGCGACAGTGCCGTGTATGACACCATTGTCCGCTTGGCGCAGGATTTCTCCATGCGTTACATGCTGGTCGATGGTCAGGGCAACTTCGGTTCGGTCGACGGCGACAGCGCCGCCGCCATGCGTTACACCGAAGTGCGGATGGCCCGCATCTCCCACGAGCTGCTGGCCGATCTGGACAAAGAAACCGTGGACTGGGTGCCCAACTATGATGGCACCGAGATGATCCCGGCTGTCATGCCCACCAAGGTGCCCAACCTGCTGGTCAACGGTTCATCCGGTATCGCGGTGGGCATGGCGACCAACATTCCTCCTCACAACCTGACCGAGATAGTGAACGGTTGTCTGGCGCTGATCGAGAATGGCAATCTCACCATCGATGAGTTGATGACCTACATCACAGGGCCTGATTTCCCCACCGGCGCCATCATCAACGGTCGTGCTGGCATAGTGCAGGCCTACCGTACCGGTCGTGGCTCCGTCTATGTGCGTGCCAAAGCCGAAGTGGAAGTGGACGACAAGACCAGTCGCGAGACCATCATCGTTCACGAGCTGCCTTATCAGGTGAACAAGGCGCGGTTGATCGAGAAGATCGCCGAGCTGGTCAAAGAGAAGAAGGTCGAGGGCATCAGTGCCCTGCGCGATGAGTCGGATAAAGACGGCATGCGCATCGTTATCGAGATCAAACGTGGCGAGTCTGGCGAGATTGTGCTGAACAATCTCTACAAGCACACCCAGCTGCAGACCACGTTCGGCATCAACATGGTGGCGCTCGATAACAACCAGCCCAAGGTGATGAACCTTAAAGACATTCTGGATGCGTTCCTGCTGCACCGCCGTGAGGTCGTGACCCGCCGGACCGTGTTCGAGCTGCGCAAGGCGCGGGATCGGGCTCACATCCTTGAAGGTCTGGCCGTCGCGCTGGCCAACATCGACCCGATCATAGAGCTGATCCGTCACTCCGATACGCCCGCAGACGCCAAAGCCAAACTGGTTGCCCGCGGTTGGGAGCTTGGCAACGTGGCCGCCATGCTGGAAAAAGCAGGCGACGACGCGGCCCGCCCCGAGTGGCTGGAGCCGGAATTCGGCATCCGTGAAGGTCAATATTTCCTGACCGAGCAGCAAGCCCAGGCCATCCTTGACCTGCGTCTGCACAAGCTGACCGGCCTCGAGCACGGCAAGATCCTGGAAGAGTATCAATCTCTGCTGGATCTGATTGCCGAGCTGCTGTTCATCCTGGCAAGCCCGGAACGGTTGATGGAAGTGATCCGCGATGAACTGCTGGCCGTGCGCGAGCAGTATGGCGACGAACGTCGCACCGAGATCAGCGCCTCCAGCGCCGAGATCAACATCGAAGATCTGATCACGCCGGAAGACGTGGTGGTTACCCTGTCTCACCAGGGTTACGTGAAATACCAGCCGATCACCGACTACGAGGCCCAGCGCCGCGGTGGTCGTGGCAAGTCGGCCACCCGGATCAAGGAAGAGGACTTTGTGGAACGTCTGCTGGTGGCCAACACCCATGACACCATTCTGTGCTTCTCCACCCGTGGCAAGGTCTACTGGCTCAAGGTGTATCAGCTGCCGGAGGCGTCCCGTGGTGCCCGTGGTCGTCCGATCATCAACTTGCTGCCGCTGGAAGAGGGTGAACGTATCACCGCCATCCTGCCGGTCAAAGAGTATGCCGACGACAAGTACGTCTTCTTCGCTACCGCTGATGGTACCGTGAAGAAAACCAGCCTGTCTGCGTTCAGCCGTCCGCTCTCCTCCGGTATTCGTGCCATCAACCTCAAAGAGGGTGATGAGCTGATCGGGGTGGACATCACAGATGGCAGCAACGAGATCATGCTGTTCTCCGATGCGGGCAAGGTGGTTCGCTTCAATGAAGGTAGCGGCCGCGCCGATGCAGCCGATGCTGATGTCAGCGATGATGTCGACGGGGATGACGAGAGTGTCATTGACGCTGGCAACGACGATGATGGCAGCGACAACGGCGAAGGCAGCGAGAGTACCGAAAGCAAGGGTACCTTCAAGGGCGTGCGTCCCATGGGCCGTACCGCCGGTGGGGTACGCGGTATCCGCCTGCTCAACGGCGACAAGGTGGTTTCCCTGATCGTCCCCCGTGGCGAGGGTGCCATCCTGACCGCGACCGAGAACGGTTACGGCAAGCGTACCGCGCTGACCGAGTACCCGACCAAGAGCCGTGGTACTCAGGGCGTTCGTTCCATCAAGGTGGACGAGCGTAACGGCAAGGTGATCGATGCGATCCAGGTCGACGATACCGACCAGATCATGCTTATCACCAATGGCGGCACCCTGGTACGTACTCGTGTCTCCGAAGTGAGCATCATAGGCCGCAACACCGGCGGTGTTCGTCTGATCCGTACCGGTGAAGATGAAACCGTGGTTGGCCTGCAGCGCATTGCCGAGAGCGATGAGGAAGAGAACGACGTCATGGCCATTGACGGTGAGGTGTCTGAAGGCACCGATACTGCGCCAGACGCCGGCTCTGCCGCCGCAGGATCCTTTGAAGGGTCTACTGAAGAGGGCGCAGCGAGCGACGAATAATCGCGCGTTTGCCCCCATGAAAAAGAGCGACCCTTGGGTCGCTCTTTTTATTGCTGTTTTGTGCCTTGCTGCTGCTTTTACATCCGCCCCTGGGAGCCAGCTGATCGGGCCCGCTTTGATTCCTCTACATTGCCGCACTCCCGCAATTTACCCCAAATCCTTCATGCTGGCGTCATCTCGCTGTCATTGGGCGGGGCCAAGCTGCCCCTTGTACTTAACAAGCATGCCAAGCGGGCCTGGCGCCTGCATCCATCAACAGGAGCATCTTATGACTAGCTGGGTAATGTGGGAGATCTGGTGGAGCCGGGTATGGGGCGAACATCAGCAAGGATCACTGACAGAGGAGCATGAGGACGAAGTGGCCCATGAACCATCACGACTGCCCGCCGAATTGACTGCACAGGGCAAGGCCACGTACGCGCCACGGCCAAGGGGTTGAGGCTCTGCTCGTCGGTATGGTTTGTGGTGCGCCGGCGAAGGAGCGGCGTTATGAGCGCGGTTGACGCTGTCGGGGCGATCAGAAGAGCCGCAGTTGTTCACCCGGGCGGATAAAGCCGTCCCGCCGCAGCTGAAGATGGCGCTTGCCCAGGCCCAAACGCTTGTTGATAAGCCGAAAGCGCTGGGCGAGCAAGTCCGCAAACTGGCCCTCACCGCGCATGCGGGTGCCAAAGGCGGGGCTGTTGAGCCCGCCATCCCGACTGGCTCGCAACTGGTTCAGGATGGCCTCCTTCTGGCCGGGGTAGTGCTCCTCCAGCCAGTCGCTGAACAGGATGGTCAGCTCGTGGGGCAATCGCAGCAGTATGTAGTCGGCGCTCTGGGCGCCGGCTTCGGCTGCCGCCTTGATGATATGCTCGAGCTCAGGTTCGTTGAGGCGCGGGATCATGGGCGCCGCCAGCACGCCGACCGGTACTCCTGCCTGTGCCAGCTTTTCAATCACCTTGAGCCGACCCGTGCCTGTGCTTGCTCTGGGTTCCAGCTGACGGCGCAAGGTTTCATTTAATGTCGTCACCGACACCATCACCTGACAGAGTCCCTCCCGAGCCAGTTCGGCGAGCAGATCGAGGTCGCGCAAGATCATGGCGCTCTTGGTGATGATGCCGACCGGGTGACGATGGGCCAGCATCACTTCCAGCAATTGGCGGGTGAGGCGATAGTGATGCTCGATGGGCTGGTAAGGATCGGTGTTTGCCCCCAGCACGATAGTGTCCGGCTGGTAGCCGGGTTTGGCAAACTCCCGGCGCAACAGCTCGGCGGCATTGAGCTTGGCAAACAGCCTGGTCTCGAAGTCGAGGCCGGGGGATAGCTCCAGATAGGCGTGACTCGGTCTGGCATAGCAGTAGATGCAGCCATGCTCACAGCCCTGATAGGGGTTGATGGAGCGACCAAAGGGCACATCCGGCGAGCGGTTGTAACTGATGATGCTGCGGGCGGTTATCTCCTTCACCTCGGTGCGGGGATCACTGGCGGCAAATACCGCTTCCCACTCGGGTTGAGCCCAGCCGTCATCAACTGCGTCTACCCGCTGGCCGCTGAAGCGGTGATCAACATTGTGGAAACTGCCTCGTCCTGCCATAGCGTCACACCAATACTGTTTATATATACAGTTATCTTGCAAGCCTCAGTGCCAAAATACAAGCTCTCGCCATCGCTTCCTTGCTTAAAACAGCATGACGAATGGATCTCTTGCTTGATCCCCCTGATACATTTCGTTTACATAGACAAAATGCGAACTGGATCACGGAAATCATCATGAAACCCATTGTCTCCCGCTGGCTGTTTATCGGTGTACTTGGCCTAGTCATCTGGCGGCTGATCCCGCTCTCCACCGAGCAGGAGCTGGCATCGGCCAATCGAGCCTGGCGTAGCGGCCAGTTCGAGACGGCGACAAAGATCTGGCAACCGCTGGCCGAGCAGGGGATCCCCCGGGCTCAGGCACTGATGGGCTGGAGCCACGAGGTGGGGCAGGGCACAGCGCAGGACATGGAGCAAGCCATCAGCCTTTATCGCCAGTCGGCGCAGGCCGGAGACGCCTTTGGCCAATACCGGCTGGCGGAGGTCTATCTGCGCGGTGCCGGGGTGAAGCGGGACCTGCGGGAGGCATTTCACTGGATGGAGCTGGCGGCCCGCAACGGTGACGTGCCCGCCATGCTCAAAGTCGGTGTGCTGCACCTGATGGGGGTAAGTGGTCGGGTCGATCTGCCCCAGGCCAAGCAGTGGCTCTATCAGGCTTCGCAGAAGGGCAACAAGCTTGCATTGAAGGTGTTGGAGGAGCTCGCCCTGGCCGAGGAGGGGAGCAGTACCTTCGATTTCAACTGGCAGCCCCTGCTGGGTGAGTGACTGGCAAGCGATTCATTTGGTTGTAGAAAATCTCACCAAACTCGATACAGCCCCGCCTACTTCTGGTAGCATGGTCCGGTTTTTGGTTTGCCTTGTGCCGTTAAGCAAGCTGTTTGCGGCGCAGTGCGCCTCTGCAAAGTGCTGTAGAGAGCCAGAACATCACCCTTTTTGAATGATTTTTTCCATCCCGCATGTGCCCTTTGGTAGGGGGCACCACTGTATAAGGAAACACATAATGCCAATCATTACTCTGCCTGACGGCAGCCAACGTCAATTTGCCCACTCCGTTTCCGTCATGGACGTGGCCGCGGACATAGGTCCGGGTCTCGCCAAGGCGTGCATTGCCGGTCGGGTAAACGGTGAACTGGTGGATGCCTGCGAGCTCATTGAAGCCGATGCCTCCCTGGCCATCATCACCGCCAAAGACGAAGAAGGTCTGGACATACTGCGCCACTCCTGTGCTCACCTGCTGGGTCATGCCATCAAGCAACTCTGGCCCCAGACCAAGATGGCCATCGGTCCAGTCATCGACAACGGCTTCTATTACGACGTCGATCTCGACCGCACCCTGACCGACGACGATCTGGCTGCCCTGGAAGAGCGCATGCTGGCGCTGGCCGCCAAGGATTACGACGTCATCAAGAAAAAAGTCTCCTGGCAGGAAGCGCGCGACGTGTTCGAAGCCCGTGGCGAGACTTACAAGGTCGAGATCCTGGATCAGAATATTGCCCGTGATGACCAGCCAGGTCTGTATCATCACGAAGAGTACGTCGACATGTGTCGTGGCCCGCACGTGCCCAACATGCGTCACTGCCACCACTTCAAGTTGCAGAAGATGTCAGGCGCCTACTGGCGTGGCGATTCCAACAACAAGATGCTGCAGCGCATTTACGGCACTGCCTGGGCTGACAAGAAGCAGCTCAAAGGCTACCTGCAGCGTCTGGAAGAGGCGTCCAAGCGCGACCACCGCAAGATAGGCAAGCAGCTCGACCTGTATCACATGCAGGAAGAAGCGCCTGGCATGGTGTTCTGGCACAACGATGGCTGGACCATCTTCCGTGAGCTGGAAACCTTCATCCGTGGCAAGCTCAAAGAGTATGACTATCAGGAAGTGAAGGGTCCCTTCATGATGGATCGCGTGTTGTGGGAGCGTTCTGGTCACTGGGAGAAGTATGCTCAGGCCATGTTCACCACCCAGTCCGAAAACCGCGAGTACGCCATCAAGCCGATGAACTGCCCGGGTCACGTCCAGATCTTCAATCAGGGTCTGAAGTCCTACCGCGATCTGCCGCTGCGCATGGCAGAGTTCGGCTCCTGCCACCGCAACGAACCGTCCGGTTCCCTGCACGGTCTGATGCGAGTGCGTGGTTTTACCCAGGATGATGCTCACATCTTCTGTACTGAAGAGCAGATCATGGAAGAGGTGTCTGCCTGTATCCGTATGGTCTATGACGTCTACGGCACCTTTGGTTTTGAAAATATCGTGGTCAAGCTCTCAACCCGTCCTGAGCAGCGTATCGGTTCCGATGAAGCCTGGGATCGAGCAGAGGCCGCCTTGGCCGAAGCCCTGGTGCTGAACGGTCTGAAATATGATCTGCAGCCGGGCGAGGGGGCTTTCTACGGTCCCAAAATCGAATTTACCCTGCATGATTGCCTTGATCGTGCTTGGCAGTGTGGTACCGTGCAGCTCGACTTTGCCCTGCCTGGACGTCTGGGTGCCACGTATGTGGGTGAAGACAACGAACGCCACGTACCGGTGATGATCCACCGGGCCATTCTGGGTTCACTCGAGCGTTTCATCGGTATTCTGACCGAAGAGTACGCCGGACTGTTCCCGACTTGGTTGGCTCCGACTCAGGCTGTGGTCATGAATATCACAGATAATCAGGCCGATTATGCGGTAAAAGTAGCCAAAGCATTGAATGATGCGGGTCTTCGCGCAAAAGCGGACTTGAGAAATGAGAAGATTGGCTTTAAAATCCGCGAGCATACTTTGAAGCGAGTACCTTTCATGCTGGTCTGCGGCGATAAAGAAGTTGAAGCCGGTAAGATTGCAGTACGGACTCGTAAAGGGGCTGACCTGGGCACTTATCCTGTTGAAGAGCTAGTTGCTCTGTTGACCCAGGAAGTTCAGACCCGCGGACAAAAGAAAGTGGAGGAATAAGCTATAAAAGGCGGAAAAAAACTGGGCAAGCAACCGCAAGCCCGCGCTCACCGGATCAATACCGAGATTCGTCTGAAAGAAGTTCGTCTCACTGGTATTGACGGAGAGCCTTTGGGTGTCGTCGAGATCCATGATGCACTGAACTTGGCCCTTGAGGCTGGAGTAGATCTGGTCGAGATCAGTCCTAACGCTGAACCGCCCGTTTGCCGCATCATGGATTACGGCAAATTCCTCTACGAAAAGAGCAAAACAACCAAAGAACAGAAGAAAAAGCAGAAAGTCGTCCAGGTCAAGGAAATCAAATTCCGTCCTGGTACTGACGAAGGCGACTATCAGGTAAAACTACGCAACCTGGTTCGCTTTCTAGAAGACGGGGACAAGGCTAAGGTCACCCTGCGCTTCCGTGGTCGTGAAATGGCTCACCAAGATCTTGGTATCAAGGTTCTGGAGCGCGTCAAGAACGATCTGGAAGAGTTGGCCGTAGTGGAGTCGTTCCCGAAAGTCGAAGGCCGTCAAGCTGTGATGGTCCTCGCACCCAAGAAGAAATCTTAAGGCCCACAAGAAATTGACTCATGGGTTCGCGCCCATGAGTTGGTTCGCCTTGCGATTTTGTTGTCACTCACAATGCGGAGTATGAAATGCCGAAGATGAAAACCAACCGGGGTGCTGCAAAGCGCTTCAAAAAGACTGGCTCGGGTCGCTTCAAGTGCAAGCATAACCACCTGCGTCACATCCTGACCAAGAAGAGCAGCAAGCGTAAGCGCAAGCTGGGACCGAAGTTCATGGTTTCCGCTGCCGACCACAAACGTGTTGTCGCTTGTCTGCCGTACGCATAAGGGGGGATGTAAAAAATGCCAAGAGTTAAACGTGGTGTGACTGCTCGAGCTCGTCACAAGAAAGTAATGAAAGCCGCCAAAGGTTACTACGGCGCCCGTTCCCGTGTTTACCGCGTAGCGGTACAAGCGGTAACCAAAGCTGGTCAGTATGCCTACCGTGACCGTCGCCAGAAAAAGCGTCAGTTCCGTCAGCTGTGGATTGCGCGTATCAACGCTGCTGCCCGTCAGAACGGTCTGTCCTACAGCCGTCTGATCAACGGTCTGAAGAAGGCGTCTATCGAGATCGATCGCAAGATCCTGTCCGATATCGCCGTTCACGACAAGTTGGCTTTCACCGCCCTGGTTGAAAAGGCTAAAGCAGCACTGGTTTAATCCGGTTCTGTTATGAAAGATAAAAGGAGGCTCAGGCCTCCTTTTTTGTTGCCCGTTTTTTGCTTTCATGGTGCTGTGCCGTACAGCGTCATCCGTCTTGGTAGCCGATGCGAAAATGTCTGATATGCCAACAAACCAAAGTCGATCATCAATAATTGAAGCGGGCAGGGGAGAGCTTGAGACTCGCTTGATATAACAAAATGATTTATAGGGAGAAAAGCCCGCCATAACTATGGTCAGCCAAGGGGCTTTTTTTGTATTATTCCCCTCTTGACCTTATTTAGCCTAAAGGCTCCTGTATCGGGAGTGGTGACGAGGAAGACATGCAACAGCTTGAAGAAGTAGTCGGCCAGGCCAAGGCCGAAATTGAGGGCGTCAACGACGTTGCGACCCTCGACGAAATCCGGGTCAAATATCTGGGTAAAAAAGGCTTTTTTACCGAGCAGATGAAGACATTGGGCGCCTTGTCCGCCGAAGAGCGTCCCGCAGCGGGCGCCGTGATCAACCAGGCCAAGCAGCAGGTTCAGGATGCCCTGAACGCACGCCGTGATGCACTGGTGGAGCAGGAGCTGAACCAGAAGTTGGCTGCCGAGACCATCGATGTGAGCCTGCCGGGCCGTCGTATCGAGAACGGTGGTCTGCACCCGGTGACCCGTACCATTGAGCGCATTGAGCGCCTGTTTGGCGAGATGGGGTTCAAGGTGGAACGCGGTCCCGAAATTGAAGATGGCTTCCACAACTTCGATGCGTTGAACATTCCGGCTCATCACCCGGCACGTACCGATCACGACACCTTCTACTTCAATCCCGATCTGATGCTGCGTACCCACACCTCCGGTGTGCAGATCCGCACCATGGAACATCAGCAACCGCCGATCCGCATCATAGCGCCGGGCCGCGTCTATCGTAACGACTACGACATGACCCACACGCCTATGTTCCACCAGGTTGAAGGCCTGCTGGTTGACGAGCATGCCAGCTTTACCGAGCTGAAGGGCATTCTGCACGACTTCCTGCGCAACTACTTCGAGGAAGATCTCACCATTCGCTTCCGCCCTTCCTATTTCCCGTTCACCGAGCCGAGTGCCGAAGTGGACGTGATGGGCAAGAACGGCAAGTGGCTGGAAGTGCTGGGTTGCGGCATGGTGCACCCGAATGTACTGCGTTCGGTCGGTATCGATCCGGAAAAATACTCCGGCTTTGCCTTCGGCATGGGCGTTGAGCGCCTGACCATGCTGCGTTACGGGGTCAACGACCTGCGTGCCTTCTTCGAAAACGACCTGCGCTTCCTCAAGCAGTTCAAGTAAGGGCGAGAGAACATGAAATTCAGTAAATCCTGGGTGATGGAGTGGGTCCGCACCGAGTTGAGTGACAACGCACTGGCCGAGCAGATCACCATGGCTGGTCTGGAAGTGGACGCCGTAGAAGCGGTGGCTGGCCAATTCAACAACGTGGTCGTGGGTGAAGTGGTCGAGTGTGCCCAGCATCCGGATGCCGACAAGCTGCGGGTGACCAAGGTCAATGTGGGCGAAGCCGAGCTGCTGGACATCGTCTGCGGTGCGCCGAACTGCCGCGCCGGCTTGAAAGTGTGCGTCGCCAAAGTAGGGGCGACTCTGCCGGGTGATTTCACCATCAAGAAAGCCAAGCTGCGTGGCCAACCGTCCCACGGCATGCTCTGCTCCTTCAGTGAGCTGGGCATTGACGTGGAAGCGGACGGTATTATCGAGCTGCCGGCCGATGCTCCCATCGGCACCGATATCCGCGACTATCTCAATCTGAACGACGTCTCCATTGACGTGGACCTGACTCCGAACCGTGCCGAT
Organism: Aeromonas salmonicida subsp. salmonicida; assembly: GCF_001643305.1. Classification (GTDB taxonomy): domain Bacteria; phylum Pseudomonadota; class Gammaproteobacteria; order Enterobacterales; family Aeromonadaceae; genus Aeromonas; species Aeromonas salmonicida. The sequence continues at coordinate 34,686 of NZ_LSGW01000078.1, forward strand.
TGCCTCGGTATCGTGGGGCTCGCCCGTGAAATCGGCGTGCTCAACAGCGTGGACGTGGTTGAGCCGACCTGGGCGCCTGCTGTTGCCACCTGTGATGCGACCTTCTCGATCCGGGTGGAGGCGCCAGCCGATTGCCCCCGTTATCTGGGCCGCGTCATCAAAGGGCTGAACCTGCAAGCCAAGAGCCCGCTCTGGATGCAAGAGAAGCTGCGCCGTGGCGGTATCCGCTCCATCGACGCCATCGTCGACATCACCAACTTCCTGCTGCTGGAATATGGTCAGCCGATGCACGCCTTCGATCTGGCCAAGCTGGCAGGGGAACTGGTGGTGCGCCGCGCCCACGCTGACGAGCCGATGACCCTGCTCGATGGCAACGAGGTGAAGCTCAAAGAGAGCACTTTGGTGATTGCCGATGCCAAAGGCCCTGCCTGTATGGCCGGTATCTTCGGCGGTGATCGCACCGGTGTGTCCGAGACCACCACCGACATTCTGCTGGAGTGCGCCTTCTTCGCGCCGCTCTCCATCACGGGTCGTGCCCGTGCCTACGGTCTGCATACCGACTCTTCCCATCGCTTCGAGCGCGGGGTTGATCCCGAGCTGCAAGCCAAGGTGATGGACAGAGCCACCCGTCTGCTGCTGGACATTTGTGGCGGAGAGTGCGGCGGCGAAGCGGGTCCGGTCATCGAGGTCAAATCCGATGCCCATCTGCCCAAAGCGGCGCCCATCAAGCTGCGTCGCACCAAGCTCGACAAGGTGATTGGTATCAGCGTGGCTGACGCTCAAGTGGTCGAGATCCTGACTCGCCTCGGCATGCAGGTGACCATTGACGCCGACGGCTGGACTGCACTGGCACCCTCCTGGCGTTTTGATATCGCCATCGAGGAAGACCTCATCGAGGAAGTGGCCCGCATTTACGGCTACAACAATATCCCGAACTTGAAACCGGCTGCCTCCCTGGCGATGGTTGAGCAGGCAGAAGGGCAGGTGACCCTCAAGCGGGTGCGTGACCTGCTGGTTGACCGCGGCTTCCAGGAAGCGATCACCTACAGCTTCGTGGATCCCAAAGCGCAGCAACTGCTCTATCCGCAAAGCGATGCCATCGTGCTGCCGAACCCGATTTCGGTCGAGATGTCCGCCATGCGTGTCTCTCTGTTCCCAGGTCTGGTGCAGGCAGTGGTCTACAACCAGAATCGTCAGCAGCCGCGGGTACGCCTGTTCGAGCAGGGTCTGCGTTTCATCAAGGACGCGAGCGCCGAGAACGGCATCCGTCAGGAACCGATGCTGGCCGGTATCATCACCGGCAACCAGAGCGACGAGCACTGGGACATCAAAACCCGCGCAGCCGACTTCTTTGATTTGAAAGGGGATCTGGAAGCCGTGCTGGACTTGACCGCCGAAGGAGCCACTTTCAGCTTCGAGCGTGCCGAGCACAGTGCCCTGCACCCGGGCCAGAGCGCAGCCATTTTGCGCAATGGCGAGGTGTTCGGCCATATCGGCGTGATCCACCCGAGCCTCGAGAAGAAGCTGGGTCTCAAGACCCGGGCCATCATGTTCGAGCTGGAACTGAACAAGCTGATCCCTGCCAAGGTGCCGCTTGCTGCCGAGGTTTCTCGCTTCCCAGCCAACCGTCGTGATATCGCTGTGGTGGTAGACCGTCAGGTTCTGGCCGGTGATGTCCTCGCAGTAATTAAAAAAGTTGGCGGAAATCAGGTAGTTGGAATAAACTTGTTTGACGTATACCAGGGTGCTGGTATGGCCGAGGACAAGAAGAGCCTGGCCATCAGTCTTGTATTGCAAGACACCCAGCGCACTCTGGAGGAGAAAGAGATTGCCGAGACCGTAGACAATGTCGTGCGGGCCCTTGGTGAAGAGTTGAATGCATCCTTGAGGGATTGATCTATGGCGCTTACCAAAGCCGACATTGCAGAGCACCTGTTCACCCAACTCGGGATGAGCAAGCGTGAAGCCAAAGATATGGTGGAAGCCTTCTTTGAGGAAATCAGACAGGCGCTTGAGCGTGGTGAACAAGTCAAGATTTCAGGCTTCGGTAACTTTGACCTTCGTGAGAAGAATCAGCGTCCCGGACGCAACCCCAAGACAGGCGAGGATATTCCTATCAGCGCCCGTCGTGTGGTGACCTTCCGGCCTGGCCAGAAACTCAAGGCCAGGGTAGAAAATGTTGAACCCAACGAGTGACAAAAAGCCAGGCAAACGCCTGGCTTTTACTTTTTCATGATGAAATCCAACTTATTGTTCGGTCTGTTGCTGGCCATGCCGGTGCAGGCCATGACGCTGCCTCTGTCCCCCGCCACCCAGGCGTATGCTGACACTCTCACCTCGCTGACCATTTGTTACCCCGCCCTGATCCGGCCGCCCTATCTCGAGGAGTCGGGGGGGCTGCTTATCGATCAGCTGGACCGGCTGGCTGAACAGCTGCCGGTGCCCTTGCTGCACGAGAAGCTGCCAAACTGGCCCGCGGTTCAGCAGGCCCTGCTGGCGGGGCGCTGCGATCTCATCCCTGACATAGGCCCTTCACGGCAGGCGTTGCCTGGCATGGCGCTCAGTCGCGCTCTGCTGCCATTCTTTACAAGGGTGAGCTGGAGCGTGCCACCTTCCTGGTGTCACCCCTTTGGCAGGCGAGCGAGGTGCTCAAGACACTCTATCCCCATTCGACCCAGCGGGTCCTGACCGATGCCGTCAACTGGTACTCGTCACTGGTGGCGGGAAAGGGAACGGCCTACCTCGGCGACTACCTGCAACTGCGTTACCTGATGCGCGAATACCCGGATGTGGGACTGCGTCTGCGCCGTTTGCGCAGCGATGAGCTGGTGCTCAGCTATCGGCTGATGATGCGTGACAAGCCAGAGCTCAGGGAGCTGGTCGACATGGCGATCCGCTATATGCCGCCCGGGGGCGTCTACAAGGATCTCGAGCGCTATCTGGAGCAGGGAGAGCAGGACATCAACCCCTTGCACTTTACCGACAAGGAGCAGGCTTGGCTGGTCGGTACCTCCCGTGCCGTCAAGTTGGTGGTGAACCCTGCATTGATGCCTTATAGCGGCATCGACAAGCAGGGGCAGCTCAGGGGCTGGAGCGCAGATGTGCTGCACCGGGTGAGCCAGCAGACCGGGATGATTTTTCATGTGGTGCCAGTCAAGGACACCGAAGACGCCCTGGCCAAGCTGCGCAGTGGCGAGGCAGACATGATGACGGGTCTGCTGGAGACACCGGCGTTGACTGGCGAGTTTGATTTCACTCGCATCGTGGTAGCCAGTCGTTATGCCCTGGTCAGCCACAAGTTGCGGTCTTTCGATCGACTTGAGGAGATCAAGGGTGAGGTAGTCGTGCCCGCCAGCCTCTATGATCCCGACATGCTGGCCCGTCTTGGCAAGCATGGGTGGCGCAAGAGCCAGACCCTTGAGTCGGGCATTGCGGAGGTACAGGCGGGCAGGGCAGAGGCCATGCTGGCCGAGCTGTATCAGTTGCAATATCCGCTTCGCAACAATCTGCTGGCTGGACTGGATATCAAGGAGCTGCCGGATCGTTTCGGGCTAGGGTTTGCCATCAGTCCCCACAGCCCCAGGCTGGCCGGTGTGATGGAGCAGAGTCTGATGACGATCACAGGCCAGCAGAACGATGATCTCAACCAGCGCTGGCGTCAGCTGGTACTGACCCAGCAGAGCGGCGTCAGCTATGGCATCTGGCTGGGATCCGTGTTGCTTGCATTGCTGATCAGTGCTGGTGTCATCTGGTTGATCTGGCGCTCGCGCCAGCAGCAGGCGCGAGAAGTGAGCCGGCGTCAGGAGATGGAGCAGACGCTGGCACTGGAGAGTCAGTTCAGGGAGTCCCTGTTCCAGGCACTGCCTGTGCCCGTCTTCCTGCGAAATGAACAGGGGGAGATCATCAAGCGCAACAAACAGGCCAAACGGCTGGAAGCCCGCTATCTGGCCGAACTCAGCCTGCCGCAGTCCCAGTTGCAGGGAACCGAGGGGGAAATGACCCTCGGCGATCAGGTGTTCTCCTATGCCCAGATCCCGCTGCGACTGGGCAAGCAGGCGCCGGCGGGGGATCTGATCGCGCTCTCCGACATCAGCGCCCTGCGCGAGCGTACGCGTTTGCTGCATCAGGCCGAGCGACGTCTGCGCGCCCTTACCAATACGGTGCCCGGCGTCGTCATCCAGTTCCTCTTGCAGCAGGGGAAAATAACCCGGATCGAATTTATCAGCCGTGGCAGTTACGAGCTGTTGGGCCTGGCCAGCCAGCAGATCCGCCGCCATCCCGACAGCGCACTCAGCCGTCTTGTTCATCAGGACAGGCGCGAGATGCGGGCGCCCATGCTGGCCATGTTGCATGCCGGCCAACCTTTTTCCTACGCGCTGCGCTATGAACATCCGGTCAAGGGCACGCGCTGGCTGCAATGTTATGGTCGCGGCCGCAGCCAGCAGGAAGGGGGGTGGCGGGTTTACGGTGTGGTGCAGGATGTGACCGCTAGAGTCGAGCAGGAGCGTGCCTTGCAGGCATCCCATGAGCGGGCCGAACAGGCCGTCCTGGCCAAGGGGCGCTTCCTCGCGGCGGTGAGCTATGAAATTCGTACTCCCATGAATGCCATTCTGGGGCTGCTGGAGTGGCTCAATCACACCCCCTTGTCAGCGGAGCAGCACTCAGCGCTCTCCCATGTCAGACTGGCGGGGGACGAGCTGCTCGGTCTGCTCAACGATGTGCTCGATTTCAGCCGCAACGAGAACCGGCAGCTGGCGCTCTCTCCCCAGCCAACCGACCTGGTTGATTTGTGCGAGCATGTGGCGGCGGTGCACTGGTCCAAGGCCCGCTCCAAGCGGTTGCAGCTGCGACTGGATATCGACCATCACCTGCCCGCCCAGGTGGAGCTGGATCCCCATAGAGTGCAGCAGGTGCTGCACAATCTGCTCGCCAATGCCATCAAGTTCAGCTGTGCAGGTGAAGTCGTGCTGTGGGCACGCCGTCAAGGCGACCGTCTGCTGTGCGGCGTGGATGATGACGGGCCGGGTATCAGCGACGATCTGCTGCCTCGCTTGTTCCTGCCATTCGAGCAGGGAGGAGAGGAGGGCCAGCCCAGGGCTCAGGGCACCGGATTGGGGCTGGCCATCAGCCGCCAGCTGATGGAGCAGATGGGTGGCGAGATCCGGGTCAAACCGCGTCCTCTCGGGGGCAGCCGTTTCACCTGCAGCTTGCCCTTGGTGCTGCTGCACGAGATGCCGCGCTGGCAACCGAGAGTGGCCAGCGTCAATATCCAGCTGAACGATGCGGAGCGTGCCTATCTCGTGCCCTGGCTTGGCGAGCTCGGCCTGACCGAGGATCCCGCCGGCCCCCTGCTGCGCGCCGTCGAAGATGATCAGGGTCTGCGTTACTGGGACTGGCAGGGCGAGCCCTGGGTGCCAGGCTCTGTGGTCAGCCTGTTGCAGCCAAGGCTGGTGTCCTCTGCCCTGGAGGAGATGAGTTTGCCGGGGCAGGGGATGCGGGTGTTGCTGGTTGAAGATCACGAAGTGAATCGGGTGTTGATCAGCATGCAGTTGACCCAGCTGGGGGCCGAGGTGCTGAGTGCGGCCAATGGTCGGCTGGCGCTCGATATCCTGCAGCACGAAACCGTGGATCTGGTGCTGACCGATCTGCAGATGCCAGTGATGGATGGTGCCCAGCTGTGCCAGCAGTTGCGGGATTCTGTGCGCTGGCATCATCTGCCTGCCTACGTTATCACCGCCGATCTCAGCGAGCAGGCGGCGCAGCGACTGGCCAGCTGCGGTTGTCGAGGACATCTGGACAAACCCCTGTTGCTTAAAGATCTGGCCAATTTACTGCGCAGCGTGCCAAGGCTTGCGGACACTAGTGTCCTCTTGTCCGCACCCTCTCCCGGCACCGCAGGCGAGGAAATGGGGGCCGGGTGGCATGAGCCGGCACTGCCCCCTTTGAGCCGCGAGTTGATAAACCTCTATCTGGAGGCAACTCGTCAAGATCTGGCTGACATTGAGCAGTGCATCACACAAGGAGATGCTGAAGCGCTTGATGCGGCTTTACACAAGATGAAGGGGGCGGCCAAAATGGTGGGCGCCACCCCGCTGATCCAGGTGATCGAGCAGTGGAAACGGGATCCACAACAACCCCTGATGTCCCCGCTGCGGCACGCTCTGGATGAAGTCTGCCGGCGATTAGGTGAGAGAGTCTGACATGATCATCACAGATGAAGAGTTATTGGCGTTGCTGAACTCGGAAGAGACCCAGGAGCGTTTTTTTTACCCGGTGACCCTCTATGCACTGGACGGAGTGGCCTATCAGGCGGCAAAAGCCGTTACCTTGCCCGAATTTGCCACCTTGCGTCGCACGCAACCCGATGCCCGCTGGCCGTGGGAGGGGTTGTTCGCCGCCGGTGCCATCGCCCTGTTTGATCCCGCCTCACACGTCGGTGCCGACTATTTGCCGCAGTTGATGAACCAGAGCGATGGCATCTATCGCCTCTCGGATGACTGGCTGGCAGGGGTCCATGACAGGTACCAGCAGTGGCAGCAGTGGCTGGCACAGATGCAGATCTTGTTGCTGGAGGATCACCCGTTTCAAGGCGCCCATATCCAGCAGGAGATCCAGGGATTGGGGCTGTCCTGCCAATGGGTGCAGGATGGCGATGCCTGTATCCAGGTGCTGGAACAGGGAGGCGTCAAGCTACTCATCAGCGATCTCAGCCTGGTGGAGCAGGATGCCATCGGTCTGCTGATGAGCCAGCCTCAATATCAGCAAAGCGGCCTGCCCATCATACTGCTGTCGGCCCACGATCAGACCCTGATAGACGGGGCCCGCCGGCTGTTGCACGATGCGGGTTTCAATGTGGTGGCCGCCCTGGCCAAACCGCTGTTGAGCGATGATCTGCTGCGGCTGCTCAAGGCGCTCTATCTGGGGCCACAGCGGCAACAGCGGCTCAGTGGCTTGCGCCGTACCGTCCGCAGCTGGCAGGGGGAGGAGAAGGGGCTGATCGGGCTCTTGTCCGACCCGCCATCTCCGCTGCCCATCTGGCTGGCGGTGACAGGTTTGCCGCCACGGTGGGAGCTGGTGCGGGATTGGCTGGGCAGACAGGGGCGAGATGCCACTGAACTGACCCTGGTCATTCACCGCCGTGATCACCTGCTCAGCCAGGCCGAGCGGTTCGCACTGGTGCTGCAAGCCAGTCTGGCTGGCGTCAAGCTTGCGCTGCTGCTCGACAATGACCAGCATATGCCGTTTGATTTGCTGGAGAGGGTGCCATTGCAGCACCTGCTGTTGGGGCAGAGCCTGCTACCAGGGCTCGAGGCCATGACGGCGGACTCCCTGCTGGGCCGCTTCATCCATAGGGCCAGAGAGCTTGGCATTGCCCTCTATCTGGATGATCCCTTCAACCTGCTAGACAGTACCCTGTGGCGCGATCGCGGCATGACGGGGCGCTGGTAACCCGTGCCCCGTTACCTCTGCTGGCCCCCCGATGAGGCGCGTTTGCAACGCAGCCTGGCTGGCTGGCTGCATCCGACGTCACGGGCCTCCTTGCCCTTGATGATGGAAGTAGGCGGGGTACCCTGCCGCTTGCAGGAGCTGGCTGGCGCCGATCCGGAATCGATCAGAGCCGCCTACGAGGCGTTGAGCGAGCAGAGCATTTACCTGCGCTTCATGCGGGCAAAACAGCCGGCTACCGATGATCAACTCGCCTTCTTTCTCGACTATCCCAGAGCCCCTCAGATAGCGCTGCTGCTGACCGATGGTCAGGGGCGGCCGCTGGCCCAGGCCCAGTCCATACGGCGGCGGCTGCACCCGGACCGGGCCGAGTTCTCCTGTCTGGTCGCAGATCACTTCCAGCACAGAGGGGCGGGCAGGCGCATTCTGCTGGCGCTGGCACTGCTGGCGCGCGCCGAGGGCATTCGGGAGTGGACCGCAGAAGTATTAGCCCAGAATCGCCCCATGCTGGCGCTCCTGCGGGGGTTGGGGCTGCCGCTCACCCTGGTGACGGGGAGGGAGCTGGTGTTTGTCCGGCTCGATCTGAGCGTGCTCGATACCCTGTGAAGCGGGTATCCTCATAAGACCAAGGGTGAATAGGCTGCCTTTTCAGCCTGTGCTAAGGTCAGCCTTGTATGGGATCAGAGGGAAGCAGTCATGGTGCAATCAGCGAAACATATCGTCATTCTTACCGGCGCCGGTATCTCTGCCGAATCCGGCATCAAGACCTTCCGTGCCTGTGACGGCTTGTGGGAAGAGCACAGGGTGGAGGATGTGGCGACCCCGGAAGGGTACGCCCGGGATCCCGCCCTGGTGCAGGGTTTCTACAACTCGCGCCGTCATCAGCTGCAACAACCGCAGATCCATCCCAATCCTGCTCACTATGCCCTGGCCCGCCTCGAGCGCCTGTTGCCTGGCACAGTCACTCTGGTGACCCAGAATATCGACAACCTGCACGAGAGTGCGGGCAGCAAGAACCTCATCCATATGCACGGAGAGCTGCTCAAGGCCCGCTGTCCCGAGTCGGGCCAGGTGATCGAATGGCGCGGCGATCTCCATCAGGACGAACTTTGCTCCTGTTGCCAGTTCCCCCAGCCGCTGCGCCCGCACGTGGTCTGGTTTGGCGAGATGCCGCTGGGGCTGGATCGCATCTATGGCGCCTTGGCCCAGTGCGACCTTTTCATCTCCATCGGGACTTCGGGGGCCGTCTACCCTGCTGCCGGCTTCGTGCATGAGGCTGGCCTCAACGGTGCCCATACCATAGAGCTCAACCTGGAACCGAGCGAGGTGGGCAGCCAGTTTGACGAGAAGCGCTATGGACCGGCCTCCCTGCTGGTACCCGCTTTCGTTGACGAGTTGCTGGAGCGCTGCGGCGTGCATCAACCCAAACAGATAGAGGGTCACAACTGGATGGAGATGCGTGGATCCTGAGCTACTGTGTGACGTCACAGTTGCAATGAGAGTGTGAAATCGCGACACTGACAACCAAAATATGGGACGCAGTTGGCGCAAATGATCATGACCCTAGTGAAGCAATGGATCGCTTTTTTCTCCTGATGCTGGCCAGTGCCAGCGCATTGGCATCGACCCCCCTGATGACACTTGTGCTGCCCGATGGTCGGCAGATAGCGCTCGATGACGCTGCACTGGCCGCCTTGCCGCAAACCCAATTCAAGACAGCGACTCCCTGGACCACGGATATGCATGACTACCGTGGCCCGACCCTGGCGGCTGTGTTGGCGGCGCAAGGGGTTAAGAATGCGGGCAAAATTGCCGTCTCGGCACTTAATGGCTATCAGCAGGTGGTGGATCTCACCCTGTTTGAGGAGGCACCACTGACCCTGGTGCGCCATGAGGATGGCAAGCCGCTGACCCGCCGCAACAAGGGACCGCTCTGGTTGCTGATCCCCCTTTCCAGTTACCCCAAGCTGGATATCCCCCTCATTCATAACTGCATGGTCTGGCAGGTAACCCGCATCGAGATCATCGGCTGATGGGTCGTCAGCGTCACAATCTGCTCCTGGTCTCAATCACCCTGCTGTTTCTGTTCTCCTCGGGTTGCGGGCTCTATCTGCAGCACCGCCAGGAGCAGCTGGTCGATACCTTCTATCGCAACATCCACTGGAACATCAGCCAGGTGATGCTGGAGTCCCAGCGTTTTCTCTACGACTTGCGCCTCTACCGGGCCGGGCAACTGGACATGGAGACCCTGAGCCTGGATTACGATCTGTTGTGGAACCGGCTGGATATCTTCCTCATCAGCAGCGAGACCGCCGATGCGCGGGAGCGTCACGGACTGGGCAAGGCCCTGGCCGGACTGTTCGAGCAGATTAAACTGCTCGAGCCCCAGATGCAGGCCGGGCAGTTGCGCGAAGGGGCCGAGCTCGAGCAGTTGCAGACCAGGATTGCCGAACGGACCCATCAGATAGGGGTGGTGGGCGATCGGATCCTCTCCAGTCAGGAGCGGGAAGCCTCGGTCAACCAGATCCGCAGCAGCCTTTTCTGGCTGCAAATCTGTCAGTTGATCCTGTTGGTGACCGGTGGTGCCCTGGTGTTTGCCCTCATTCGAGCCAACTTGCAAAACCGGCGCCTCTCTTTGCTCGACCCCCTGACCCAGCTCGGCAATCGCCGAGCCTTGCAAGAGCAGCTGACTCGCTCGTTGCAATCTTCCCGCGCTCAGGCGCTGGTGGTGCTTGATCTGAAGCGCTTCAAGCAGGTCAACGATCTGCTTGGCTATCAGGTGGGGGACAGGTTGTTGCAAACGGTGGCGAACAAGCTGCAGCAGGCCTACAGCGGGCACGCCTATCGGCTGGGAGGGGACGAGTTTGCGGTGATCCTGACCGAAGACATACAGGGCATGGAGGAACAGATCCAGGCCCTGAAGCAACTGCTGCATTTCGAGTTTGTGACCCGGGAGAGCCGTTTCGAGCTGGCGTGCCGGCTGGGGGTAGCCCAGGTAGAGGAGACTCAGGATCCCAATCGACTGCTGGATCAGGCCATCCTTGCCCTCAATCAGGCCAAGCGCGATGCCAATGGGGATATCGCCTGGTTTCAGCCAGGCATGTTGCAGCAATTGCAGCTGACCCAGCGTCAGTTGCACCAGCTGCGGGACTGGTTGGCATACCGGATACCATCCCCTCTGGTGGTCGATATGCCATGGCTGAGCAGTGAGAACGGGCTCAGGGTGAGGGGGGTGTTGCTGCGCTGGCAGGACAATCTGGCACCCTGCGAGATGAGCTGGCTGCAGGAGGGGGGCATACTGGGACCCGTGATCGCGCGGCTGTTGCAAGAGCATGAACAAGCCGCACTCGGTGAGCCTCAACCACTGCTGATAGCGCTCAATCATCAGGCCCAACTGGCCCATGTGCTGGCCTATCTACCCGCCACTGTGCATGTCGAGCCGATCTTGCTGTTACCTGCCTTGCAACAGGATGCCAGCTTGCTGGCCAAGGTGAATCAGCGCGGTTGTACCCTGGCACTGAGCGAGCTTGGCAGCAGCACGCCAACGCTGCTGGCCGCCGGCTGGCCGGTGCGTTACTGGTTGCCGGAGCTCGCAAGCCACACCGGCTTGTTGCAGCCGCTGGCACAGCAGTTGGGGTTGGTGCGCCTCATTCCGGCAGATGTTCAGGCTGCGCGGCAGGCCTGACTGGCTGAGATAAAAAGGGCGATCCCATGGATCGCCCTTTTTGCATGCGTCTTTCAGCGGGTCAGGGGGATGGGAAGGGCGCGCAGGATTGTCTGATCACCAGATCTGGATCAACGGTGATCAGGTGGTTATCCACTGTCACCCCATTGATACGTGCCAGCAGCCGGGTAACGGCGAGGCGTCCCAGCTCCTCCTTGGGTTGATTGATGGTGGTGAGTGGCGGTGACAGATACTGCGCCAGCGCCACATTGTCATAACCGACGATGGAGATGTCCTGCGGTATGTTCAACCCCGCCTGATGGGCGGCACTGATGGCCCCCATGGCCATCATGTCGTTGAAGATAAACAGGGCGCTTGGCCGTTTGGGCTGAGCCAGCAGGCGCTGCATGGCATTGAAACCACTGGCACAGTCGAAATCTCCCTCCTGGATCCAGGCCGGATTGACGGTCAGACCCGCTTCCTGCATCGCCTGCTCAAAGCCAGCCTGGCGCTGATTGGCGGGGGCGCGGCTGTGGGGGCCCGTGATGCAGCCTATGTCGGTGTGACCGAGCGCCAGCAGGTGGCGGGTGGCCAGGTAGCCGCCGCGATGGGAGTTGTCGGCGATGAGATCCACGTCCTTGCTCTCCATGCCCCAGTCCATCACCACCACCGGCAGGCTCTTGAGCCAGTCGAGCTGGTTGAACACCTCCTGCTGCCCCTCGCTGCACATGATCAGCAGGCCGTCGACCCGTTTTCGCAGCATCATTTTCAGGTAGGAGAGGGCGGTTTCGGCTTGCCCCTCTGTGTTGCCCAGCATCAGGTTGTAGCCCTGCTCGAAGCAGTAGCGCTCCACCCCGCGCACCACCTCGGCAAAGAAGGGGTTACTGGAGGTGGTGACCAGCATGCCGATACTGTTGGTCTCCTTCACCTTGAGGCTGCGGGCCACCAGGCTGGGGGCATAATTGAGTTCGCGCATGGCAGCAAAGACCCGCTCACGGGTCTCTTGTGCCACGAAGCGGGTCTCGTTGATAACATGGGAGACGGTAGTGGTGGAGACCTCTGCCCGCGCCGCCACCTCCTTGATGTTGGCCATCAGTGCCCCTGCGCCGTCTGGGCAAGCAGGAAGGCGTCGACCTCAACCTTGCTTGGGATCGAGTTCTGGGCGCCGAACTTGGTGACAGAAAGCGCCGCCGCGCCGTGGGCAAAGCGCACCGCGGCGTTGAAGTCTGCACCGGCAAGCTCGGCGGCCAGCAGGGCGCCGTTGAAGGTATCGCCCGCGGCCGTGGTGTCTACTGCCTCAACCCGAAACCCCGGGATGAGCTGTTGCTGCTTGGCATTGCTGCAATAGACCCCTTGGGAGCCCAGGGTGATCATCACATCGCTTATTCCCATCTGGTGGAAGCGGGCCGCCGCCTGAGCCGCGCTGGCCTCGTCGCTCACCTTGACGCCGGTCAACAGCTCGGCTTCGGTCTGGTTGGGGGTGATGAGATCCACCAGCGCCAACAGCTCGGCCGGGAGCGGGCGGGCGGGCGCCGGATTGAGTACCACCCGGGTGCCGTGGGATCTAGCCAGCTTGGCGGCTTCAAACACGCTTTCAAGCGGCACTTCCAGCTGCAGTAGCAGGGTATGGGCATCGGCAATCATGGCTTCATGCCGTTTGACCATGGCAGGAGAGAGGGCGCCGTTGGCCTCGGCGGAGATGCCTATGCTGTTTTCCCCCTCGTCGCTCACATAGATGATGGCGATGCCGGTGGGCAAGGTCTCATCGAGTTCTACTGCACTGACGTCTATGCCATCTTGCTCGAAACCCTGGCGCATCTGATGGCCGATGGCGTCATCACCGATGCGGGCAATAAAGGAGACAGGGGCGCCGAGACGTGCGGCAGCCACCGCCTGATTGGCCCCCTTGCCACCCGGTACCACCTGATAGCTGTGGCCGGTCAGGGTTTCACCGGGGCGAGGAAAATGAGGGACGCGCAGTACATGATCCGCATTGACACTGCCCAGAACAACGAGACGATTCATTCTTATCACCCTTGATTTGGAACATCTTGGTTTGAGTGGGCCCAAGCCAAGATGCACAGCTGATGGAAACTCCAAAAACAAAGGGGGAGGCCAAGCTCCCCCCTGTCACATTACTTGCTGACGATTTGCAGCGGTACCGGGATGGATTTTTCTACCGGCTGCCCCTTGAGTACCTTGTCGGCGGTTTCCACGCCGATGGCACCGATCAGGGCCGGTTGCTGCGCTACTGTGGCGGCCAGTTTGCCACGGGAAACGGCGGCCTTGCCATCATCAGTGCCGTCTAAGCCGACGATCATCACCTCTTTGCCGGCAGCCTGTACGGCGCGGATGGCACCCAGCGCCATTTCGTCGTTCTGGGCAAACACGGCTTGCACGCCCGGGTGCGCGGCCAGCAGGTTTTCCATGACGTTCAGCCCCTTGGTGCGGTCAAAGTCGGCAGGCTGGGAGGCCAGCACTTCCAGCTTGTTGGCAGCCACGGCCAAGGCAAAACCTTCGCCACGGTCACGGGCGGCGGAGGTACCTGCGATCCCCTCGAGCTGGATCACCTTGGCGCCAGCGCCCAGTTTCTGGGTGATGAAGTCGCCAGCCAGCTTGCCGCCAGCCACGTTGTCGGAGGCAATGTGGGCTTTGACCTCACCTTGTGCAGCACCGCGATCCAGGGTCAGCACAGGGATGTTGGCCTTGTTGGCCAGGCGGATGGCATTGCCAACGGCCTCGGAGTCGGTCGGGTTGATCAGGATGGCGTTGACCTTGCGCACTGTGAGATCTTCCACGTTGGAGAGCTCCTTTGCCGGGTCATTCTGGGAGTCCAGTACCACCAGTTCATAACCAAGCTCCTTGGCTTTGGCTTCGGCTTCGGCCCCTTCTTTCATGGTGACGAAGAAAGGGTTGTTGAGGGTGGAGACCACCATCGCCAGGGTCTGATCGGCGGCCTGGGCGGTGCCCAGCACAGACATGATGGCGGCAGCGAGCAGGGTATTGAGCTTTTTCATCATTTCATTCCTTGTGTGTGTGGCATGGCTTAGGTTGTTATCGATTGCTTTTGTTATCGACCATCACGGCGAGCAAAATGACGCTGGCCTTGGCGATCATCTGGTAATAGGACGAGACGTCGAGCAGGTTGAGGGCGTTGTTCAGGAAGCCGATGATGAGGGCCCCTATCAAGGTCCCCATGATGCGACCCTTGCCCCCCATCAGGCTGGTACCACCCAGCACAACGGCGGCGATGGCGTCCAGCTCGTAGCCCATACCAGCCGTAGGCTGAGCAGAGGAGAGGCGGGAGGTGACAATGAGGCCAGCCAGCGCCGACAGCATGCCACACAGACCATATACGGCGAGTTTGACCCTGGCCACATTGATGCCGGAGAGGCGGGTGGCAGATTCGTTGCCGCCCAGGGCATAGATGTAACGGCCCAGACGTGTGTGGTTGAGCAGGTACCAGGCCAGCAGGAAGACGATGGCCATCAGCCAGATGGGCACAGGCAGACCAAGCAGGTAACCGGTACCGAGCCTGGCGAAGTGATCGGATCCCTCGCTAAAACCGGTGGAGATGGGGCGCCCCTCGGTATAGACCATGGTCACGCCGCGCAGGGCTGTCATGGTGACCAGGGTGGCGATGAATGCCTGCACCTTGCCCTTGGCAATGATGAGGCCGCTGATGCCGCCGAGCAGGGCACCGGCCCCCAGGGTCAGTGGCACCACCAGCGCTATGGGCAGCTCCATCGCTACCATGGTGGCTGCCAGAGCGCCGCACAGGGCCAGTACAGAGCCGACAGACAGATCGATGCCAGCGGTGAGGATGACCAGCGTCATGCCGACCGCCATGATGGCGTTGACCGACGTCTGGCGCAGTATGTTGAGCAGGTTGTCGGCGGTGAAGAAGTTGGGGCTCAGAAAGGAGACCACGCCAATCAACACCAGCAGGGCGACCAGGGATTTGTTCTCAATCCACCAGGCCTTGCTCATGATGCCGCGGCGGGAAAGGGTTTGGGTTGTCATTGAAAGGCCTCTTGCTCTGATT
Organism: Aeromonas salmonicida subsp. salmonicida; assembly: GCF_001643305.1. GTDB lineage: Bacteria > Pseudomonadota > Gammaproteobacteria > Enterobacterales > Aeromonadaceae > Aeromonas > Aeromonas salmonicida. The sequence goes on from NZ_LSGW01000078.1 coordinate 49,841, forward strand.
GCCACTGTTTACCGACTGCCGCCGCCATCAGTTTCTCCTGATTGGCGTCCGCGGACATGAATTCTGCGCTGATGCGCCCTTCGTGCATCACCATGATGCGATCGCTCATGCCGAGCACTTCCGGCATCTCGGAGGAGACCAGGATGATGCTCATCCCCTCCTGCTTGAACTGGTTGATGAGCTGGTAGATCTCTTTCTTGGCCCCCACGTCGACGCCGCGGGTCGGCTCATCCAGGATCAATACCTTGGGCTTGGTCAGCAGCCCCTTGGCGATGGCCACCTTCTGCTGGTTGCCACCGGAGAGCAGCTTTATCAGCTGATCCTGACTCGGGGTCTTGATGTTGAACAGGCGCACATAGTCGCTCACTGCCTGGCGCTCGGCCTTGCCGTCGATCTTGCCGCCGCGGATGAACTCATCGAGGGCGCACAGGCTCATGTTTTCCCGCACCGAGAGTTCCAGCACCAGCCCATCCCCCTTGCGATCTTCGGAGATATAGGCGATGCCGACGGCCAGCCCATCGGCAGGGGTGCGTGGCACCATGACCTTGCCATCGACCTCGACAGCGCCGGCGCTGATGGGACTGGCCCCGTAGATAAGTTTCATCAGCTCGGTACGGCCTGAGCCCATCAGGCCACTGAAGCCCAGTATCTCCCCCTGACGCAGGGAGAAGCTCACCCCGCGCACACCCGGGCCAGCCAGATCTTTGACTTGCAGGCTGACAGGACCCAGTTCCCGATGCAGGCGCGGGTACTGCTCTTCCAGCCGCCGACCGACCATCATCTCGATGATCCTGTCTTCATCGAGATCGCTCACTGCTTTCTCGCCGATCCACTTGCCGTCACGCAGCACGGTAACCCGGTCGCAGATCTGGAAGATCTCCTTGAGGCGATGGGAGATATAGACGATGCCGCAGTTCGCGGATCACGGTGAACAGTTGCTCTGTTTCGGTGTCGGTCAGGGCATCTGTGGGCTCATCCATGATGATGACGCTGGCATCGAACGAGAGGGCCTTGGCAATTTCCACCATCTGCTGTTCACCAATCGACAGCTCTCCGAGCCGGGTATCCGGACCATGCTTGACGCCGAGACGACCGAGCAGGCTGCTGGCGCGCTCGCGCAACTGCTTGTGGTCAATGCTGCCAAAACGGGTACGCGGTTCGCGGCCAAGGAAGATGTTGGCGGCAATGGAGAGCTCCGGCAGCAGGTTCAGCTCCTGGTGGATGATGCTGATGCCCTGATCCTGGGAGTCGCGGGGACCCTTGAAGTGCACAGGCTGGCCGCGGTAACTGACGCTGCCCGCGTCGGCTTGATAGATGCCGGTCAGCACTTTCATCAGGGTGGATTTGCCGGCGCCATTCTCGCCGAGCAAGGCCATCACCTGGCCCGGGTAAACCTTGAGTCCTGCCTCATCGAGGGCGCGGACACCGGGAAAGGTCTTGACGATCCCGGTCAGCTCCAGAATGGGCGAGGGGGGCGTGTCAACGCTCCCGGTGAGCCCCGAAAGGGGGGAGGGAGTTGTGCTCATTGCAGCTTCCTTGAAGAGGCTTAAAACGCCACGCCGGCGCAGAGAATGAGGTTGGCATAGGGCGTTATTTCGCCGCTGCGTACTATCGCCTTGCTCTGGCGGGAGCGGGTCTTGAACTCCTCATGCAGGCAATATTCGATGGCAATGGGTTTGCCTTGCTCGAGCGAGTGGGTCTCGATCTGATCGAGCAGGGCTTGATGGGTGTCAGGGCTGATCAGCTTTATCTCGCTGGCCATAATCACTTTTTCCACCACAAGATCCGTCAGTAGCGCTTTCAGCACTGTCTGCAGGTTGGGGGTGCCCGCCATCAGCGCCAGATCGATGCGCTCCGGCCCCGCCGGAATGGGTAATCCCGCATCGCACACTGTGATCTCGTCGGTGTGGCCCATCTGTGCCACCAGGGCACTCAAGGGAGCATTGAGCAGTACGCCTCGTTTCATAACAGCACCTCGGCAGACTTGCGTCTGCGTATCTGATGTTTATCAAGGCAACCGGTTACGCAACCGGTTGCGTCATGAGGTAAACGATAGGCGCTAAGGCACGCTTGATCCACAGGGAGATGGCAGAAATGTGAAAACGATCTCAATGCCGGGGGGGAAAAGGATGAAAAGAGGTGCCAGACAGCGTACAGGCACCCATATGCAGAGGATTGAAGGAGAGAGGGATCAGAGGGCGAGGGCCTGCTGCACGCCGGGGCGTGTGAGCATCTGTTGATAGTGGGCTGCTACCCTGGGGAACTCGCTGATGGCCACCCCATCGCTCTCGAGCCAGCCGGCGACCACGAACAGGTAAATGTCGGCAAGGCTGAAGCGCTCCCCCAGCACCCAGGGGCCGCCCAGATAGTGGCGTTCAATTTCGGCAAAACCATCGCGCATGTTTTGCGGCACCTTGGCCTGCATGGCGGCGACAGCCTGTTCATCATCGGCCCAACGGCTGCCGCGGCGTCCGTGGGCATGGGAGACATGTACGGTGGAGGCAAGGAAGCTGTTGACCTCCTGCATGCGGGCCAGCAGGAAAGGGTCATCCAACGGGGCAAGCAGGGCATCGGGAAAGCGCTGCGCCACATAGAGCAGCAGTGCCGGGGTTTCAGTCAGCACGCCGCGCTCGGTAACAAGCGCCGGCACCCGGCCTTTGGGATTGATGGCGAGATAGGCGGCAGAGCGCTGCTCCCCCGCCACCAGATCAAGTCGCTTGACCTGATGGTGGGCCTGGGCCTCGGTCAGCGCTATGTGTACGGCCATGGCGCAAGTGCCAGGGGCGAGATACAGGGTCAAATCAGACATGCATGTCTCCTTGTGAAGTGTGTCTTCCTCGCGTCGCCCGGATGGGAAAGGGCGGAGGCAGTCAGCAAATGCGGTATATCTGTTGGCATCCTACGCCCATCACAACGGCGGGCCAAGGCGGGAAAGGAAGGAAAGGAAGGAGGTGAACCGGTCTGCGCTTATGAAATCAAAGGCTTTCCCACCAGCAGATAAGGGGAAAAACGGCTACGCATACCGGGTCAAATCGCTATAATGTGCCCCCTGAATAGTGTTTTTCTGATGTTGGATAGTCCATTGAGTAATAAAATGCGGATCGGTGGTTCCCTCGAGCAATCCCTGAGTCAGGGATATCGCCTCGACCTCAAGGGGGTACTGCAAGAGAGTTGGCAACAGACGCGCCGTACCGGTTTTGGCCTGCTGCTGGCCATAGTAGGGGTTACCTCCATCTGGATGTTGCTGAGCAATACCCTGCTGGCGCCTTACGTCAATCAGGAAGGGGGGATGGATATTGCCCTGGTGCTGAGTCTGCTCATCACCATCATGATGGCCCCAATGACCTCGTCCCTCGACATGCTGGGATTGCAGCAATCGGTCGGCGTCCGTGCCCGTCCGAGCCAGGTATTCGATTTCTTTCGCCACTTCCTGCGCCTCGGCAGCCTGAGCCTGCTGGGCAGCATGATCACCAGCTTGTTCGGTCCCCTGTTTGAACTGGTGGGCTTGCCGGTGATGCTGGCGTTCATACCGTCTGCGCTGATCGGCATGGGGCTGGTGTTTACCGTGCCGCTGGTGCTGGAACGCGGCTTGTCACCGGTGCAGGCCATTCTGGTGTCGCTCAAGTTGTTTGTTCGCGGCTGGCCCAGCATAGTGCTGCTGCACGGTGTCATGCTGGCGCTGTTTTTCCTGGCGCTGCTCCCCATGGGTCTGGGGCTTATCTGGGTGGCTCCTCTCTACTTCAACTGCAAGGGGATCCTCTATCGGGATCTGTGTGGGGTCGCGGTAGAAGTGACCGAAGTGAGCGAAGGTCCCGATCATTTCAGCGCTTGACCGGCGTATGCAGTGCCAAGAGATGGCACACCAAGATTTCAACGCATGACGAGTGCGTGATGCAAAAGGATGGCACATGAAGATGGCTCGACATGGCGTAGCGGCAAGCTTGCTGCTGTTGCCCACCCTGGGGTTGGCACAGCCTTCACTGGATCTGCAATACAGTACTTTCTACAGCCAGATGAAGACCTTTGCCAAGGGGGAGTTTGGCCATGCCAGATTGGGGTTTTATCTGACAGATCAACAAAATGGACAGCGTTGCCTGCTTACCTCGGCCCGGGTTTCTACCCTGGATCGGGACGTGGCTGCTGAGGTGACGGTAGACAGCGAGCTGCGGCTGCCCTACGACGATGATCTCAATCTGGACAAGGCGACCGTGGTGGTGGGCTTGACCGAGGCACACGCAGCCTGCGATCTCTCGGTGCAGGTGATGGCCGATGCACCGCCCGTGTCAGGTAGCCAGTGGGAGCTCAAGGTGGCCGAAGTAGCCGAGCGCCAGCAGGATATGCAGGCCCTGCTGAGCAAGCTGGCCGGCATGGTCGGCAAGTATTTCCTGCCCGAGATGGCGGGTGTGCGGGTGACACTGGTGCAACCGGCTGGCACTGCCTATCTGGTTGATGGCGCCCGCCAGCTGCCACTCTCCTGGCAAGAGGGGCAGTTGCTGCTGAGCAACGCACAACTGGCAGACTTCGCCGCGGGCAAGCTGCAACTGAAGGGGGACATACTGCGACTGACCCCCTGGTTGCACAAGGGCTGAGCAAGCGTCACGCCAGAAAGATAAAAAGGAGCGCCAGGCGCTCCTTTTTCGTTGCAGATTTCGTTACCGATTTTGCAGTGCCTAGCGCACTTCAATCACATCCAGCACGTCCATCTCGTCGATGTTCAGCAAGGGGGCTGTCGGCAGTTCGGGCGGATCAAATGCCTTGTCGCCGCCATCTATGATGCCGGAGTCACGGTTGATGCTCTTGAAGTCGAACAGCTTGTGATCAAGCAGGTGGCTCGGGATCACGTCCTGAATGGCGGTGAACATGGTTTCGATACGACCCGGGAAGCGGCGATCCCAATCCTGCATCATCTGCTTGATGGCCTGACGCTGCAGGTTCTCCTGCGAGCCGCACAGGTTGCAGGGGATGATAGGGAAGGCCTTGACCTCGGCGTAACGTACCAGGTCTTTCTCCTTGCAGTAGGCCAGCGGGCGGATCACCACGTTCTTGCCATCATCGCTCACCAGTTTGGGCGGCATGGACTTGAGCTTGCCGCCGTAGAACATGTTGAGGAACAGGGTCTCAAGGATGTCATCCCTGTGATGGCCGAGGGCAATCTTGGTGCAGCCCAGCTCTTGCGCCGTGCGATAGAGAATACCTCGACGCAGGCGGGAGCAGAGGGCGCAGGTGGTTTTGCCTTCCGGTACCTTGTCCTTGACGATGGAATAGGTATCTTCTTCGACGATCTTGAAGTCAACGCCCAGGGTCGCCAGGTACTCAGGCAGCACATGCTCGGGGAAGCCCGGTTGCTTCTGATCCAGGTTGACGGCCACCAGATCAAAATGGATGGGGGCGCTTGCCTTCAGGCTCATCAGGATGTCGAGCATGGCAAAGCTGTCTTTGCCGCCGGACAGGCACACCATGATCTTGTCGCCCTCTTCAATCATGTTGAAGTCGGCGATGGCCTGACCTACGTTGCGCCGCAGGCGCTTTTGCAGTTTGTTGAAACTGTATTTATCTTTGGCGTTCAGCTCTTCTAGCATGCTCGTAAAACCCGGGACACAAATAAGCGCGTTATTATAGCCATGTCCCGGGGGAGGGCAAGGTGCCAGGATGAAAGGCGCCTTATGATTGACGACGCCGGCTGTCTACCGGGCAGCTGTAATCGTCGGGTTTGAGGATCAGGATGTCGCAGGAGAGCCTGTCCACCACATGTTCAGCGGTATTGCCGAGCAGGGCGGCAGAGAGGCCGGTGCGACCGACACACCCCATGATCATCAGGGTGGCTTGCAGGTCGTCAGCCAGGTCGGGCAACACCTCTTCCGGCAATCCTTCCGCCACCCGGGTCCACAGATGGCCTATGCCATATTTGTCGGCATGGCTCAGCAGCAGGCTCTCATGGTGTTTGCGAATAGCCTCGTTGTAAGCATTGGGGTCGAACTCCGGCAACTCTATGGCCACATTGACCGGGGTTCCGGGATAGGTATTGACCAGATACAGGTTGGAGCCGAGCAACTCGGCGATGCCAATGCCTTCCTCCGTGATCCGTTCGTTCAGCACTTTCTGATCCTGATCGTCGCTGGAGCAGTTGATGGCCGCAATGATGTTGCCACCCCGTTGCCAGTGGCCCTCTTTGACCAGCAGGACAGGGCAGGGGCACTTGCGCAGCAGATGCCAGTCGGTCGGAGTAAAGATGAAGGTTTGCAGGAAGGAGTGATGATGGGTCGCTTTGACCACCAGATCGTGGCGATTCTCCAGTACTTCCTGAATGACACACTCGAAGGGACGATTGTGCCAGACTACCTTGACCTCGTAGTCCAGTCCCTTGGCACGGTAGGGTTTGAGAATGTCGTCTAGCCATTCACGACGCTGAGCGATCACGCCGTGGCGCATCTCTTCCCGTTCATCCACCGACAGCATGGCGGTCATTTCGTATGAGAAGTCATAAATAGTGAGTAACAGGGTCAGTTGAGCGCCTTCATCGAGCTCAGCTACTTTGACCGCACGTTCGAGGGCAACTTGCCGCTCTTCTTCCGGGTTGATAACAACCAGAATTTTTCGGTACTTGACCATGTTCTCTTCCTCCTTGGCAAAAATACCAATGATGACAGACCTTTAGCCATTACAGCTTAGCTCAGGAGGAGGCTGGGGGACATGTGCCGGATCAAATTTCAGACTAAACCGATCCGGCAACGAGGGCAGACAGAGGGGAAATTAACCGCAGGCAGGACGGGGGGCGCCAGCCATGACGCCGAGGGCCATCTGATCCAGCACGGTAATGTATTTGCCTTTGACGCTGATGAGGCCGGACTTCTGAAAACGGCCAAGCAGACGGCTGATAGTCTCCACCGTGAGGCCGAGATAGTTACCGATATCACCCCGGGTCATGGAGAGGCGGAATTCCTTTGCGGAGAAGCCGCGCTCGGAGAAACGCACCGACAGATTGTGCAGGAAGGCGGCAAGGCGCTCTTCCGCATTCTTCTTGGAGAGCAGCAGTATCATCTCCTGATCGCCCATGATTTCGTTGCTCATCAGTCGCATGATTTGCTGGCGCAACTTGGGCATCTTGCCGGAGAGATCGTCGAGTACGTCGAACGGGATCTCGCACACCATGGCCGTTTCCAGCGCCTGGGCAAAGGACGGATGCGCATGCTTGTGAATGGCATCAAAGCCAACCAAGTCCCCTGCGAGGTGAAAAGCGGTGATCTGCTCGTCACCCTGTTCTGTGATGGTGTATGACTTGATGGTCCCGGAACGGATCGCATAGAGCGACTTCAGCTCATCGCCGGCTTTGAACAGCTCCTCACCCTTCTGGATCGGCTTCTTGCGCTCAATGATGCTGTCGAGCTGATCGAGTTCACTGTCGTTCAGAGTGAAGGGAATACAGAGCTGGCTGATGCTGCAATCCTGGCAATGAATTGCACAGCCACCGCTCTGAATACGTCTGCCAGGTTTCTTTTCCGGGATCATAGGCTCATACGAATAATTGATTTATATCAAACAAGTTTACCATCAACTCATCTATTTTGGATAGGGTTTCAAAAGGACGCTATCCCGACCCAGAGGGTATGCAGCCCATATGCAATGAGCAAAACAGCCCCGCCTTGACGCAAACTGCGCAAGGTCAGCCAGTAGCGCAGCCGGTCCGCCAGTCCCCCCAGTGCAAAGAGTGTCGGCAGGGTTCCCATGCCAAAGCAGAGCATGATCAGTGCCCCGCCACTGGCAGAGCCAGCTGCGGCACTCCAGGTCAGCATGGAGTAAACCAGACCGCAGGGCAGCCAGCCCCATATCATGCCGAAAGGGAACGCCTGCCAGGCCGAAGTGAAGGGAAGAAACTTGGCTGCCAGCGGCTTGATCCGTGGCCAGAGTCGGGCACCGATCCGCTCGAGCAGCAGTATGCCTTGCCACCAGCCGGCAAGGTACAGGCCGAGCGCTATCATCAAGAGCGCCGCCATCAGCCGCAATCCGGCGATGGCATGTTTGCCTGCACCGAGCTCGCTGGTGGTGGCCAGCAGCCCGCCTACCAGAGCGCCAGCGATGACATAGCTGAGGATCCGCCCCAGGTTGTAGTTGAGGAGATAGCCAAGTCGGCCCCAAAAGTGCTGTTTCTCGGGGGGAATGGCCATGGAGAGGGCGGCCGAGACGCCACCACACATGCCGATGCAGTGGCCAGAGCCAGCGAGCCCCACCAGCAGGGCCCCTACCAGATCAAGGCTGGCGGTCATCGGACTTGGACTCGATGGGTTTCTGGGCAGGTTTGTCTTCATCAAACAGTATGTTGGATCCCTGGCGGTCGAGATCTTCAAACTGCTCGGAGCGAATGGCCCAAAAGAAGACGGCGCCTGCGATGATGACAAACAGGATGGCGATGGGGATCAGGACGAAGATGATGTTCATGATGCAAGCCTTGCTATGAGAGTGGTCATGGTAAACCAGTTACCGGCCAGGATCCCTCTTCATTCAATATGTGTTGGCGCGCTCATATTCGCATGAGCACGCCGTCTTCACGGTTCAGCGATTGAGCCTCATGGAGTTGGTGACCACGATGAGGGAGCTCAAGGACATGCCAGCTGCCGCCAGATAGGGGGGTAACCAGCCGCTGGCCGCCAGCGGCAACACCAGCAAGTTGTAGCCGATGGACCAGGCGAAGTTCTCCTTGATGATCTTGCGAGTGCGGATGGCCAGGGTGCGGGCGTCCAGCAGGCGCGACAGGTCATCGGCCAGCAGGATGGCATCTGCGCTGTTTTTCGCAAGATCCGTGCCGCCCGCCATGGCAAAAGAGGCGTGGGCTCCAGCCAGTACGGGGGCATCGTTGATGCCGTCACCCACCATGATGCTGATATCACCTTGGGCTTCGCGCGCCTTGAGGTAGGCCAGCTTGCCATCCGGGGTGACACCTTTTACCAGCTCATCCACTCCAAGCTCGCGGGCCACTTCGTCGGCCTGGGCAGAGCTGTCACCGGTGAGAATGGTGGTCTGCAAACCGGCGGCCTTGAAGGCCTGGAGCAGGGCCCTGGCATCCGGGCGCAGTGTATCGGCCAGGATAAAGCGGGCCAGCACTCGGGATTCATCCGCCAGATAGATGGCAAGGCCCTGGCTGGCGGTGTGCTCTGTGGGCAGAGCCAGCCAGCGGGCGCTGCCGATGCGATAATGCTTGCCTGCCACACACCCCTCAATACCGTGGCCGATGACTGGGACCACCTCGCTTGCAGGCAGCAAGACGTCGTCGGCCGCGGTGCTTTTAAACGCGCGGGCGATGGGGTGCTCGGAATAGGCTTCCAGTGCCCGTGCGATGGCGAGGCATTGATCTTCGCTCAGCTCCGCCAGCGCCGTTGTGCTGGTCAGGCTGATATTGCCCGTGGTCAGGGTGCCGGTCTTGTCCATCACTATCCGGTTGGCCTTGGTCAGCACGTCCAGCACATGGCCGCGACGCAACAAAATACCGGAGCGAGTGAGGCGGGCGGTGGCCGAGGTGAGGGCGGTCGGCGTGGCCAGCGACAGGGCGCAGGGACAGGTGGCGACCAGCACGGCCAGGGTGACCCAGAAGGCTTGCTCCGGTTGATGGAAGTGCCAGAAGGTCCACACTGCTGCGGCAATGATCAGCAGCACCAGGATGAAGTGACGGGAGAGCACATCCGCCATCTGGGCGATGGCTGGCTTGTCGTCGAGGGCGTGATCCTGCAGCCGCATTATCTGGGCGATGCGTGACTCTTCGATGCGATGGCTGACCCTGATCTGGAGCGGTGCATCCGTGTTGATGGTGCCGGCATAGACGCTGTCGCCCACCTGCTTGAGCAGTGGCAGTTGCTCGCCGGTCAGCATGGATTCGTTGAGGCTGGCCTGTCCCTCGACAATGATGCCGTCCGCCGGCAGGGTTGCACCGGCCAGCACCCGTACTCTATCCCCCACCTGCAAGGTCTTGGCCGCCACCTCGTGCTCACCCTCCTCATCAATGCGGGTGGCCATGATGGGCACTAGCCGTGCCAGGTTGGAGCTGGACTCGGACGCCTTGCGCCGGGCTCTCAACTCAAGAAAACGTCCCAGCAGCAAGAAGAAGACAAACATGGTGATGGAGTCGTAATAGACCTCACCTGTGTTGAAGACGGTGGCCCACATGGAGGCGACGAAGGCGCCGATCAGTGCCAGCGACACCGACACGTCCATGGAGAGGTGGCCCTGTTTCAGGCTGCGCCATGCCCCCACGTAAAAGGGCTGGGCCGAATAGATCATGATGGGGGTCGAGAGCAAGAGGCTGATCCACTTGAAGTAGACCATGAACTCATCCTCGACACTGATGAAGAGATCCATGTAGAGCGCCACGGCGCACATCATCACCTGCATGGACCCCAGGCCCGCCAGCGCCAGCCGGAACATGTAGTTGCGCACTTCTTTGGCGTAAATAGCCTCTTGGGTGTGGGTCTGGAAGGGGTAGGCACGGTAGCCTATCTTGGCGAATCCCTTGAGAATGTCGCTTAACGAAAGCTGGTCCGGATCCCACATGATGCGGGCGCGGTGAGTAGTGGTGTTGACATTGATGTAGTGCAGACCGGCAAGGCCGGTCAGATGGCGCTCGATAAGCCAGGCACAGGCGGCGCACGTAAGCCCCTCAACGCTGAGCTGGATCTCTCGCACCCTGTGGCTGCCCGTGCCGCTGTTGGTGACAAAATCCTGTTGCACTTCGGCAAGATCATAATGGGTGAGGGCCGCCAGCTCTTCGGGCACCAGTTCTCCCCTAGTACCGGGCGCTGTGCGGTGATCGTAATAGCTGGAGAGACCGCACTCCATGATGGTTTCTGCCACGGCCTGACAGCCCGGGCAGCACATGGGTTCCACTATGCCCTTTATCTCGAGGGCATAGTGGCTGGCGGCGGGAACCGGCTCGCCGCAATGAAAGCAAGCCTTCATGGTGTGTTACCCCGGGGGATGGCGAGCAGGGCACCTCGACTGTTGGCGGCAACCGGCTCGCCACAGTAAAAACCGCCTGTCATGACTTAACGCCCTTTGGGATCGAGTTCGACGGAGGCTGTGGTCGGGAGCTGGACTGTCTCTTGCAACCGCCACTCATGGTCGAAGGCATCGACCCGTATATGCCACTTGCCACTCAAGGGCTGGTCGAGCAACAGACGATAAACGCCGCTGGCGTCAGCAGTCACCATGTGTTCGCTGTCCATGCCGGCCAGGGTCGGGTGAAACAGGGAGAGGTAGAGGGCCTGACGGGGTGGGATCTCTCCTGAGAGGGGCTTGAGAGTCAGCTCGTTGCCGTTCACTTCCAGCGCAATGCGGATATTGAGCGCTTCGGATCGATCGAACTTGCTCAAGTCCTGATTAATCTCTTTGCCTTGTTTGTAATAATCTTCTGCGACCAGATTGACCCCATCCTTGCTGGCGATGATTGCCGTGCTGATGCCGGCAATCACGGCGGCGGCCGGGAGGGCGATGATAAACCAGGGCCAAAATTGGCGATACCAGGGTTGGGACATAGTGCTACTACCGTGAAACCTGTGATTAACGAAATAGAGGGGATTTAGCCAACACAAGATAACAAAAAGCCTCGAAGAGTCGAGGCTTTTTGCTGAGTAATCACGTGCTTATCACATGTTACTGCTGATTTTACTTGTCGGTGTGAGACAAGCTGTAAACGTAGGAGGCAAGCAGGTGCACCTTGTCTTCACCCAGAATATCCTGCCAGGCTGGCATCACACCGTGACGACCGTGGGTGATGGTCTGCTCGACCACCTGACGGGAACCGCCGTACAGCCAGATGTTGTTGGTCAAGTCCGGGGCACCGAAGGCGATCCCTCCCTTGGCATCCGGACCATGACAAGCGGCGCAGACGGCAAAGCGGGCTTCCCCTTTCTTGGCTTCCACCAGGTCAACCTTACGACCAGACAGACCCAGCACGTAGGAGGCCACTTCCTTGACGCCATCTTTGCCCAGTATCTCGCCCCAGGCAGCCATCACACCCTGACGACCGCCCATGATGGTGGTCTTGATCTGGGCTGGCTCTCCGCCCCATTGCCATTCGCTGTCGGTCAGGTTCGGGAAACCGCGACCGCCGCGGGCATCGGAGCCGTGGCACTGGGAACAGTTCTGCAGAAACAGGCGCTGTCCGACTTTCAGTGCTTCCGGATCCTTGGCGATCTCAGTGATATCTTTGTAAGTCTTGCCGTCTGTCTGATAGGTCAGCTCGCGGAACTTGGCGCCGTAGATCTCGTCAGCCTTGAGCAGCTCACGGTCATACTCCACCGCACGTCCTTCAGCCTTGGCAGAGGCTGCCGCCGCCTTGGACTCCGCCAGGGAGCGAACATCCTGATTGGAGCTCTGCCAGCCCAGCAGACCCTTCCAGTTGCCCAGGCCCGGGAAGGCCAGCAGGTAGACCAGGCCGGTGACGATGAAGAAGATGAACATATAGGTCCACCACTTCGGCAGCGGATTGTTGATCTCTTCGATGCCGTCGAAGGCGTGTCCCATGGACTTACCTTCCTCTACACCCATCTTGTCCCGCAGGCACCACACCAGCAGCAAGAAGCAGCCGAGAATGGTTCCCAGACTTATGACGGTCACAAAAATGCTAAACAAAGTGCTCATTATTGTTTCGCTCCTGCGTTCTTGTTATCAGCACCGGGTTGCTCGTCATCGGCAAAAACCAGGTTGGCTGCCTCGTCGAAAGAGGCCTTGCGGCGTTTGCTGTATGCCCAGACGATGATGCCGATCATGATGGCCATCAACAGCAGGGTATAAAGGCCGCGAAATGTGCCGTAATCCATATCCTGACTCCTTATTTCAGGGCATGACCCAGTGATTGCAGATAGGCTACCAGCGCATCGAGCTCTGTCTTGCCCTTCACGGCGTCGCCTGCACCTTGCACGTCGGCCTCTGTGTAGGGCACGCCAAAGTGATCACGGAACAGGGCCAGCTTTTTGCCGGTCAGTTCACCTGTCATCACAGTGGTATCGAGCCAGGGGTAGCCAGGCATGTTGGACTCAGGCACCACATCGCGCGGGTTGATGAGGTGAGCACGGTGCCAGTCGTCAGAGTAACGACCGCCCACACGGGCCAGGTCCGGACCCGTACGCTTGGAGCCCCACAGGAAGGGGTGCTCCCACACACTTTCACCCGCGACCGAGTAGTGACCGTAACGCTCGGTTTCGGCCCGGAACGGACGGATCATCTGGCTGTGGCAGTTGGTACAGCCTTCGCGAATGAAGATGTCGCGTCCTTCCATCTGCAGGGCAGTGTAAGGTTTGAGGCCCTCCACCGGCTCAGTGGTCTGTTTCTGGAAGAACAGCGGGGTGATTTCAACCAGCCCCCCCAAGCTGATGGCAAAGATGATGCCGACCACCAGCATGGGTACGCTTTTTTCAAATATCTCGTGACGGTTATTGTTGCTCATGCTTAGACCTCTTCAATCATGCGGGCTGGGCGACAGGTTCCAGGGAACCCTTGGGCGCAGAGATGGTGCGGTAGGCGTTGTAGGCCATCAGCAACATACCGGTGACAAAGAAGCAGCCACCCAGGAAGCGCACGAAGTAGAAGGGATAAGAGGCCTGCAACGCTTCCACGAAGCTGTAGGTCAGGGTGCCGTCATCGTTGACTGCACGCCACATCAGTCCCTGCATCACGCCGGAAATCCACATGGCAACGATGTAGAGTACTGTCCCCACGGTCGCCAGCCAGAAGTGCACGTTGATAAGGCGAATGCTGTACATGCGGCCCTGATCGAACAGGTTCGGGATCAGGTGATATATGGCGCCGATGGATACCATGGCAACCCAACCCAGGGCACCAGAGTGAACGTGGCCCACTGTCCAGTCGGTGTAGTGGGAGAGGGCATTGACTGTCTTGATCGCCATCATGGGGCCTTCGAAGGTGGACATGCCGTAGAACGACAGGGACACGATCAGGAAGCGCAGAATGGGGTCATAACGCAGTTTGTGCCAGGCACCGGACAGGGTCATGATGCCGTTGATCATGCCACCCCAGGAGGGAACGAACAGGATCAGGGACATCACCATGCCCAGAGACTGAGCCCAGTCAGGCAGTGCGGTGTAGTGCAGGTGGTGAGGACCGGCCCAGATATAGAGGGAGATCAGCGCCCAGAAGTGCACTATGGAGAGACGGTAGGAGTAAACCGGACGTCCCGCCTGCTTGGGCACGAAGTAGTACATCATGCCAAGGAAACCGGCTGTCAGCAGGAAGCCAACCGCGTTGTGGCCATACCACCACTGCACCATGGCATCCATGGCACCGGAATACATGGAGTAGGACTTCATGCCGGAAAGCGGCACTTCCATGTTATTGACGATGTGCAGCACGGCAACCGTGATGATGAAGGCGCCGAAGAACCAGTTCGCCACATAGATATGGGAGGTGGTGCGCTTGACCAGGGTGCCGAAGAAGACAACGGCATAGGCAACCCAGACCACTGTGATGGCGATGTCGATAGGCCATTCCAGCTCTGCGTACTCCTTGGCGGAGGTGAATCCCATCGGCAGCGAAATGGCGGCAGAGAGGATAATCGCCTGCCAGCCCCAGAACACGAAGGAGGCAAGCTTGCCTCCAAACAGTCTGACCTGACAGGTGCGTTGCACCACATAGAAGGAGGTCGCCATCAGTGCGCTACAGCCAAATGCGAAGATAACCGCATTGGTGTGCAGAGGGCGCAGGCGGCTGTAAGTCAGCCAGGGAGTGTCGAAGTTGAGGGCAGGCCAGATCAGCTGGGCTGCTATCAGTACGCCAACCGACATGCCGACAATTCCCCAGACAATTGTCATGACGGTGAACTGGCGAACAACGGTGTAGTTGTACTCAGGATGGTTAGTTATATGGCTCATCGTTGTATTCCGCTTCCGATGCTGCTGTTGTTTGATTTTTGTGTCCAGTGACATGGACCGACATCATTGGCTACTGCCCTGCCTCTTGTTAACAACTGTTAATGAAAGGAAAAGCAAAAAGTAGCTAAATGAAAATTCAATGGGAATGATACTGAACCGACAGGTAAAATAACAGTATAAACAGTGATATATTTGGCTCCGTCGGGTCCCGCCTGCTTAATAAATTACCTTGCGCGAGATCACGAAAATGTCATTTTTCAGGCATCTTAAAAGGTTGTTTTTTCATGAAAGAGAGACTCACTTCACGCAAAATTGTCCACTTGGCGATCGTCCTGGCTATTTTGCTCGGATTGGTTGCCTATCGAACCTGGTTTGGCGGGGGGCAGGCCCAGGTGGCGGGATCAGAAAAAGATCAAATCTGCGATCTGTCTCACACCTCATGCAGCACGGTTCTTGGTGACAAACCCTTGACCGTCAGTATCGCGTCGCTGCCGGTACAGGCTGAACATGACTTCATGATACTGCTTCAGGGCGGGGATCCGGGGATCAAACCGGTAAAAGCCTGGCTGGAGGGACGGGACATGTTCATGGGCACCATACCGCTCAGTTTCGAGTCCACAAGCACTGGCTGGCAGGGGACGACCATGGTGGGATCCTGTACCTCGGCGATGATGATCTGGCAGCTCAATATCGAGTGGAGCAATGGCCAGCGCCAGCAGCTGGCGCTCTCGGTTGCCCGCTAAATCCTCTTCTTTAATAAGAAGAGGATGGGGTTGAAGTGAAAATTGATTTGAAATTTTCAGGCAGGGCGTTACCTTGCACAGATTATCAAGGAGTGAAGTTCATTTAATCATGATTGAAAAACAAGCATTTTATCGCGGACTCAACCAGCAAGCGCAGGCGCTGCTGGAAGGGGAGCCGGACCTCATTGCCAATCTGGCCAATCTCTCCGCCTTGCTGGCACTGGAGCTGACCGACATCAACTGGGTGGGTTTCTACCTGTTGCAGGGAGATACTCTGGTGCTCGGGCCCTTCCAGGGCAAACCGGCCTGCGTGCGTATTCCGGTCGGGCGTGGGGTATGCGGCACTGCGGTTGCTGAGGGTAAAACCCAGCTCATTGACGATGTGCATCAATTTGAAGGGCATATCGCTTGTGATGGTGCCAGCAATGCCGAAATCGTGATCCCGGTGCGCCGTGGTGGCGAGATCATCGGCGTGCTCGATATCGACAGTCCAATTTTTAACCGTTTTGATGAGAAAGACCGGATTGGACTCGAAGAAACGGTGCAAATATTGGAAAGCATGCTCTAAGTCATTGCTAGATGGTTCGCAAAAGGCCCCAAGCTCTCTATAATGGGGCCTTTGTTGTGTTGTGCTCGGGCGTACCCGCGCGTTTATATGAAAGCCAAGGTTATACATGGAAAACACTGAAAAGCTGAAGAACAGTAAAGAGATCGTTGCCTACCTGGTCGAGAAGTTCCCGGCCTGCTTCATCGCTGAAGGAGAGGCCAAGCCGCTCAAGATTGGCATCTTCCAGGATTTGGCCGAGCGTCTCGCTGACGATGCCAGAGTCTCCAAGACCATGCTGCGCTCTGCACTGCGTCAATACACCTCCAGCTGGCGTTACCTGCATGGCCTCAAAGCCGGCCAGGCCCGTGTCGATCTGGACGGCAACCCGGGCGAGCTGCTCACCGAAGAGCACATCGAACACGCCAAGCAAGCGCTGAAAGAGAGCAAAGAGCGTGTCTTTGCCAGCCGTCGCACCAACAATAAAGAAGAGAAGGCCAAGCAGCCCCGTCGTCCTGCCCCGCGCAAGGCTGATGCTGCCGCCAAATCTGACAAGCCCAAGGCCGCACCCAAGGCAGTCGTTGCCGATGCGCCTCTGGTGAAGGTCGATGCCGCCAATCTGAAAGTGGATCAGGGTGTCAGGGTCGTGCTGGGCAAGTCTCCGGTGCCGGCGACCATCAAGGAAGTGACCAAGGATGACGTTCAGGTCCAACTGCAGACCGGCATGATGCTGCAGGTCAAATTTGAGCATCTGGTTCTCTAAGGAGACAAATGTTGAAGCATGGCGTAATTCGTTTTTCCCTCGTTGCCTGTAGCCTGGCGCTTGCCGGGCTTGCACAGGCCATCGAGCCGGTGCTCAAGGAAAGTGATTTGCCTGTGTTGGCTCAAGAGAGCCAACATGCTACGGCTAGCAAGCGAATTGCCAATCTGTTTACCCGCTCGCATTACAAGCAGTTCAAGCTGGACGATGCCTTTTCCTCCGTGATTTACGACAAGTATCTGGAGAATCTGGACTACAGCCGAAACCTGTTTTTGGCCTCTGATATCAGCCGCTTTGAAAAGTACCGTAACGGCTTTGACACCGATCTCGAAAGAGGACGGCTGGCGCCTGCTTACGAGATGTTCAATCTGAGTCAGCAGCGGCGCTATGAGCGGTTCGAATACGCCCTCAAACTGCTCGATACCCCTTTCGATTTTACCCAGCCCGACAATTACCTCTTTGATCGGGAAGGGGCGGCTTGGCACAAAGATGAAGGCGAACTCAACGAGTTGTGGCGCCAGCGGGTCAAGTTCGATGCCCTGAGCCTCAAGCTCAGCGGCAAGGAGTGGCCCGAGGTCAAGGAGCTGCTTGGCAAGCGTTACAACAACGCCATCAAGCGGATGTCCCAGACCGAGAGCGAGGATGTGTTCCAGCTCTTCATGAACTCCTTCGCCCGTGCCATCGAACCGCACACCAGTTATCTCTCCCCGCGCAGCGCCGATCGCTTCAATACCGAGATGAACCTCTCGCTGGAAGGCATCGGAGCCGTGTTGCAGGCAGAGGATGACTTTACCGTCATTCGCTCCCTGGTGCCGGGTGGCCCGGCTGCCAAGTCCAACCACCTCAAACCCGATGACAAGATCACCGGGGTAGGGCAGGACGATGGCAAGATTGTCGATGTGATTGGCTGGCGTCTTGATGACGTGGTCGAGCTCATCAAGGGACCCAAAGGCAGCAAGGTCAAGCTGGAGATCCAGCGCGGCAAGGGCGCCGGCGTCAAGACCGAGCAGATCGAGCTGACCCGCGACAAGGTGCGCCTGGAAGACAGGGCCGCCAAGTCCAAAGTGATCACAGCGGAAGGCAAGAAAATTGGGGTGCTCGAAATCCCGAGTTTCTACGTCAACCTGCACGATGACGTGATCAAGGAGATCTCCAGCCTCAACAAGCAGAAGATCGAAGGCCTGATCGTCGATCTGCGCGGCAACGGCGGCGGTGCGTTGACCGAAGCCTCTGCCCTGAGCGGTCTCTTCTTTGCTGGCGGGCCCGTGGTGCAAATTCGTGATCACATGGGCCGTATCACGGTCAATGGCGATGACGATGGCAACATCTATTACGGTGGCCCCATGTCGGTGATGATCGACAGGTACAGCGCGTCTGCATCCGAGATCTTTGCCGCCGCCATGCAGGATTATGGCCGCGCCCTGATCCTCGGCGAAAACTCGTTCGGCAAAGGCACAGTGCAGCAGCATCGCAGCCTCGCCAAGGTCTATGACTTCTACGAGCAGCCACTGGGTCACGTGCAATACACCATTGCCAAGTTCTACCGGATCAACGGTGGCAGCACCCAGAACAAGGGCGTCGCTCCCGATATCGGTTTCCCCACTGCGGTAGCACCGGATGAGACGGGTGAAAGTCGCGAGTTCAACGCCTTGCCCTGGGACAAGATTGCCTCGGCCAGTTACGAAAAACTCGGTAACTTCGCCAGCCTCTTGCCCAAGCTGAAAACGGCCCACGAGGCACGGATCGCCAAGGATCCCGAGTTTGCCTATGTGATGCAGGACATCGCCGACTACAAGGTGGAGCAGGACAAGAAGTCTGTCTCCCTCAATGAGGCGGAACGTCTGGCAGAGCAGGCCAAGCAGGACGAGAATGCGCTGTTGCGCACCAACGAACGTCTGGCACGCCTTGGCAAACCTGCGGTGAAGAGCCTCGACGAATTGCCGGCGGATTTTGAAGCCCCCGACGAGTATCTGATCGAAGCGGCCAATATCACGGCGGACCTGGCCAAACTCAGCAAACAAGGCTGACGTTGGCTTGGCAATAACAGGTACACAAGGGCGACTCAGGTCGCCCTTTCTTTTGCCTGAATGCAAACTATTTGACCCTGCCAACCGGTTGTGACAGCCTCTGACACGTCAATTACAAGCGTGGAAGCAAACAATAATGACCGATCACTCCCAGGCCATGACGGCCAAATATCGCCAGGATTATCAGGCTCCGCTCTACTGGATCGACAGCATCGATCTGGATTTTCAACTGCAGGAGCCGCTGACCCAGGTCACCGCCATCTCCCGTCTGCGCCGTAACGGTGAACATAATGAGCCGCTGGTACTGGATGGTGAGGGGCTCTCCCTGCACAGTGTCAGCGTGGATGGCGTGCCTTATCAAGAGTACGAACAGGGGGAGAACACCCTGACCCTGTTCAACCTGCCGGCCGAATGTGTGCTGACCATAGTCACCCTGCTGGATCCTGCCGCCAACACGGCGCTGGAAGGACTCTACAAGTCAGGTGATGCCTACTGCACCCAGTGCGAGGCCGAAGGTTTTCGCCGCATCACCTATTATCTGGACCGCCCCGACATACTGGCCCGTTACAGCACAAGGATCACTGCCGACAAGGCCAAGTATCCCTTCCTGCTTTCCAACGGCAACAAGGTCGACTGCGGTGAGCTGGATGGCGGTCGCCACTTCGTGCAGTGGCAGGATCCCTTCCCAAAACCGAGCTACCTGTTTGCCCTGGTGGCCGGTGACTTTGATGTAGAGCGCAGCCACTACACTACCAAGAGCGGCCGCAAGGTAGCCCTCGAGATCTTCGTTGACAAGGGCAACCTGGACAGAGCCGGTTTCGCCATGGAGAGCTTGATTAACTCCATGCGCTGGGACGAGCAGCGCTTTGGCCTCGAGTACGACCTCGACATCTATATGATCGTCGCGGTGGACTTCTTCAACATGGGCGCCATGGAGAACAAGGGGCTGAACGTTTTCAACTCCAAGTTCGTGCTGGCCAACCCGGCCACCGCCACCGACAGCGATTACCATGGTATCGAGCGGGTCATAGGTCACGAATACTTCCATAACTGGACCGGCAACCGGGTCACTTGCCGCGACTGGTTCCAGCTCAGCCTCAAAGAGGGTCTGACGGTGTTCCGGGATCAGGAGTTTTCTTCCGATCTGGGATCCCGTGGTGTCAACCGCATCAACAATGTGCGTACTGTGCGCGGTCCGCAGTTTGCCGAAGATGCCGGCCCCATGGCCCACCCCATTCGCCCGGATGTGGTGATCGAGATGAACAACTTCTACACCCTGACCGTCTACGAGAAAGGGTCGGAAGTGATCCGCATGCTGCATACCCTGCTGGGAGAAGACAATTTCCAGGCGGGTATGCGCCTCTATTTCGAGCGCTTTGACGGTCAGGCAGTGACCTGTGATGATTTCGTGCAGGCGATGGAAGATGCCTCCGGTGTGGATCTCGGTCGGTTCCGCCGCTGGTATAGCCAGTCCGGCACCCCTGAGCTGACAGTGACGGATGAGTACGATGCTGCCAGCGGCGTCTATCGCCTGCATGTGAGCCAGCACACGCCGCCGACTCAGGATCAGCCGCAGAAACTGCCGCTGCACATCCCCCTCGACATTGAGCTGTATGACCAAAATGGCGCCGTCATCCCGCTGCAATATCAGGGCAAGGAAATAGGCCAGGTGCTTGACGTGCTCGAAGCAGAGCAGACCTTTATCTTCGATAAGGTGCCAGTCAAGCCGGTTCCCTCTTTGCTGCGGGACTTCAGCGCGCCGGTCAAGCTGCATTATGACTACAGCGACGAGGCACTGGCCTTCCTGATGCGTCATGCCCGCAACGAATTTGCCCGTTGGGATGCGGCCCAGATGTTGATCAACAAGGCGGTGATGGCAGGGGTTGTGCAGGTGCAGCACGGACAGGGAGTCGATGTCTCCGAGACCCTGCTGGCAGCCTTTGTCGCCATCCTGGATGACGCCTCGCTGGATCCGGCACTCAAGGCCGAGATCCTTGCCCTGCCGGGGGAAGCTACCCTGGCCGAGCTGTTCGAGGTGGCCGATATCGATGCCATCCATCAGGTGCGGGATGCTATTCATGCTCGTCTTGCCGCCGCGTTCGGCGCTCGGCTGGCAACCACCTATGCGAGCCTGCAACTGCAAGGCTATCAGGTGGTGCATGCCGATATGGCCAAGCGTGCGCTCAAAGGGGTTGTGCTCGGTTATCTGGCGGCACTGGATGCCGCGCACGCTGATGCGCTGGTGCGCCAGCAATACGCCAATGCCGACAACATGACCGATACCCTGGCGGCGCTGCAGGTGGCCAACGGCTATCTGCTGCCGTGCCGTTCCGAACTGCTGGCCGATTTTGAAGGCAAATGGGCCAGGGATGGGCTGGTACTGGATAACTGGCTGCGACTGGTGGGCAGCAAACCGGCGACCGATGTCCTCAGTGAGGTTCGTCATGCGATGGCCCATCCCACCTTCAGCATTCGCAACCCGAACCGGCTGCGAGCACTGATCGGCAGTTTTGCCATGAGCAACCAGGTGCAGTTCCATGCCATCGATGGCAGTGGTTACCGTTTCCTGACCGATATCCTCATCGAGCTCAATGAGGTCAATCCCCAGGTTGCTTCTCGCCTCATCACACCGCTCATTCAGTTCAAGCGACTGGATGAAGGGCGCAAGGCCCTGATCCGCGCAGAGCTGCTCCGGCTGTTCAACCTGGACGGACTGGCACGGGATCTGTTCGAGAAGGTGAGCAAGGCGCTACAGCAGTAAGTGTTGACGGGGCAGGGGAGCCTGGCTCTCCTGCCTTTTTGTTGAAAACACCATCGAGCAAGGCACCGCAGTGACCGCATCATGGTCGGGCGCTATCGAGAAGGAGTCAGTGTTGAAGCAGTTTACCTTTCGGCTGTCACTCAGTAGCGATGACATACTGTTGATGTATCAGGGGCACGCCAGGCGGCTGGTGGTGCGTACCGAACAGGGGCTCACCATAGAGCTGGCCTTGGAAAAAATCCGGCCATTTGTCACTATCAGTGGGGTATACGGCTATTTTCGGCTGAAAACACAGGATGATTATCGCTTTATCAGCCTGGAACGCATAAGTTAACAAAATTCGAACAGGATCCCGAGTAATTATCTGCTTTCAGTCACTATCTATCCGGTAAATCCGTAATCACCCAGTGGGATTTTCTGTTTTTTGCCAAATTGACAAAATATTTCACAGCTCAAGCCGTGATCTGTCCCTTGTTTTTAACAAGTCGTTATCACCTTTGCTCGCCTTCCTTGATCCAAGACATTACACTTCGCAGCAACTCTGTACCGGTGGGCATCCAGGGTGGATGTCTTTCCGTCGGTGGTTCATGTCGTCCGATAAGGAATATAGCAATGGCATTGAAAGACGCCCCTACCTCAGTTCTGCTCGAAAACGTTCTCAGCCTGATCCATCAGAAGTTGCCCAAGAAGAGTGCCTCCCTGGTCGAATGCTTCGTTGCCAAGTTCTATGGCAACATGGCCAGCACCGATCTGCACGATCGCAATGACAGCGATCTCTACGGCGCCGCGCTCAGCCTGTGGAATGCGCTCAACCAGCGTACCAGCACACAACCCTACATCCGGGTCTACAACCCCGAGCTGACCCGCCACGGTTGGCAGTCTCCCCACACCATAGTCGAGATCATACTGCAGGATTCTCCCTTCCTGGTGGACTCCATCCGGATGGCACTCAAGCGTCTGAACATCACGGCGCACATGATGCTGCACCAGCCGTTGCACCTTATTCGTGGCAACGAAGGCAAGATCAGCGCCATTCTGGATCTCGACAATACGGCCGGACAAACTTCGGTCGAAACCGCCTTCCTCATCGAGATCGATCACCTGACCGGTGATGAGCAGATGGATGCGCTGGCTGCCGAGCTCAACTCGGTTGCCGGGGAAGTGGCACTGGCGGTGGGGGACTGGCAACCCATGCTGGGTCGCCTGAACGAGATCATCGACGAGCTGCCCAAGCGCAAGAACCCGGTCAGCAAGGAGGAGGTCAACTCCTGTGTGGCTTTCCTCAAGTGGGTCGCTGCCCACAACTTCACCCTGATGGGATATCGCCGCTATGACGTCAAGGCGGTGGAGGGAGATCACGAGATACTGCCGCTGCCGGAATCCAGCCTGGGTCTGATGAAGAACTCCATCAAGGATGAAGGGCAGCGCCTGGGCAATATGCCGGCCAGTGCCCGCCATGCTGCGTTGAGCTCCGATCTGCTTATCCTCACCAAGTCAAACAGCAAGTCCCGCGTCCACCGCCCTGCCTATGTGGATTACATCGGCATCAAGCGCTTTGACGAGCACGGCAAGGTAGTAGGGGAAGATCGTTTCATCGGTCTCTACGCTTCTTCCATCTACAACACCAGTGCTACCCAGATCCCGCTTATCAGCCACCGGCTGGAACGCATCATGGCCTCCTCCGGTCATGAGAAGGGTTCACACGCCTACAAGGCGCTGCTCAACGTGCTGGAAACCTACCCCCGCGACGAGCTGATCCAAGCTCGCGAAGAGGAGCTGCTGGCAACGGGCCTCGGTGTGCTGGAGATGCAGGAGCGGGACATGTTGCGCTTGTTTGTGCGCCGCGACGTCTACGGTCGTTTCTTCTCCTGTATGGTCTATGTCACCAAGGAGCGCTACAACACGGCGCTGCGAGTCAAGACCCAGCAGATTTTGCAGAAATATTTCGGCAGCAGCGAAGAGGTGGAGTTCAACGTCTACTTCTCCGAAGGCGTGCTGGCGCGGACCCAATACATAGTACGGGTCAACAATAACAACGTGGATGTGGACGTGAACGAAGTACAGAACAACCTGATTGAAGCGGCCCGCAGCTGGGATGACCGACTCGACTCCGTGCTGCTCTCCCATTATGGCGAGGCCCGCGGCAATGCCTTGCGTGGCCGTTTCAGCAGCGCCTTCCCCCGTGCCTACAAGGAAGATGTACTGCCGGGCTCCGCCGTTGCCGACATCATGGCGCTGGACAATCTGAGCGAAGCCGAACCGCTGGGCATGCTGTTTTACCGCGCTCAGGAAGAAGAGAACGATCGCCGGGTTCGCCTCAAGCTGTTCCATCGCACCGAGCCCATTCACCTCTCCGATGTGCTGCCCATGCTGGAAAACATGGGGCTGCGGGTGATCGGTGAGACCCCGTATCAGGTGCGTACCCCTTCAGGGGATATATTCTGGATCCTCGACTTCTCCATGCTGCTGCGCGGTGAACAGCCCTTTGATCTGGAGCAGAGCCAGCAGCGCTTCCAGGAAGCCTTCGCCGCCGTCTGGAACAAGGGACTGGAAGATGACGGCTTCAACCGTCTGGTACTGGGGGCCGGCCTCACGGGTCGTCAGGTTTCTGTGCTGCGTGCCTATGCAAAATACATGCGCCAGACCGGTGTCTCCTTCAGCCAGTCCTATATCGAAGAGACGCTTACCCGTTATCCTGACATCGCCCAACTGCTGTTTACCCTGTTCGAGCAGCGCCTCGATCCTGCTGGCAAGCAAGATGCCAAGGTACAGGCCAAGCTCCATGATCAGTTGGCGGCCAAACTGGATCAGGTCGCGAACCTGGACGACGATCGCATCATCCGCCGCTTTGTGGAGATGATCGACGCCACCCTGCGTACCAACTACTACCAGCTGGACAAGGCTGGGCAGATCAAGCCCTACATCTCCTTCAAGCTGGCACCGGCCAGCATTACCGACATGCCGTTGCCGCTGCCCAAATTCGAGATCTTCGTCTACTCGCCGCGGGTGGAAGGGGTGCATCTGCGCTGGGGCAAGGTGGCCCGTGGCGGCCTGCGCTGGTCCGATCGCAAGGAAGATTTCCGCACCGAGGTACTGGGTCTGGTCAAGGCGCAGCAGGTGAAGAACACCGTCATAGTGCCGGTGGGCGCCAAGGGCGGCTTCTACTGCAAGCAGATGCCGGTGGGGGCCGCCCGCGCCCTTATCCAGGAAGAGGGCAAGGCCTGTTATCGTCTGTTTATCCGCGGTCTGCTCGATGTGACCGACAACATCATTCAGGGTGAGGTGATCCCGCCCAAATCCGTGGTGCGTCACGACGAGGATGACTACTACCTGGTGGTGGCGGCTGACAAGGGGACAGCCACCTTCTCCGACATCGCCAACGAGATAAGCCAGGAGTATGGCCACTGGCTGGGCGATGCCTTCGCCTCCGGCGGCTCGGTCGGTTATGACCACAAGAAGATGGGGATCACGGCCCGTGGTGCCTGGGAATCGGTCAAGCGTCACTTCCGTGAAATCGGCATCAATTGCCAGACCACCGACTTCACCTGCGTAGGGGTGGGTGACATGGCCGGCGACGTGTTCGGCAACGGCATGCTGCTCTCCGAGCACACCCAGCTGGTGGGTGCGTTCAACCATATGCACATCTTCATCGACCCGACCCCCGATGCAGCCAAGAGCTTCGTCGAACGCAAGCGCCTGTTCGAACTGCCTGGCTCCAGCTGGGATGATTACAACCGTGACCTCATCTCGGCAGGGGGTGGAATCTTCCTGCGCTCGGCCAAGTCCATCAAGCTGAGCCCGCAGATCCAGACACTGCTTGGTACCGACAAGGCCAGCATGGCCCCGAACGAGCTGATCAAGGCGCTGCTCTGTCTGAATGTGGACCTGCTCTGGAACGGCGGTATCGGTACCTATGTGAAGAGCGCCCGCGAGAGCGACGCCGAAGTGGGGGATCGCAGCAATGATGTACTGCGGGTCAATGGTCGCGACCTGCGTGCTCGCATCGTCGGCGAGGGTGGCAACCTGGGCTTTACCCAGCTCGGTCGGGTGGAATACGCCAGCCAGGGTGGGCGCATCAACACCGACTTCACCGACAACGTGGGCGGGGTGGATTGCTCCGACAACGAGGTCAACATCAAGATCCTGCTCAACCAGCTGGTGGCTGCCGGTGATATGACCCTCAAGCAGCGTAACCAGATGTTGTATGAGATGACCGACGATGTAGCGCAAATTGTCATTACCAACGCCTACCGCCAGTCCCAGTCCATCTCGGTCACCAGTTTCCGTGGCACCGAGCAACTGAAAGAGCAGCAACGCTTCATCCAGGGGCTGGAGCGCGAAGGCAAGCTGGATCGGGGGCTGGAGTTCCTGCCATCCGATGAGGAGCTGTCCGAGCGGATGGCGGCAGGGCAGGGCTTGACCCGACCCGAGCTGGCGGTGCTGGTGGCTTATGGCAAGATGGTGCTCAAGGAGCAGCTCAACTGCCCTGAGATAACCGAGGAGCCTTTCCTGGCCAACATGCTGGTCACCAGCTTCCCGGCCAAGTTGCAGCAGCAGTTTGGTGCAGCGCTTGCCCAGCACCCGCTGCGTGGCGAAATCATTGCGACCCGGGTGGCCAACATGCTGGTCAACGACATGGGGCTCAACTTCGCCAGCCGGATGAAGGACGAGACCGGTGCCTCTGTGGCGGAAGTGGCTTGCTGCTTCGCCATGGCCCGTGAGGTGTTTGGCCTGGGGGCCCTGTGGCGTGACATCGAAGGGTGTGACAACCTGGTGGATGCCCAGACCCAGCTCGAGCTGATGTTCTACAGCCGCCGCATTGTGCGTCGTGCTACTCGCTGGTTCCTGCGTGCCCGCAATCGCAGCTGGAGCATCGCTGAGAACATCGCTTTCTTCCGCCCGGCGTTCGAGACCCTGGGCTCGCACCTCTATGAGGTGATGGACGAGAGTGAAGTGGTAGAGCACAGCCAGGCCGTGGCAGCCCTGGTGGCCAGACAAGTGCCCGAGTCCATCGCCCGTCAGGTGGCCCACATGAGCAGCCTCTTCTCCAGCCTGGATCTGGCGCAGATTGCCGCTGAGCACAAGACCGACATACTGCGTGCCGCCAATGTCTACTATCGTCTCGGTGCCAAGCTGGATCTGCACTGGTTCCTTGAGCAGATCAACCATCAGCCGGTGGGCAACCACTGGCAGGCAATGGCACGGGCATCGTTCCGTGAAGATCTGGACTGGCAGCAACGCAGTCTCACATCTGTGGTACTGGAAGGGTGCAAAGAGCAGGGAGAATGCGCTACCATACTGGCCGACTGGATTTCGGAGCATGAGCAACTCTTGTCCCGTTGGACCCATATGTTGGCCGACTTCAAGACCACGAGTACCCACGAGTTCGCCAAGTTCTCGGTGGCCTTGCGAGAGTTGAACCTGCTCCAGTTGAATTGCCGAACCTCGGCATAACCCCGAAAGCCCCGGCCAGTTGCCGGGGCTTTTTTAAGGAGCAAAAATGTTGTACCCCCTCGCCAGGCATTTCTTGTTCAAGTTCAATCCCGAACAGGCACACGATCTCTCCATCAAATATTTGCCCCGCCTTCTCGGTACGCCACTTGATTGTTTCTTCCGCCATTCATTGCCCAAACGCCCCGTCACTGTCATGGGGCTTTATTTTGCCAATCCGGTCGGATTGGCAGCCGGGCTGGATAAAGACGGGGAGTGCATCGATGCATTTGGGGCCATGGGGTTTGGCTTTATAGAAGTCGGTACCGTCACCCCCAAACCCCAGAGTGGCAATGACAAGCCCCGTCTGTTCCGGGTTATTCCGGCAGAGGGGATCATCAACCGCATGGGATTCAACAACAAGGGTGTCGATCATCTGGTGGCGCAGGTCAAGAAAGCCAAATACCAGGGTGTCATCGGCATCAATATCGGGAAGAACAAAGACACTCCCATAGAGCAGGGCAAAGACGATTATCTGATCTGCATGGACAAGGTCTATGATCATGCCGGCTATATTGCCGTCAATATCTCTTCCCCCAACACTCCGGGCCTGCGTTCGCTCCAATACGGTGATGCCCTCGATGAGTTGCTCGCAGCCCTCAAAGTGCGTCAGCAAGAGCTGGCCGCCCAATATAAAAAGTACGTGCCGCTCGCCGTTAAAATTGCACCGGACTTGAGTCTGGATGAAATTAATCAGGTCGCTGCATCCTTGATCAAAAACGGGATCGATGGCGTTATTGCCACCAATACCACCCTGGATCGGGAGATGATCTATGACATGCCCCATGCCGGTGAAGCCGGTGGCCTCAGTGGGCGTCCGTTGCAGCACAAGAGCACAGAGGTTATTCGCCAGCTGGCCAAGGCTCTGGACGGTGCTCTGCCCATCATAGGGGTAGGGGGTATCGACAGCGCCATGGCTGCGCGGGAGAAGCTCGCTGCGGGTGCCAGTTTGGTCCAGATTTATAGCGGCTTTATTTATAAGGGCCCGAGTCTGGTCAAAGAAATTGTGACTCATATTTAAGAAATAAACGGGTGCCCTTTATTTAAAGTTGCTGAAATTCTCGACATGGAATAAAGTCGAGTAACGACTTTCAGTAAGGGCACCCCCATGTGTATCCAACCCAATGACAATTGGCAGTGGCATTATGATGCTCATGATGATCGTCTGATGCTGGATTTATCCGATCGCATGATATTCGCGACCGAATATAAAGGGCGACAATTGGTGCCCAGCTCCTTCACCACTCAGCCTTTTTGTGTGGATGATGCTGCCCTCTATTATCAATTGATGGACAAAGTTGTCGAACTCGACTGGAGTACGCCACATCAGGTCCAGCTGGTACTCAATGCCATCGCTGTCAGTCGCTTTTATAAACCACTGATGCCACAAAGCTGGTTCTTTGGTGAGGTCCACCCCTTTATTATTCCTGAAACCGGATCCTTGGTGTGCATGAATACACCTCATGGCAAGGGGGAGTTCATGGTGATCGAAGCAGGTGAACAGGCCAGCGTGTGCCTCAATCTGACCGAGGATCTGATACTGACAACCAGCAAGAACCTGCCGCGCTTTGGTGTGATCAAGGTGATGAACAACCGCATGACCGCCAGAGTTGCAACCCAGACACAATATCGTCAGGTGAGCTGACACCCATCCAAGTAAACGTGCTTAATATTTAGTCTGATTTTGCTCGTCCGATATTTTTTTGCTCCCTTTGTTGTTGCTCCTCAATGCCCCTCCTATTTGGTGAATAGCCCTTTTCTGTCGCGCCATAGTACTTTTTGCCTAACAAAAAAGCCCTCCTACCAAACATGATAAGAGGGCGTAAAACACACACGACAGAAGGAATGGATGGTTTGTTTCAACAGCCGGGTCATGTTAGAGGGAATTGTTTCTTCTGAAACCTGACAGATATGACAGTCCGGCATAAATAGGCTATCGCTAGCCAGCGCCCAAAAAATAGCCCTCCCGGTTTACGGACGATAACGGGAGGGCAAAACACGGGGTTACAGAAAGGACTTGCTCTGTCGGAAAGATAATAACGCAATGAGTTTTGTTTGACGCCTGTCAGATATGGCAATCCCTGTGAAGAACGGTAGGCCATTCATACCCGGATATAGAAGCCATTACCTAGCGTCTTGCTCTGACGAGGCAATGAATATCCGGGACCATCTGATGACCGCTCGTCTATAGCTGACCCACAAGCTGACCCACATGAGCATCACATCTCCATCAGGTTCCTATATGTCAATTGGCCAAGCCTTCTTGCGTATGCCAGATAAATGGGGGGTGGGGAGCAAGCTGGCCTGTACCTGTCTGTCGCGCCAGCGCGAAGCTTTTGCTGCTCCGGATCGGCTCTTAAGGTATAATGCGGCACTATTTTTATGGCATCCCCGTGAGCGTGATGAAAGAATTTTTTGCAACCTGCCCCAAGGGGCTGGAAAACCTGTTGGCCGACGAGCTGACCACCCTGGGCGCAGAGCAGGTCCGTGAGACTGTCGCCGGCGTTCACTTCAAAGGCGAACTGGCCATTGGTTACAAGGCCTGTCTGTGGAGCCGTTTTGCTTCCCGCATCGTGTTGGTGCTGTCCGAATTCCAGATGAACGACGATCTGGATCTCTATCTGGGCGCCCACACTATCCCCTGGGAAGAGCACTTCTCCGGCACCTCCACCATAGCGGTGGACTTTACCGGTACCAACCCCGCCATTCGCAATACCCAGTACGGTGCGCTGAAGATCAAGGATGCCATTGTTGATCGCTTCACCAAGCGCGGTCATGTGCGCCCGGATGTGGACAAAAAGGCGCCGGATATTCGCATCATGGCGCATCTGGGCAAAGGCAAGGCCAATATCACGCTGGACTTGTCAGGCCCGGCGCTGCACCAACGTTTCTATCGTCAGGGCACAGGCGAAGCACCGCTCAAAGAGAACCTGGCCTGTGCCATGATTGCCCGTAGCGGCTGGGCCGGTGAGCCCATGATGGACCCCATGTGTGGTTCCGGCACCTTGCTGATCGAAGCGGCCTTCATCGCCGCCGACATGGCGCCGGCGCTGCGCCGCGAGCGCTTCGGTTTCGATCGCTGGCTGCAACACGATAGCGAACTCTGGCAGAGCCTGATGATGGAAGCCCAGGTGCGCGCCAAGCGTGGCATGCAACGCTGCGAAGTTAAGTTGTTTGGCTGCGATGCCGACCCCCGTGTGCTCATGAAAGCCCGCGACAACGCCAAGGCGGCCGGTGTGGCCCACCTCATCACCTTTAAGCAAGCCGATGTGACCCAGCTTGAAAATCCGCTGCCGATGCCAGCCGTTGTTGAAGGGGAAGTGAGTCAGGAGGAAGCCCGTCAAGTCGGCATGCTTATCTCCAACCCGCCCTATGGCGAGCGTCTCGGCGAGTTTCCGGCCTTGCTCGAAGTGCATCAGGCACTCGGCGATGCCTTGCGTCGTGGCTTCCAGGGCTGGCGTGTCTCGATTCTCTCTGCCTCGCCCGAGCTGCTGAGCTGTCTGCGTCTGCGTGCCGACAAGCAATATCGTCTGTTCAACGGGGCGCTTGAATGTCAGCTGCGCAACTACCAGATTGCGCTGGACTCCGTGGCCTCCCAGAAAGAGGTGGCGCAGGACTTTGCCAACCGTCTGCGCAAGAATCTTAAAACCCTCGAGAAATGGGCGAGCAAAGAGGGCATCGACTGCTACCGCCTCTACGATGCGGACTTGCCGGAATACAATGCTGCCATCGACCGCTATCAGGATTACCTGGTGGTGCAGGAGTACGCCGCGCCCAAAGACATCCCCGCCCAGAAGACCCGCCAGCGTCTGCTCGACATGGTGCAGGCCGCCATCAAGGTGACCGGCATGGACGGCGAGAAGGTGATCCTGAAGGTGCGCGAGCGTCAGGAGGGCAAACAGCAGTATCAGAAGCTCGCCGCAGAGCAGCACCGGATGGAAGTGCAGGAGTACGGTGCCCGTCTTTGGGTCAACCTCTACGACTACCTGGATACCGGCCTTTTCCTTGACCACCGTCAGACTCGCCGCATGCTGGGCCAGATGGCCAAGGGCAAGCGCTTCCTGAACCTGTTTGCCTATACCGGCAGTGCCACAGTGCATGCGGGTCTGGGCGGTGCCAGCGAGACCACCACGGTCGACATGTCTCACACCTATCTGAACTGGGCGCAGGACAACATGCGTCTCAACTCGCTGGTGGGCCGTCAGCACAAGTTTGTTCAGGCTGATTGCCTGAAGTGGCTGTCGGAAGCGGATGATCAGTACGACCTCATCTTCATCGATCCGCCCACCTTCTCCAACTCCAAGCGGATGGACGAGAGCTTCGATGTGCAGCGCGATCACCTGCTGCTGATGCAGCACCTGAAGCGCCTGCTGGCGGCCGATGGCACCCTGGTGTTCTCCAACAACAAGCGTCACTTCAAGATGGATCTGGCCGGGCTCGAGGCTGCTGGCCTCAAGGCGCAGAACATTACGAGCAAGACCCGACCGAAGGACTTCGAGCGCAACCAGCATATCCATAACTGCTGGATCATCACCCACGCCGAGGCGCCAGCGGAGGCTTGATGCTGACCCTGTTTCACACCGACGGCTGCCACCTGTGCGAACAGGCATGGCAGCTGGTGGAAGAGGCCGGAATGGCCAGCCAGACCCGCCAGTGCGACATCATCAATGATGCCGAATGGCTCGCTGCTTATCGGGTACGCATTCCGGTGCTGCGCGATGAGGCCGGCCGCGAGCTGGGCTGGCCCTTTACGTTGGCAGAACTCGGTGTCTGGGTAACTGCGCAGGCCAGTCACGGCTGAGCACGAATAGAGAAAAAGGGGGGCAGAGAGTATCTGGCCCCGCTTTTTTCATCAGGTAATAAGGAAGAAACATGGCTTTATTAACATTGCACGGCGCTTGTCTGTCGTTCAGTGATTTCCCGCTGCTCGACAATGCCGAGCTCAGCATTGAGCGCGGTGAGCGTCTCTGTCTGGTCGGGCGCAACGGGGCGGGCAAGTCCACCCTGATGAAGATCATTGCCGGCGAACTGCCGCTCGATGACGGGCGCATGGTACAGCAGCAGGATCTGAAAGTGACTCGCCTCGAGCAGGATCCGCCTGCATCGAGTGACCTCACTGTGTTTGACTACACGGCCGAAGGGCTGGCCGGTGTCGGCGAGCTGCTCAAGAAGTATCACCATATCTCCATGGAGCTGGCCCACGATCCGAGCGATGCCAACATACGCATCATGAGCGATCTGCAAGAACAGCTCGACT
Source organism: Aeromonas salmonicida subsp. salmonicida (assembly GCF_001643305.1). Lineage (GTDB taxonomy): Bacteria > Pseudomonadota > Gammaproteobacteria > Enterobacterales > Aeromonadaceae > Aeromonas > Aeromonas salmonicida. The sequence continues at coordinate 82,293 of NZ_LSGW01000078.1, forward strand.
ATCAGAATGGCTGGCAGTTCGAGACCCGCATCAGCCAGGTGCTGACCCTGCTGAACCTCGATCCCGACGCAACCCTGGACAGCCTGTCCGGTGGCTGGTTGCGTAAAGTGGCCCTGGCCCGTGCGCTGGCCTGCGATCCGGATCTGCTGCTGCTCGATGAGCCGACCAACCACCTGGATATCGAAGCCATCAACTGGCTGGAAGATTTCCTCAAGGATTTTCGCGGCGCCATCGTCTTCATTTCCCACGATCGGGAGTTCATCCACAAGCTGGCGACCCGGATCATCGATCTCGACCGCGGCGTGATCACCTCCTGGCCTGGCAACTACGACGAATATCTGCAGGGCAAGGAAGAGGCACTGCGGGTTGAAGAGCTGCAACATGCCGAGTTCGATCGCAAGCTGGCCCAGGAAGAGGTGTGGGTACGTCAGGGCATCAAGGCGCGCCGTACCCGCAACGAAGGGCGCGTTCGTGCCCTTGAGGCGATGCGGATGGAGCGTTCCCAGCGTCGCGAGCTGCAGGGCAAGGCCAAGCTGCAAATGGACGATGTGAATCGTTCTGGCAAGCTGGTGTTCGAAACCGAAGGGCTGGGGCTGGACTTCGGCGATCGTACTCTGTTCCAGGGGCTGGATCTGCAAGTGCTGCGTGGCGACAAGATCGCCCTGGTGGGGCCCAACGGTTGCGGCAAATCGACCCTCATCAAGCTGCTGCTGGGCCAACTCGAGCCCAGCCGTGGTCTGGTCAAGGGGGGCACCAAGCTGGAAGTGGCCTACTTTGACCAGTATCGCGATCAGCTCGATCCCGAGCAGACGGTGATGGACAACGTGGGGGAGGGCAAGCAGGAAGTGATGGTGCGCGGCCGTTCCCGTCACATTCTGGGTTACCTGCAGGACTTCCTGTTTGAACCCAAGCGGGCACGTACCCCTGTGAAAGCCTTGTCAGGGGGCGAAAAAAACCGTTTACTGTTGGCCAAATTGTTCTTGAAGCCCAGTAATTTACTGATCCTCGATGAACCAACCAACGACCTGGATGTCGAAACGCTGGAATTGCTGGAAGAGCTGCTGGCGGACTATCCTGGCACCCTGTTGCTGGTCAGTCACGATCGTCGCTTTATCGACAATACAGTGACAGGTTGCTGGTTGTTTGAAGGGGATGGACGTATCAGCGATTACGTGGGCGGTTATGCCGACATGATGGCGACGCGGGCCCAGCAGAGCACACAGCTGGCGGCAAAAGCGGCTCAGGTCAAAACGCCAGAGCCTGTCGCTGTGGCAAGCCCTGCTGCCTCTAAAGTCAAAAAACTCTCTTACAAGTTGCAGCTGGAGCTGGATAATCTACCAGCCCGACTGGAACAGCTGGAGACTGAGCTGAATGCCCTGCAGGCAGAGGTAAACCATCCCGGTTTCTTCGCGTTGCCGAGCGATCAAACCCAGCTCAAACTGGATGCCCTGAATGCAGCAGAGGCTGCATTGGAACAAGCCTTCTCCCGTTGGGAGGAGTTGGAAGCGTTGAAACATCAGGACTAAGGAAGTAGATGAAAAAGCAATTATCCATGCTGGCCATTCTGGTCAGCGCCAGCCTGCACGCCCAGGCGGCACAAAGCCCCTTTTTCACCATTGTTGACGGGTCTGACAAGGGATTCGCCAGCGCGATCAGTGCCGATGGCAACGGGCTCGTCGGGATCAACACCAAAAACAACATGGCCGATCACTTCTCGACCGTACGTTTCGCCGACTTCCTGGTCGATCGTTTCCGTTTTGAGCAGGGCTGCATGCTCTCCAACTCGGTTTGCAACGCCTTCTGGAACGACAAGAGCAACTTTGCGTATCAGTGGCGTGTCGACTTTCTGGCCAAAACCGATCAGCGCAGCAATGTGGGTGACCTAGTCAGCAACGAAACTGATGGTTTGGTTACCGCTTTGGGTGACGTAGCAGGCACTCGTGTGGGCTACAAGATGGATGGCAAACTGCGCACCGCATTTGCCATCGTCGAGGAAGGCAACGCCGTCAACCTCAAGGATGGCGCCAGCACCCACAGCCTGAGCGTGCCGACCAGCATCAAGAAACTGGACAACGGCCAGTACCTGGTGACCGGTACTGCCGCCACCGGCAAGACCATTGCCGTCAATTCCGAGACCTACAACTGGTGCTTCGCCGGTAACGACGGCCAGTATGGTGACTACCGCTACTGCCCGGGCCTCAACACCCAGGCCAGCTTCTGGTTGCTCAACAGCACAGGCACCTTCAACAAGTTGATCCAGGCCAATGAGTATTCCCGTGGCCGTAACGAAGTGATCCAGACTGCGTCTGCACTCGGGGTTGGCAACGTCAATGGCAGCTTGTTCGGTGTGGGCTACTCCTCTACCGGTGAAATTGGCACCAACTACCTGGATGGCCGCAACCTGGCGGCATACTGGACGCTGGATCTGGCCGGTGGCAAGGTCGGTACCACCCAGACCATACCGCTGGCCGAAGGCGAGCCGGGCAAGGATGACGCCAAGCTGCAACACAGCTGGGCTGTGGCGGTCAACGACAACGGTTATGTGATTGGCAACCAGCTCTATCGCATCAACAAGGGGCAGAATCGCCCGGTCGAGATGTTCGTGTTCAACTTGAACACCAAGCAGACGGCGAGTGTGCCGTTGCAAGACAGCCCAATCAGCGGTGCAGGCTCGGAAGCTGCCGCCATCAACAACCACAACATGGTCGTGGGCTGGCGTGACTCTCGTCACCAGACCCAGCCAGTGGTCAATGGCACCAATCGCATGCAGGAAGGTTTCCTGCTCAATGCTGCAACCAGCAAAAATTGGTATCTGAACGACCTCATCTGCGGGCTGGATGATGCCGGTGCCAAGCAGTGTGCCCAGAACGGCTACTACTACCACATCGCGTATGCCAGCGGCATCAGCACGGATGGTACTGTCGCTGCGACGGCTTTTCGCTATAACAGCGAGAGCGATCTCAACAATCGTACCAATTCCACCATCGTTAGCGTGAAGCTGACGCCAGCCGTTGCCGATTACAAGAACAACGAGCCTGCAAGCTATGTGGTTGCGAATGCGCCGGTCAATAACCAGACTGGTCAGGATGGTGGCAGTGGTGGTGGCAGCCTGTTCTGGTTGACTCTGCTGGCCCTGCCGTTTACCTGGCTGCGCCGTTACCAACGATAAAATGGGATGTCACTAAAAATTAATGTGGTTCAGTGTCTTGTGTCACAATGACCGGATAGCATGACATTTTTTGTTTGACCCTGCCCATCTCGTGGGGTAAAGATGAAAGCGACCGATGAAAAATTGGTCGCTTTTTTTGTTCCACGAAGAGGGTCGTAGATGATGAAGAGACAAAAACGGGACCGTCTGGAAAGAGCTCGCGCTCGTGGTTATCAGGCTGGCGTGGTCGGCAAACAGAAAGAAGCGTGTCCGTACCAATGCCTGGATGCCCGAGGGCATTGGCTTGGTGGTTGGCGAGACGCCATGGAAGGGCGGGGTTCAGGCCTCTTCATGAAGTAATTGGTACTTCATCACTCATTACAAAAGGAAAGGGGCCATTGAGGCCCCTTTACGTTACCACTAAATCAGTCGATCAGAATGCAGTGGTATCTTTGAACAGACCTACTTTCAGATCGCTGGCGCTATAGATGGGACGGCCATCGACTTCCACGACGCCATCGGCGATCCCCATGACCAGCTTGCGGTTGATGACACGCTTGAAGGTGATCTTGTAGGTCACTTTCTTGGCGGTCGGCAGGATCTGGCCAGTGAATTTCACTTCACCTACACCCAGTGCACGGCCTTTACCCGGACCGCCTTTCCAGCCGAGGAAGAAGCCGACCAGTTGCCACATTGCATCCAGACCCAGACAGCCTGGCATAACGGGGTCACCCGGGAAATGGCAGTCAAAGAACCAGAGGTCCGGCGTTATGTCGAGCTCTGCCAGGATCTCGCCCTTGCCATGCTCACCACCGTTGTCGTTGATCTTGACGATGCGATCCATCATCAACATGTTGGGGGCGGGCAGCTGACTGTTACCCTCACCAAATAATTCGCCACGGCTGCAGGCGAGCAGCTCTTCACGGGTAAACGAGTCTTTGCCTTGTTCACACAGGGAAAGGCGGGGATCAATGGTGGTATTGTCTACGGTCACGCTGTTTATCCTTCATATGGGTCAAAGCCGGGCCAATTTAGCGTACACTTGTGCGCTAAACAACTCCGATCTCTTCTTTATTACAGGCTGAACAACCGGCCCAGCAGGCGGCGGATCAAGCCCCCCTTGAACGCGGTGCCATTCAGTTCGTCCAGTCGCTGCTGGATCCGGCCAAACAGGGTATCCGGCATGTCCGGCTCACCCGCTACACAGCCAGTCAGCAGCTCGATGGCCTCTTCCACATGGTCCACCGGATGAATGTGGAACTGACCTGCTTCGACGGCGGCAATCACCTCGTCGGATAGGTTCAACTGCTGGATGTTGGTGCCCGGCAGAATGATACCTTGCTTGCCTGTGATGCCATGGATCTTGCACACCCGGAAGAAGCCTTCAATCTTCTCGTTCACACCACCTACCGCCTGCACATTGCCGAACTGATCGACCGCGCCGGTGACGGCAAAGTGTTGATAGATGGGCTGGCGGGCGAGGGCAGAGAGGAGGGCGCACAGGCCGGTCAGAGAGGCGCTGTCACCATCGATCTCATGATAGGACTGCTCGAAAACCAGATTGGCAGAGAGCGGCGAGGGGGTTTCTGCACCAAATTTGTTGGAGAGATAACCATGAATGATCATCATCGCCTTGGCGTGGATATGGCCAGCCAGCTCAGCTTTTCGTTCGACATCCGCAATGTCGCCATCGCCCAGGTGCACGGTCGCGGTGAGACGTACAGGTTCGCCAAAATCATAGGGATGACCCGAGACCTGAATGACGGACAGACCATTGATCTGGCCGATCTCCTCACCATCGGTTTGCAACAGGATCTGGCCGTCAATGACGCCCTGATCAGACTGTTCAACCAGATAATTCAGGCGGTAGTCCTGCTCTTCAAGGGCCAACCGGATATGCTCATCAGTCACGGTTTCGGCTTCCATTTCGCGAGCCAGGCTGTCCGCCATGCGCATGATGGCACTGAGCTGTATCTCGGACAGAGAGAGCCACTCCTGATGGTCACACAGGCGACTGGCATGGCGACAGAGGGCGGCGAGGGCGGCCGGGGTGAAGTCCAGCAGTGTCCAACGCTCGCGTAACCATGCCAGATACTGCAGAAATTCAGGCAGGTCTTCATCAATGTTGACCTCTGATACCAGATCCGCACGAAGGAAGATGCGCTCGGACATGTCCCTGTCCAGCATCTGGAACTCGGATACCTCGAGGCGGTCACCGACCAGGATCAGCTTGAGCTTGATGGGGGTCGCTTCCGGGGTAAAGAAGGGAGTCAGGGTCTTGCCTTCCTGATAGGCGTTCCAGTCCAGCTCGCCTTTCTGAATGGCATTCTTGAGCTTGAACCAGAGGTGAGGCTGATCCAGCAGCTCGTCGAGTTGCAATATCAGATAACCGCCATTGGCCTGACGCAGCAGACCCGGCTCCAGCAGATGCTGGTTGGCGTAAACAGAGCCTTGTTCGGTCTGATAGTTGATGGAGCCGAACAGGGTATCCCAGTTCAGATCCCGGCCATAAATCACCGGAGCTTCCTGATCTTCATGGTGGATCAGCAGGTTGATGAGCACAGGGTGCTGGAATTCGAGTCCTTGAGCCACATGGGCCGCCAGATCGGAAAGAAAGTCATCGATCTTGGGATCGTTGTTCTGCTTGCGCATGATGCGAGTGACCAGACGCTCGGCATCCAGATGGTGGCTCATCAGTTTGAGCAGTTCGCCAACCATTTCGCAAAACTCGATGCCGGTACCAGGTTGCAGACGTAACCAGATCGGTTTGAACGGGTTGTTCAGGTTTTCCGTATAGCAGAGATCAAACAGGTCACCATCCTTGCCATTGGAGGCGGCGATCAATGTCTGGCACACACCTTCATAGTCAGCGCCGGGGAAACCATTGAGCAGCATGACCGGGCAATCACCATCAAAACTGGCGAGGCGCTTGATGCCGGAAATCACTCTGGGTTGCAAGGCGGCGAAGGGAATGGGTTCTAGCTCGCTAAGTGCAGGGAACTGTTCAATCGCGAAAGCGGGTTTTAGTTGTTCTGATGTTAATTCAGCCACTTAAGATATCCGGTCGGAGATAGGATCATTTGTTTCCATTATACACAGTTCAATTTACGGGAACAGAAAACAAGATATTAAATTTAACATAATATACATTATGCGCAGTCATGCCTGGTAGGTAGCACAAAGGGGCCGAAGGCCCCCTTGGTTCGTTCTGATGCCGATAAGTAGCTTTATCGGCATAACTTAACGTCTGCGAGCGATTAGCATCATACTCATCGGCTAGCACTACAAGTCTCACATTGAGCCTAACCCAGAGTCACCCTAGAGAAGCTCAGAGACCTCAAAGACAGTGAAGGCGACGAGCGGCAATGACCTCAATAGGCTTCATAACCCCCTTCTTTATTGTGTATATTGAGGCTCGCGGGGAACCTGTGTGTCTGTACAGTTTAGCCGTTCTGGTAACTAAATAGGAGAATTTGATGAGTCGTAACAATGATGGTTCAGAAGCGCTAGTAATCAGTGGCGGTATACTCGCCCTATTCACTTTGGGAATTGTGTCGATATTCGGTGTGCCTTGGAAGGTGGCTATAGAGACCGTGCCAGGCATGTTGATGTGGGTAGTGCTTTTCGGATTTACAGTTTTCCTGCAAAAAGAAGACATTTTGGGGAAATTCAGCGATACATGGCCCCTGTTGCTGGGGGGCATGGTATTGGCGCTATCTCCTATTCTCAATCACTGGGCCGGTGGTCGTAATGGTGAGCCACTATTTATCGAACCTGCATGGTATGGTAAGTCATATTGGCAGTTTATTATGGGAATATCCATTGCAGCAGCAGGGTTCGGATTTAAGTGGTGGAGAAGGGATCGCTACTAGTAAACAGAGGGCCATAACGGCCCTTTTTGTTATATGCCGCTTGCCCATGGATAGCGTGAACATGGTTGTCTGGGGATTTCCCCCGTATTACTGCCCCGTACGTTCGTTAGAGATAACAAGCGATGACATGGCCATTGGCCACGCCATTGGCCACGCCATCGG
>NZ_LSGW01000079.1 GCF_001643305.1 Aeromonas salmonicida subsp. salmonicida
AGGATCAGTTATTTAGAGCCCATCACCAAATAGGAAAATGGCGTCCCGCCAGACATATATTCACAACACGAAACAACCATAATATGCTGGGTATGAACAGAGGATAAATGAACAGTCCCCATCAGATGATGGTTATATCCTGATAAACAGGATATGCAAGCATGGTAATGCATCTCCCTCCCGGATGAATAAATGGCCTCTATATCATGAAAGGAGGGAGGCAATATGCCTCCCTCTTGCCGTCTGACCAGATATATAAAGGATCCCTTGTATTGATCTCGTTAGCTCCAGTGACGGAGCCGAGCCCTTATTACTTGGCCGGCACCAGCGCCCAGGGATCGCCCTTGCCGGGTTCATTACCCTGAGTCCACCATTTGGCCTGATAAACCGCACCCTTATGACTGACCTTGGCCCCCGCCGTATAAACCTTGGTGATACCCCAGGCTGCATGGCCGTCAACGGGCGGGTCAACCGGATCGATCGGTGCGGGATCGAGCTTGGCGACAATACGCACTTTCGGCCAGTTGGCATGGGAGCCGTAAAAGTTGGTCACACACTTCTCGTAGTCTCCCGGCACCAGGGCCGAATAGGCGGTCTGAAAACCCACCAGCTCACATTCGAAGGAGTAACCGCCGGGTCTGTCTGGGTAGTACTTCCAGTTGCCATCCCAGTTGGTATAAAGCACATCAGTGGCGCCGTTCAGATTCAGGCTGCCGTAGGGGGTCTGCTGCCAGCAGGTGTTCTTCTCGTCGGCCTTGACGGGGATCTGGTAATGCTCGGCCAGCCCCTCCCAATAACGGATCCGGCTGACCGGTTGCCCCTTGTCCTTGTTTTGTTCACCACACTCTATGCCACCATTGATGACGTTGATGGTGGTGCCAAAGCCATAGCCGATGCCGGCCGCTATCTCGCGCTGGGAGGGCACCCAGGTGCGGTCAATCACATGCAGCATGGCGGGCTTGGGCGCCTGGGGGGTGAGGAAAAACCAGATGGCGGATGCCAGGTTCAACCAGGAGTCGGCCACCAGCCCCGGGTTGTTGAGCAGCACAGAGGCATCGCCGTCAAACATCGCCTCGGAGAAGGCGCCGTAATTGAAGTGATAAGAGAGCTGCTTTGCGCCGCGACCGAAATAGCCCTGCCCCGTACTGCAGGGCCACTTCTTGTTCTGCCAGTCATTTTGCCCGCACCCAGTGGTGTAACCCGCCAGCCCCTCTGACCAGCCCATTTCACGCACATGCACCAGTGCCTGTTGCCACTCCTCCAGCGCCAGCGGATTATCAGAAATATTGTCTTTGCTGATATGACCACCCGTCTCCTGGGAAAAATGGGCGAAGGCGGTCACTATGGATTTTTTGCAGATGGCATCCGAATCCCGACCATCGGTATATTCACCACAAAAAGCAGGGAATTTACCTATGGCCCGCAAGAATCGTTCATAGGTATATTCCGGCGCTGCCATCTGGGTTAAATATTCCCAGTCAGACTCCGTGAACACCCGCTCGACCCGTTTGACATTATCCGGGTTGCTGGCCGCTCTTGGCGTGATGGCATCGACAATATTATTGGGCCGAGTCGCCAATGCTTTTGACCAGACTCCGTACATGGGGTTGGCTGTCTTTGCTTTTTCAACTGCCGCAAGATCCGGTGCGGCAATCACATATCCACCAGCATTTTTTGGATCGGGCTGGATATTCATGGCGGCATAGCTTGGCAATGCGCAGGCAGCAGCAACCAGCCAGGCACATTGCGTGGGTTTGAACATGGGGCACAGTCCTTGTCTCGGAAAAGTTCATCCCGAGAATAGGCCTTTTCATAACTAAATTCTCATCAAAAATTAAGAAATAAAACGGATCTGTGAGCCATTTCACTTAGTGGCCGTGGGCCATGAAAAGCATATAAAAAGAGACACTGAATGTCGGCCTGATACGTGGGCATACCACTGGGATGTCGAAACAGGATAGAGAAAGACAAGAGCGGCATGATAATCGCCCTGCCTCACCCTTTTATCCTGGCTACTAGCCATGACAATGACTTGTCTGATGATCCCCGGATTGCCCCGCTGGCAGCAGGGTAATCCGGGGCAGGCTACTCAGAGGTTCATGCGAGCGAGGATCGCACGGCTCGGATCAAAACATTGCGCGGCGTCATGGGCTTGTCGCAAAACTCGCCCACTTCCACCCGGTAGCCATGCTCTTGCAGGAAGAGCGCCCGATCGAGCACCAACCAGATCTCGAGCGGACGACGAAACAGATGGCGCACCAGCTCCATGCGGGCGACATCCCCATAACGCGCCTCCCCCATGGCCAGAAAAGCGGCAAGATCCATCCCCACAGGCAGGGCTATCCCCTTGCGCTCGGCCGCCCATTCACAAAACGCCTCGAAGCTGCCGGTGAGCAGGCTTTTTTGCATATTGGGCACCGGCAGGTATTCGTTCACCCCGCGCACCTGGCGTTGCAGGCAGTCAAAGCCGAGCCGCCATACCACCTCCTGCTCGCGCAGGCGGGAGATGCGCGCGCCGGCCGTGACTGTTTCCTGCAGCGGCAGCCGCAGATCCGCCTTGGCAAGCGCAAGCGCGCTGGCCTTGGCAGCAGCAGACAAGGGGCGATAGTGGGTGCCGCGGATCAGGTGATAGCAACAAGGGGATATGGTCACTCCCTGGGCACCACGTTCTGCCACCAGCGACAACAGATGGGTGTGCAGCTCGCCACAGGCGTGCAGCGCCATGGCGTGGTGATCCGTGACGAGCAACTGGCCGGCATCGGCCGCAAAGGCATCCGCTTGCACGAAATGCATGCGAGCCCCGTCGCGGGCCGCCAGCCGACGTCCCTCTTCACAAAGCGGGCCTTGCAGCTCCAGGCTCAGGATCTCTGCCTGGCGATGCAGGGAGACCAGCCGCCCCAGATGGCCCTTGCCTGCGCACCACTCCAGATAGGGGCCTTGATGGGGTGGCAGGCAACCGGTAAAGGCTTCTATCTGCGCCTGCTTGCGACCCGGCATGTGCAGCGCCATCTCCTTGGCGCACTGGATGGGCTCCGGGGTAAATAGCGCAAGTTCACTCAGGGTGTGCAGCGTCTCCCCCGCCGGGATCCAGGGGGCGAGCAGGTCGCACAGGGCCCCCATGTCACCATCGAGCCGATTGATCTGCTCGAGGGGCATGGCGTTGAGCAGTGCGGCCAGCGCGGGAGTCTCGTCGGCAAAAGCCAGATTCAGGTGATGATAGGGTTGATATTGCCACCAGCGCCGGGTCTCGGTCAGCAATCGATCCAGTTGTTGAAAACGTTGAGCCAGCACGCTTGCCCCTGCCTTGCAGTCAAAAAAGAGGCTCATTTTAGCGATCCCTTCCCAAAAAGCACTCGCCAATGCGGATCGGCCGCCATGAGACCGGGCTTGAGCCTGACCTGCGGTCATTAACCCTGGCCTTGCCCCGGCAGGCAACTATAAGCACAGGCGTCAACCAGGCAAACAACCCGGAGCCCGGGCGTTGGCCTGACAAAGAGAGGGGTTTTATGCTATATTCCGCCCCCTCTTTACCCTGGTTCGCTCAAGGCGGGCCATTTTACCAACATGAATGGAACCAAAACATGACCATCAATGCCATCCTGCAAGCGCGCGCAGGCGCCAAGTGTGAACTGTGCGGCGCCGAACAGGCACTGACTGCCTTCGCTGTGCCCCACTCACCGGCCAGCGATGATGATCACAGCCTTGCCCTGTGTGATACCTGCCGTGGCCAGCTGGAACAGCCGGACACCACAGTGGTCAATCACTGGCGTTGCCTGGGCGACAGCATGTGGAGCCAGGTTCCTGCCGTGCAGGTCATGGCGTGGCGTCAGCTGAAAGCCCTGTCCGGCCAAGGCGAAGTGTGGGCTCAGGACATGCTGGACATGATGTACATGGAAGACGAGACCAAGACCTGGGCCGAAGCTGGCCAGGCTGGCGACGATGACGACAGCGTACCGACTCTGGATTCCAACGGCGCCGTGCTGGTCGAAGGGGACTCTGTTACCTTGATCAAGGATCTGGACGTCAAGGGCGGCGGCTTCACCGCCAAACGCGGCACCCTGGTCAAGGGCATCCGCCTGACCAACAACCCGCTGCACATCGAAGGCAAGGTCAACGGCGTACAGATAGTGCTGGTCGCCGCCTACCTGAAAAAGGCCTGACTCCTCGGCTTGAGGATCTAGCCGATCGCAGTCACATCCCGTGCAAGCCACCCTAGCGGGATAGCAATACAAAAAGACCCCCCTCATGTCATTGAGGGGGGTCTTTTGTTATCCGGGGCAACAGGCCACCACTTTCATCCTGCTCGGGCCATTAGGCAGAGCATGGATCAGGTTTCCGGCAAGCGTTACCCGTAGAAACGCTGCTGCTCCGCAGCCATTGCCTTGAGGCGATCGCAGGGAGCAAATCGGTCGCCATAGCGTTTCTGGTAGTGCTCGAGACGCTCCACCAGATGGTCGATGCCGAGGGTGTCCATGTAACGGAACGGGCCACCGAGGAAGGGCGGGAAACCGATGCCGAAGATGGCACCAATGTCGCCATCTCGCGCCGAGGCTACCACACCGCTGTCCAGCGCCATGGCTGCTTCATTGAGCATCATCAGCACGCAGCGCTCGGCAATTTCCATCCTGGATTGCTTGGGCGCAGGCTTGACCCCGAGCACGGCGTAAACGCTCTCATCGACCTTTTTCTTGCCCTCTTTGCCGGTAAGCCGATTGCGTGGTGCAGCCTTGCCATAGAGGTAGAAACCTTTGCCGTTCTTGCGCCCCTTGCGATCGTCTTGCAGCAGCTTGTCGAACGCCTTGGGTGCCTGGAACTGCTCGCCACCCAGCTCTTTCTCGAGGATGGGGGCGATCTTGGCACCCACATCGATCCCCACCTCATCGAGCAAGGTAATGGGGCCGACCGGGAAGCCGAAGTCCAGCAGGGCACTGTCCAGTACCTCCACCGGCTCCCCTTCCAGCACAAGGCGGGCCGCCTCGTTCATGTAAGGCGCCAGGATGCGGTTGACGTAGAAACCGGCCTCGTCTTTCACCACAATCGGGGTCTTGCCCTGGGCACGGGCAAACGCCAGCGTGGTGGCCACCGTCTCGGCGCTGGTGCCGGCGTGGGGAATGATCTCGGCCAGCGGCATTTTGTCCACCGGACTGAAATAGTGCAGCCCCACGATCCGCTCCGGGTGCGCCGCTTCTGCCGCTATCTGATGGATGGGCAGGGAGGAGGTGTTGGAGGCAAACACTGTGTGTTCACCGCATTCGTGCTCTACCTCTTTCACCATCTGGTGTTTGAGAGCGAGATCTTCAAACACTGCCTCCACCACCATGTCTACCCGATGGAACCCGGAGTAATCCAGGGTGCCGGAGAGCAGGCTCATCTGTTTTTCCAGCTCGCTGCGCAGAATGTGACGGCGCTTGAGCTTCTTGGCCAGAATGTCGTAGCTGTAACGCATGGCATTGCCAATACCGGCGCTCGCCACATCCTTGATCCGCACCGGCACCCCCGCCTTGGTGGCGGTGACGAAGGCGATACCGCCCCCCATCAGGCCCCCGCCCAGCACGGCGGCATGGGCGACCTTGCGTGGCTCGGCCCCCTGATAGGTGACCTCTTTCTTCATCTCGGTAGTGGCAAAGAAGAGGGAGCGCAGGGCGGCGGATTCCGCCGTCATCACCAGCTCGCCAAAGTGGCGGGATTCAGCGGCCAGACCGGCCTGCATCCCCTCTTCCACGCCGATGCGCACCACCTCCAGGATCCGCTCAGGCGCCGGATAGTTGCCGCGGGTTTTGCTCATGACGCCTTTGCGTGCCTGATCGAACAGCACCTTGCGACCCAGCGCATTGGTCTCCAGCACCTTGCCCTGCAGATCCCGTTTCAACTGATGGCGGGGTTTGCCCTGCTTGGCCAACTTGATGGCAGCATCCAGCAGGATAGAAGGCGGCACCACATCGTCCACCAGCCCCAACTTCTTGGCCTGTTTGGCCCGCACCTGCTTGCCGGTCAGCATCAGATCCAGAGCCTTGGCCACGCCAATGAGGCGCGGCAAACGCTGGGTCCCGCCAGAGCCCGGCAGCAGGCCGAGCTGTACTTCCGGCAATCCCAGCACGGTTTTGCCGTGGTCGGTCACCACACGGCCATGGCAGGCCAGTGCCAGCTCCAGCCCGCCACCGAGGCAGGGGCCGTGAATGGCGGCGATCACCGGAATAGCCAGCGACTCGATCTCGGCGAAGATGATCTGCCCTTCGCGAGAGAGGGTCTGGGCATCTTCGGCACTGGTACAGGCCGCCAGCATGCTGATGTCGGCACCTGCGATGAAGGAGTCCTTCTTGCCGGAGACCACCACCAGCCCGATCAGCTCGCTGTTATTTTTCACCTCGGCCAGCACGGCACGGATCTCGTCCACGAAGGCGACCTTCAGGGTATTCATGCTCTCGCCCGGTACGTCCATGGTGAGGATACCGATGCCATCCTGACGTACCGTCAGGGAAAAAGTCTTCGCACTCATCATTCCACCTCCAACACCATGGCCACACCGAGCCCGCCCGCCGCACAGGCGGTATTGAGCCCCAATCCCCCACCCCGACGACGCAACTCATGAAGCGTCTGGGTGATCATGCGCGCACCGGTCGCGGCAAAAGGGTGACCATAGGCCAGGGAGCCACCGAGGACGTTGAACTTGTCCATGTCCACTTCACCGATGGCTTGGCTGCGCCCCAACTTGTCACGGGCAAACTCGGCGCTCGCAAACATCTTGAGGTTGGCCAGGGTCTGGGCGGCAAAGGCTTCGTGCATGTCGATCAGGGTCAGATCCGCGAGTGTGATGCCAGCGCGCTCCAGCGCCAGCGGCGTCGCATAGGAGGGGCCCATCAGCATGTCTTGCCATACGTCGATGGCGGAAAACGCGAAGCTGCGAATATAGCCGAGTGGTTCCAGCCCCAGCTCTTTTGCTCGCCCTTCCCGCATCAACAGCACGGCGGCGGCACCGTCGGTAAGCGGGGTGGCGTTGGCCGCAGTGACTGTGCCATGCACCCGGTCAAACACGGGTTTGAGCTTGGCGTAGCTCGCCAAATCCGAGCTCTCGCGGATGTTGTTGTCCCGCTCCAGCGGCGACTTGTAGGGGGGCACGTGGGCGGTGAACACCTCGCCGCTCAGCTTGCCATCGGCCCAGGCTTGCGCCGCCAGGGTGTGGGAGCGATGGGCCAGCGCATCTTGCGCCTCGCGGCTGATCTGGTGGCTCTTGGCCATCTGCTCGGCGGTCTGTCCCATGGAGAGGCCGGTGGAGTATTCAGCCACGGCAGGGGGAACCGGCATCAGGTCCTTGAGTCGCAGTGCACGCAGAATATTGAAGCGCTGCTGCAGATTGCGCGCCTTGTTGAGATCCACCAGGGCGCGGGCCAGCTTCTTGCTGACCCCGATGGGCAGCACGGAAGAAGAGTCGGCACCACCGGCAATGGCGATGTCGACCGTGCCGGCCATGATGGATTCAGTGACGTTGGCCACTGCCTGGAAACTGGTGGCGCAGGCACGGGACACGCTATAGGCATCCGTGGTGACACTCATGCCGGTACCGAGCACGATTTCGCGGGCTATGTTGGGCGCTTCCGGCATCTGCACCACCTGACCGAACACCAGCTGGTCGATAAGCTTGGGATCGAGGCTGGTACGGGCGAGCAGTTCACTCACCACCAGCTTGCCAAGATCCACCGCAGGCACGCCGTGAAAGGCGGTGGCCTGTTTGGCAAAAGGGGTTCGCAGACCCGCCACGACGGCAATCCGTTCGCCCTGGCGAGTCGTCAGTTTCAATGGCTGTTTCATCCTGGCTCCTTGGGTTAAAAGGCAGAGGTCTGACCTCATTGGGCCACATCTTAACAATCCACTCACAAATTTCATACGGCTGATTGAAACTAAATTGCCGTCATCTTGGCCCCCTCCCTCGCCCTCTTGGAACAACTGGAGTATAAAAAGAACAACGTCCATAAAAACAACGGGTTCATCCCATGGCAGCGGCCGAGTTCAGACAACTGAGAGACTATCTGGCAAGCCAGATCCTGGGACAGGGCGCCCTCATCGAGGGGCTGCTGATCGCCCTGCTATGTGAAGGACATGTGTTAATCGAGGGGGCGCCCGGTCTTGCCAAAACCCGCGCCGTCAAGGCGCTGGCCAGTGCGGTGGAGGGGCGCTTCGCCCGTATCCAGTTTACCCCCGATCTGCTGCCTGCCGATCTCACCGGCAGCGAGGTGTTTCACCCGCAAGATGCCAGCTTCGTGTTCCAGCCCGGCCCCCTGTTCAATCACCTGGTGCTGGCCGATGAAATCAACCGGGCTCCCGCCAAGGTGCAATCCGCGTTGCTGGAGGCGATGGCCGAGCACCAGATAACGGTAGGCAAGAAGAGCTGGCGCCTGCCGCCGCTGTTCATGGTCGCAGCGACCCAGAACCCCATCGAACAGGAGGGGACCTATCCGTTGCCGGAGGCCCAGCTCGACCGCTTCTTGCTTAAATTGATGGTGGATTACCCGAGCCCCGCCATGGAGCTCGCCATCTTGCAGCTCAACGCCCGGGGCGAGCAACTAGCCCCCCCGCCAGTGACCCTGAGTCAGGCCGATCTACTGGCAGCCCGCACCGGCGTTCAAGAGGTACTGATGCAGGTGCGGCTCGAGCACTATCTGGTGCAACTGGTGTGCGCCACCCGCCCGGGTAGCGGCCTGTGCCCCGAGCTTGAACCCTTCATCGCCGTCGGTGCCAGCCCCAGGGCCAGCATAGGCCTGGCCCGCGCCGCCCGCGCCCAGGCCTGGCTCGCCGGACGGGATTTCGTGCTGCCGGAGGACATACAGCAACTGGCCCCCGCCATACTGCGCCACCGTCTTATTCCCAGTTATCAGGCACTGGCCGACAATCTTGATAACGACACCCTGATAGCCCGGCTACTGGACGCGATACCATGCCCCTAGCAACCCCATGCCCATGACCAGACCTGACGAGCCCCGCGCACACCCCGATATTGCCCTCACCCTGGCCCAGTTGCTGGCCATCAGGCTGTGGGCGAGACAGGGGCCGAGGGCTCGCGTCCAACCGGCCCAGCAGGGCAGACTTGGCCGCATGCCGGGGCTCACCTTTCGCGAGCTGCGCGCCTATCAGGCGGGGGATGAGGTGCGTCACATCGACTGGCGGGTCACAGCCCGGCTCGGTCGCCCCTACACCCGACTCTACAGCGAGGAGCAAGATCAGGCCCACTGGCTGCTGATTGATCTCTCACCTGCCATGTACTTTGGCTCACGAATACAACTCAAGGCCCGGCTGGGATGTGAGCTGGCCGCAGCCCTGCTGTGGCAGGGAGAGAAACAGGCCAACACCCTGATCTGCCACGGCGCCGAGCTTCATATCCACCCCCAGCGGGGCTCTCTGGTGCCCTTGCTGGAAGCGCTTTGCCATCACTATGACGAGGGGCTGGATCGCACGCCGTTGCAATCCCAATCCCTGGCCCGGACGCTGGCGCGACTCAGCCTGCCTCACGGCGCCAGATTGACACTGATCACCGACCACCAGCCCTGCGATGAGTCGCTCAGCCAGCAGTTGCAACTGCTCGGGCGGCGCCACGACATCCACTGCTGGCAGATCCGGGATCCGCTGGAGGCGAGCCTGCCAAGCCAGGGACGGCTGGCCGTGCAGGCAGGCAGACAGAACGGCTGGCTCGATGCCACTGAGCCTGGCTTTGCTCATCGCTACCAGCTGGCTGCCGAACGTCTGGCCCGCCAGTGCCACCAGCAATTACTGCCGCTGGTACAACGCCTCTACCGGCTCGACAACGGCCAGTCGCTGCAACAGCAGTGGCAGGAGGGCGCATGTCGTCTGTTTTAAGCATGTTGCTCGCTAGCGCATCCACTGCCGTGGCCACAATCTCGCCCCTCTCTCCTCTGGCGGCGCAACTGCGTGACATACACCCGGGCCCCATGCTGGTCGCAGCATCAGATCCCCGTATTCAGGGCTGGTGGGGGCTGCTGATCACGCTTCTAATTGCCGTGCTGATCGGCATGACGCTGATAAACCTTGGACGCTATCGCCGCTGGCAGCGACAAATTGACTGGGAGGCGCCGGATCTGGTGCCCCGATTGCAAACCGTGCTGCGCGAGGCAGCCCTGCGCCGCTGGCCCGAGGTGCGTACCTTGAAAGGGGATGCCTGGCTCGCGTTTCTGGACAGCAAAGGGGGCTGCTGCTTCTGTGAATTTGCCCAAACGCCAGGCAACTCAAGTCACTGCACTGCGCCTACCTGAGTTGGGGGCGAGCCTGCATCTGGCTGCCATCCGGGATGGCCGCATTGCTCAGCCGCTGGCAACAGGGCCGCAGACACCTGCGTGACCGGAGGCCATCATGATCCTCGCCTGGCCCTGGTTTGCGCTGGCGTTGGTGCTGCCATTGCTGGTGCGCTTCGGCCTGCCGCCGCTCTCTGCTGACAAACAAAACCGAACCCTGCTGTTGCACGACGGCTTTCCCCTGCTGCGGCCCCATGCCGGCCAGCCACTCTGGCGGATGACGCTGTGCTGGTGCGCCCTGGTGCTGGCCCTGTGCCGTCCTCAATGGCAGGAGCCCCCCCTGGTCACTTACCAGAGCAGCCGGGATCTCATTTTGGCGGTAGACCTTTCCGACAGCATGCGCACCCAGGACATGCTGGATGAGGGGGAGCAGCGGGACAGGCTCAGCGCTGTGCGCCAGCAGATAAGCCGACTGATCGAAACCCGCCCCGGCGATCGCATCGCCCTCGTTGTCTTCGCCGATCACGCTTACCTGCTCTCCCCCCTGACCCAGGAGACCAAGGCCCTGCTGACCTTGACCCGTGAGCTCGATTTTGATCTGGTTGGCCGCACCACTGCGCTGGGAGAAGCCATACTGCTGGCTCGCCAGCATGCAGATCCCAAACGCCCCACTGCCCTGCTGCTGGTCACAGATGGCCGCAACACAGCGGGCAGCGCCGATCCCCTGAGTGAGGCCCGGCGGGCTGCCGCCAGCGGCATGACCCTCTACACCCTGGGGGTGGGTGCCGACCCCGATACCTTCGTCGAAGCGCTGCAACCGGCACAAAGCGACCCTAGCGCAGAGCTGGACGAGGCCCTGCTGCAACAGCTGGCCAAGGTGGGTCAGGGCCGCTATTTCCGTGCCAGGACCCAGGGCGATCTCGATGCCATCAACCAGACCCTGGATACCCTGGAGCCTGCCGCTACGGCCCGGACCCGCTATCTGCCGAACCGGGAGCTCTATCCCTGGCCCCTGGCACTCGCCTGGCTGTTGCTGATGTGGCCTGACCGTCTGCACTGGCCCCGCCTGCTGCGCTTGCGCCCCCAACTGCAACGGGGAGACGCCCATGATTGATCGCCATGGCCCCGGATGGCTATCATGGAGCTGATACTGCTACGCCCGCTCTGGCTGCTGGCCCTCTTGCCCTGGTTGTGGCAGGGCTGGCGTCGTCGCAAACAGGCTCCTCTGCTCGCCCCCGCCATGCAGGCCTACCTGCTGCCGGGACACCACCACCCCCATCCCTGGCTCTGGCTGGCCTGTCTGCCCGTCATACTGGCTTTGAGTGGCCCCGCCCTGCGCCAGCAGAGCCAGTCCATTGCATCCCCCGCCCTCGACATCTGGTTGCTGGATCTATCCCGCTCCATGCTGGCCACCGATCTGCTGCCGGACCGGGCAACCCGGGTGCGCCTGCTGCTGCAAGATATGCTGGCCGAGGCCCTCCCGAACAAAGAGGGGCGCCCCATCGCCCTTATTCTGTTTGCCGGTGATGCCTACCTCGCCATGCCTGCCACCCGGGATCATCAGGCCATAGCGCTGCTGTTGCCCGACCTGCGTCCGGCCATCATGCCCAAACAGGGGAGCGCCCCCGAGCGCGCCGTGGCGCTGGCCCTCAGCCAGATCGCCCCAGGCCAGCGTGCACGACTGCTGCTGATCAGCGACGGCCTCTCGGCAAGACAGGCTGACCGGATCCGCGCACTCTGGCCCTGCCAGGGCGAGCTGTTTTGCCATGAAGGTGCAGCGCCACGCCTGGATATATTGCTCGCCAGCGGCGGCAAAGCCAGCCGGTTGCCCCCCGTCTCCGGCGAAGTGCAGGGCTTTGGTGCAGCGCTCGGCCGCGAGCTGCCAGCCCCCGATGTGACGATCATGCAACAGCTTGTCCGCGAGCTGGGTGGCCAGTTGCAGTGGTTGCAGGCGGGGCTTCCACGCTTTGCCCCGCTCCCCATGACCCAGACATTGACGGCCAATCAGTCGCAGGATCTCGGCCCCTGGTTGCTGCTGCCCCTGCTGCCATTGGCTCTGCTGGCCCGCGTCGGCACACTCTGGCTGCTGTTGCTGGGGACCGGATTCGGGATCCTCAACCCGCAGCCCTTGCAGGCCGCTCCCACCTCATCTTTATCAGTACAGGAGAGCCAAGCTTGGCAAGCCTATCAGCAGGGACGCTATCTGGCTGCGGCACGCGACTTCAAAGATCCGCTCTGGCGTGGTAATGCCTGGTACAGAGCCGGCGACTATGCCCAGGCCGCCGCCGCCTATGCGAGTGCAACCAGTGCCACTGCTCACTACAACCGGGGCAACGCACTGGTGCAACTCGGTAACCTTGTCGCTGCCGAGCAAGCCTATCTGGCTGCGTTGGCGAAGGAGCCCAATCACGAGGATGCACGCTACAACCTTGCGCTGCTGCGGGCTCAGCCACCGCAAGCGACCCCACAGGCGCAGGATCCCGACCCCATAGACGCTCCCGAGCAAGCGGCCTCGCCAGACAGCCAGCTCCCCCCCTCGCCACCAGTGTTGCTGCTGGAGCAGCGGCTGCGCAAAGAGGCTCAGCGCCGTCAGTTGCTCAAGACAGAATGGGGCCAGGAGTACAAAGGAGAAGAGCCTTGGTAAAGAGCGCGCCTCTTATTCGCTTCTTGCTCCCTTGCTGGCTGCTGCTCTGGCTGTTTGCACACCCAGTGCTGGCAGCGCCGCCACGGACCGAGCTGCTGCCGGGTGCCGACAGCCGCGACTGGTTGCTTATCATAGAAGCGGACGGGGAGCGTCAGAGCAACGAGCTCATCATCACCCCCCTGCTGCGCCAGTTCGCGGTGGGCAAGGTGACCATCAGCCGGGTCACAACGCCGGTCCACAGCCTGACCCGCTGGCAGATCCCGCTGCATACCCTGGATGACGGTCCCCATATTGTTCCCGCACTGTCACTGGGATCGGAACAGACACCTGAGGTACCGTTGCCACAACGCAGCCAGACCGGGACTCTTGTATCCGCACCCAGCCAAGCAGCCCTCTCTCCCATCGAATTGCAGGCCAGGGTGCTGCATCAGGGGCCCCTCTATCCCGGTCAGCCCTTCATCTATGAGCTCAGCCTCTGGTTGCCAGCCAACATGGAGGCCCCCAATCTCACCGAACCCGACAGTGACGCTTTTACCATACGTCGACTCGGGGATGATCAATGGCAAGCCCCGGCAGGACCGGGATTGCCGGGTAGGCTGACCCGCAGCTGGCTGTTGCAGGCCCGAGCCCCCGGACTTCACCCACTGGCCTCGCCGCGTTTTCAGGGCCGTTTGCCGCAGGATAACGGCACCAGCGACCCCCTCTCGGCCAGAGCCGCTACCCTGTTTGTGAAGATTGACAAGGCGCCGGTGCAACCCGTGGCAAGCCAACTGACCCTGAGTCAGCAGCTGAGTCCGGCTTCGGGCGCCAAGGCCGGTGAGCCGGTGATCCGCACGCTGACGCTGATAATGGAAGGGGGTGATGGCACGCGAGCCTTGTCCCAACTGGCGGGGATCTCTGCGAATATGCCTGCTGGCATGCAGGCAAAACCGGACGGAGAGCAACAACAGGAGCGTTTTCTGGCCAAAGGGGCGCTGCGTTTCGAGCGCCAGTGGCGTCAGGCCCTCACTGCCACCGAGCCTGGCGACTATCTGTTGCCAGCCATAGAAGTGCCCTGGTTCAACACTCAAAACGGGCGCATCGAACATGCTCGGCTACCTGCCATATCGGTGCACATGGATGAGACCACGCCTGCAGAGCGCGGACCTGTTGGCCCCAGTGATGAGAGCCTCTACTGGGTTATCTGGGCTCTGCTGCTGCGCGCACTCTGGCAAGGGTGGCCACGTTGGCACGCCTTCTACCGCTTGCAACAAACACTGCAGCGCGCAGATGCAAACCATGCCAGACAGGCTCTGCTAAAGTGGGCCGGTCTGCGCTGGCACCGGCGTCATGCCCACCTCACCACCCTGCCCTGTCGCCAGGATCCCCACCTGGCAGCCAGACTTGCCGCGCTGGAACGGGCCTGTTTCACCGCCCATGGGACTTCACTTGACAACCTGGCTTGTTGGCAAGGGCTCGCCGGCCCGCTGTGCGCGTACGAGACATTTGCGATAGCCTATGGCCTCAGGCAGCTGGCAGCTGGCACGACGAGGCCACTGATCCCTCAGGATCCCCCATTTAAAAGGAAGCCCAGCGATGGCGTTAGGTTTTTTCAGAAAAAAAGGTGCCACGGTCGGAAAGGATCCAACGGCTTCTCCGGTCTATGAAGGCATGGCAGACAAACAAACCAAATACGAGGCTCTGGTGCATGCCCTGCACGGGGACATCTACCGCTACGCCTACTGGCTGTGCCGGGATCCCCAGGTGGCGGAAGATCTGGTGCAAGAGACCTTCCTGCGCGCCTGGAAGGCCATTGATACTCTGGTCGATGACAAAGCCGCCAAGGCCTGGCTCATCACCATATTGCGGCGGGAAAATGCCCGTCGTTTCGAGCGCAGGCAATTTGATCTCATCGATCTCGACGAGCATCCCCAGAGCGATCCGGATGCCTTGCACAGCGAGCAGGAGATGGAGCACGAATGGCTTAGACGCCATATCGCCCGTCTGCCCGCCGAATATCAGGAACCCTTGCTGCTGCAGGTGCTGGGGGGATTCAGCGGCGACGAGATAGCGACGCAGCTGGGGTTGAACAAAAATACCGTCATGACTCGCCTGTTTCGGGCCCGCAACCAGATCAAAGAGGCCATGGAGTCAAAGACACAACAAAGAGGACATACCCATGGATGAGCTGGAATTTCGCCGTCGAGCCATCACCCATCCACTGGAACAGACTCCCGAGTTTCTCGAAGCGGCGCAGGCTTCCCCTACCAATCGCAAGCACATGGACGACATGAAGCAGCTGGATCGTCACCTGCATCAGGCCATGGAGGTCGAGGTGCCGGCAGGGTTGGCCGAGCGTATTTTGCTCAGGCAGGCGCTGGAGGCAGAGCCAGAAACGGTTGTCCCGCTGCCATCTCGCCCACGCACCAGCTGGCGTATGCTGGCCATAGCCGCGTCGGTCGCCTTCCTGCTTGGCATGAGTACCCGCTGGTTAAGCTGGCCACTGACAACACCGGGAGAGCTTTCCCTCGGTCAGGTCGCCATGGCTCACGTCTATGGGGAGGAGCCCTTCATCAAGGATGTGGATGAGAAGGTAAGCCTGCGTACCATCAACGCCAAGATGGAAAAATATGGCGCCACCCTGATGGGCATGGACGGCATGAAAGTAACCTATGTCAATCACTGTGCTTTCTACCAGGGGCCGGCGCTGCACATGGTGATCCAGGGCAAGATGGGGCCTGTCACCCTGTTTCTGGTACCCAAGCATGTGCCACTGACCCTTGAGCCTAACTTCGATGATGGCCAGCTCAAGGGAGAGATAGTGCCGCTCAAGGGAGCCAACATGGTGTTGATCGGGGATATGCAGGAGTCACTGAACCCGGTGGCGCAGGAACTGGCGTCCCGTTTGCACTGGTCGATTTAACCGGGTTTAACGCGATCCCGACTCAGGCGGCGTCGTGTCCGTTATACGAGCAGACAATCCGGTTGTCTGCTTGTTCTTCTCCTTTAACGCCACAATCCTCACCCATTAGCGCCCAATCACCACAAATAGCCAAAATTATTTTTGTGATGCAGATCAGCATCAACGTTCAATTTTTACTCAATAACTGGCAAAAGAGACTGTTTAAATGCCAAGTTAAAACAAATGATTAACACAATAGACACTTTTATGTATTCTGCTGTCACTGGTCTGATTTCTTACCTCCTACCAGATCCATAGAATCACGCCAGAATTGAATGGGAAGAAGCTGAAATAACAACAGATCTTGTCGTATACGGTGGCAAAAAAGCCCTGATGCTGACAGAAAATCTGCCTACAAGAGAGAACACTATGACAACTGCCTTTTTCAAAAAAAGCCTGATCGCGGCCGCCGTTACTCTGGCCAGTACCCAAACCTTCGCTGCCGCGTTCCAATTGAACGAACACTCGGCCTCCGGTCTGGGTCGTACGTATGCAGGGGAAGCCGCCATTGCCGACAACGCCTCCGTGTTGTCACGCAACCCGGCAGCCATGACCCGTTTTGACAAGATGGCACTCTCCGTTTCCGGTACTTATATCAAGCCCGACGTAGACGTGTCAGGTGAGCTCTATACTGGCCCAACAAAGAGACCCGCCAGCGAGAGCGATATCGCCCCCGACGCCTTCGTACCGGCCAGCTACTTTATCCAGCCGCTGAACGATCAGTGGGCTTGGGGCATCGGCATGTTCTCCAACTATGGTCTGGCGACCGAGTACTCCAAGAACTTCGCAGCCGGTGCCGGTGCCGGTGATACCGAGCTGCTGACCTTCAACATCAACCCGAATATCGCCTATCGCATCAACTCAAACTTCAGCGTCGGTGCCGGCATCAACGCTGTCTACGCCAAGGCTGAGCTAAACCGCTATGCCGGTGCTCTCGCAATCAGTCCCCCTCTTAATAGCGACACCGCAATCGCGCACCTAAAGGGCGATACATGGGGCTTTGGCTGGAACGTCGGCACCCTGTACGAAGTAAACGAGGATCATCGTTTCGCTCTTACCTATCGCTCCCAGGTGGATTTGAGCTTTGACGGCGACTTCAAGGGTAGTACCTCTAATTTCCAAACCGTCGATGGCAACCTGAAACTGGATCTGCCGGCCCAGGCCGAGTTCGCCGGTTACCACCGCCTGAATCAGCAGTTCGCCGTGCACTACTCCGTCAACTGGACTGACTGGAGCGCCTTCCAGGAGCTGAAAGCAACGAGTTCAGGATGTAATATGCCCGGTCAACCGGGTGTATGCCTCAATAAACCTGAGAAGTTTAAGGACTCCACCCGCTACGCATTGGGCGGCACCTGGTACATCAGCCCGTCCTGGGAAGCTCGTATCGGTTTCGCCTATGACAACAGCCCCATCGAGCCAGAATATCGCAGCCTGAGCATTCCGGACTCCGACCGCGTCTGGTATAGCGCTGGTGCCACCTACAACATCGACAAGGACATGAGTGTCGATTTCGGCATGGCCTATCTGGATGGCAAAGAAGTGGACGTGAACGAAGGCCTGCGGAGCCACGACGATGTACTCCGTTGGAAAGGCACCTCTCACGGTAATGCCTTTCTGGCCTCCGCTCAGTTCAACATGAAATTCTGATTATCTGCAGAACCAAAAGAGCGCCTACGGGCGCTCTTTTTTTATTCAATATCCTGTTTTCAGCGTACAGCTGTAGCAAACACCTGTTCACATTTCCTTTTTTATCAAGCCATTAGCCCCCTACTTCTCAGCATTTAATCTTGTTTTACACCCCACAGGGCTGAGCCCGTTGCCTTGCTGGTCATACCATATAAAATCCTGCACCCGACCATAAGACCGATTGAACCCAGCGTTCATTTTCAAGGACAACGCAATGCACTCCTTTATGAAGCCATCTCTTGTCGCCCTGCTGGTACTGTCAAGCCAGGCCCAGGGAGCAGGTTTCCAGCTGGCCGAACAATCCGCTACCGGCATGGGCCGCGCCTTCGCAGGCGAGGCAGCCATCGCTGACAACGCCAGCGTGCTCTCCCGCAATGCGGCCGCCATGACCCGTTTCGATACAGTGGCATTTTCTGGTGGTTTCATCTATGTCCGCCCCGACGTCAACATAGAGGGGACCACCCGGGTGCCTACCGCCATGGGACCGGTCAATCTGGATGCCGCAGCCCACGATATTGCTGGCGATGCCTGGGTCCCGAACGCTTATCTGATAGTGCCGCTCAATGAACAGTGGCGACTGGGGCTGGCAGCCACCTCCTACTACGGCCTCGGCGTCGAGATGCCGGATAACTACAATGCCGGTCACTTCGGCAATATCTCGGACATCAAGACCCTGGATTTGAGTGCTTCGCTGGCCTATCGCATCAATCAGATGTGGTCTGTCGGCGGCGGCCTTTCCGCCATTCAGGGTGAGGGAGAAGTGGGTGGCACCTTCCCTTCCAACAACAAGATAGCCAAACACCTGAAAGGGGATGGCTGGGCCATGGGCTGGCACCTTGGCACTTTGCTGGAGCTGTCAGAAACAACCCGCCTGGGTCTCTCCTACCGGCATGATGTGACCCTGACACTCTCCGGCGATGCCATCGGCATCGAGCAAAATGGTCAGGCGTTTACCGACACCGGCAGCCTGGATCTGCCCCTGCCCGCCACGGCCGAGCTGGCTCTGTTCCATCAGTTGACCCCGACCCTGGCGCTGCACTCAAGCATCAACTGGACCAACTGGAGCAAATTCGTGCAGCTCGAATCCGAGCTCGACAATCACGGTATCATGCACATCAAGGATGAGCACTGGGAAGACAGCTGGCGCTATGCGCTGGGCCTGACCTATCAGCTGGCACCACAATGGCAACTGCGCTCAGGTATTGCCTATGATCGCAGCCCGGTCCCGGCCGATCGCCGCACCATCTCCATCCCTGACTCGGACCGGGTCTGGTACAGCGCCGGTGTGGGCTATCAGGTTGATCGCAACCTCTCGCTGGATCTGGGCCTGACGCTGATCGACGGCAAGAAAGTGGATGTGTCCGAGACCATGGAGCTCAAGCCAGGGATCCCGCAAACCACCTCTACCTTCCAGGGCACCTCGGAAGGGGATGCCTGGCTGGCTGGCCTGCAGCTGAACTATCTCTTCTAACCGGCTCTTCCAACCCCGGTCCCCTCCCATTCAAGCACTATGCCAGTTATTGACTGTTTCCGGTCCCGCAGCGCTGGCATAGTGCTCATCTTCACAATAAAATCAATCCAGTACTCACGCTGGAGAGATGCATGTATTCATACGTAGCAAGGCAGCCCATTCTGGATCGGGAATTGAACACCTATGCCTATGAGCTGCTGTTTCGCGACAGTCTGGATAATGTGTTTCCGGTGATCTCCTCCCAGCAGGCCACGGCCAGACTGGTGGTCGAGCAGTTTTTGCAACAGAACATCGATCAGTTGCTTGGCGGGCGCCCCTGCTTTATCAACTTTCCCCACTCCCTGCTGCTGGAAGGGCTGGCGGAATGTCTGCCACAAGAGAAGGTCGTCATCGAAATCCTGGAAGATGCAGATCCTGACGATGCCTTGCTGGCCAAAGTGCAGCAGTTGCATGAGCTTGGTTATCAACTGGCGCTGGACGACTTCACCATGTCGGACGAATGGGAGCGCTTCCTGCCCTATATTCACATCATCAAGTTCGATCTGCGCGCCACCTCGCTGTTGCGGATCAAGGTGTTCATCCAGCAACACCAGCATCTCAAGCTCACTTATCTGGCGGAGAAAGTTGAAGACAAGGCGGAGTTTGAACGAGTGAAGCGGCTCGGTATCGATCTGTTCCAGGGGTTCTTCTTCAGCCGGCCCGAGATGGTGAGGCAGACCACAATGCAGCCCGCCCAGGTGGTGGTGATGCAACTGCTCAATGTAGTCAACCAGGAGGAGCCGGATCTCAATCGTATCGAAAAGCTGCTGAGTCAGGATATCTCGCTATCCCTCAAGCTGTTGCGTTACGTCAATCACCTGAAGAGCCACGCCAACCCCATCTCCTCGTTTCGCCAGGCGGCCGTTTATCTGGGTCACACCCAGCTCAAGCGCTTCGTGACCCTGGTCGCCGCCACCAGCGCGGGCCATGGCAAGAGTGCCGAGCTCTATCAGATGTCCATGATCCGGGCCCGCTTTTGCGAGCTGCTGGCGCACACCCATGCCCCCACCCAGGAGGCGCAGCAAGCCTTTATCACGGGTCTGTTCTCTTTGCTGGATGTCTTGATGGAGCAGCCGATGGACAGGCTGCTCGGCACTATCCCCCTGATCGAGGAGATCCGGGTCGCCCTGCTGGAACGCAAGGGCAACCTGGGTTTCTATCTCTCGTTTTGTGAAGATTATGAGAGTGCGAACTGGCAGCGCATTACCGCCAGAACGGCCCGACTCGGGCTCAATGAAGAGAAGGTCAGCCAGCTCTATCTGGCCGCCACCGCCTGGGTCAATCAGCAATTCCAGGCCATGGCGGAAACAGATTAGCTCAACTCGATGGCGACGGCAGTCGCCTCCCCTCCACCGATACACAGGCTTGCCACACCCCGTTTCAGACTGCGCGCATGCAGTGCATGAATGAGCGTAACCAGAATACGGGCACCACTCGCCCCCAGTGGATGCCCCAGTGCGCAGGCCCCGCCGTTCACGTTCACCTTGTCATGAGGCAGGTTGCAACCCGCCATGGCCAGCACAGGCAGGCCCAGCTGCGCCGCCGTCTCGGCTCGCATCAGGATGAGCGCCGCCGCTCCGTCCGAGATGGAGCTGGCATTGGCAGCCGTTATGGTGCCCTGCTTGCTGAATGCCGGTTTCAGATGAGGGATCTTGTCGGGCCTGGCCTTGGCAGGCTGCTCATCCTCGGCGAGCAGCAGGGTGTCACCGACAGTAACCTGGGCCAGCTCGGCCTTGAAAGCACCGCTCTGCTGGGCAGCCAGCGCACGCGTCAGGGAAGCGATGGCAAAAGCGTCCATGTCGGAGCGGGCCAGACCGGCGCGATCCGCACTCAACTGGGCATAATGCCCCATCAACTGGCCTTCGTAAGCATCCTGCAAGCCATCGAGGAACATATGATCCAGCACGCTCTGATGCCCCATGCGAAAACCGCTGCGCGCCTTGTCGAGCAGGTAAGGCGCCCGGCTCATGCTCTCCATGCCACCGGCGATCACTATGTCGGTGTCACCCAGACGCAAGCTGTCTGCCGCCAGCATCACCGCCTTCATGCCGGAACCACACACCTTGTTGACAGTGGTGCATGGCACACTCTCCGGCAAACCTGCCTTCAACACAGCCTGACGGGCGGGTGCCTGCCCCACCCCGGCACTGAGCACATTGCCCATGTAGGCTTCATCGATCTGCTCCCCCTTGAGCCCGGCTTGTGCTATGGCGGCAGCAATGGCGCAAGCGCCAAGCTCGGGGGCAGTCAGGTTGGCCAAGGCTCCCTGGAAGGCCCCCATGGGGGTACGCTTGGCCGCAACAATCACAATATCCATCAATTGCACTCTCCTTGTTACATGGACATAACATATGCTGCTCCCGCTTCTGGAACAAGACTTGCGGGGCAGTTGACGTTTGGGTAAGGTGCCAGCCTGCATTGACAACAAAATGACAGTCAAGATAGCGCCATGAACCGAACCAAGGATGACTCACGGACCTACAGCATCAGTGAACTGGCCCGTGAATTTGATGTTACGACCCGAAGTATTCGTTTTTATGAAGATCAGGGACTGTTGAATCCTGCCCGCCAGGGACAGACCCGGATTTACAGCAAGCAGGACAGAGTTCGCCTCAAACTGACCCTGCGCGGCAAGCGTCTGGGCTTCAGCCTGGCGGATATCCGGGATCTGTTCGATCTCTATGATGCAGACAAGAGCAGCCGTACCCAGCTGCAAACCATGCTGGGACTGGTGGCCGACAAGCGGGAAACACTGCAACAGCAGCTGGAAGACATCAAGATGGTGTTGCTGGAGCTCGACGCCGCCGAGCAGCGCTGCCAGCAGGCGCTGGCCCAGTTGCAGCGAAACACGGGTGAGACACCATAAAAAAGGGGCCGGCAGGCCCCTTTGTCATTGACTCGTTTGTGTACCTGTTATTTTGACCAGCGATCCGGATCGTAATCCGGGCTATAACGGTCGACGATGACGGCGCAGGCCGCATCCCCTGTGATATTCAGCGCGGTACGGATCATGTCGAACAGACGATCCAGTGCGAACAACAGCGGTAGCCCCTCGATGGGGATACCGGCGGCCAGCAACACAGCCACCACCAGGAAGCTCGGACCAGGCACACCGGCCTGACCAATCGCCCCCAGGGTAGACGTCACTATGATGGCAGCCCAGGCACCCATGGAGAGATCTATGTTGTAAACCTGAGCAAAGAAGATGGCGACCAGACCGTAATAGATGGCATTGCCACTCATATTGATGGTGGCACCGAGCGGCAGCACAAAGGAAGCCGTGGCGTTGGTCACCTTCAGATCGTGTTCGCACGTTTCCATGTTGACCGGCAGAGTCGCCATGGAAGAGGCGGTGGAGAAGGCCACGATCTGCGGCTTCTTCATGGCGGAGAAGTACTTGCGTACCGGTGTGTTGGAGAACAGTACGATGAGCAGCGGGTAGACCACGAATCCGAAGATCAGGATGGCAGCCACATAGACCACGAACAACTTGAGCACCAGAGTCAGCACGTCAAAGCCGTAAGTCCCTATGGCCTCGGCCATCAGGCCGAACACACCGAGCGGTGCAATCAGCATCACCTTGTTGATCATCCAGACGAAGGCGTCCACCAGGGTGTTGAGCCCGTCAACCAGCGGTTTGGCTCGCTCGCGTGGCTGCTTGGCCAACGCGATGCCAAGGAACATGCAGAACACCAGGATCTGCAGTATGTTGGCTTCGTTCAATGACTGGAAGACGTTGGTCGGGATCATGCCAAGCAGGGTAGATACCGCATCCGGCAGGGCGCCCTTGTCGGCGTAGTCACCGGTGAACATGGAGGCCATGGAGCCAAATTCGACGCCGACACCCGGTTTGAAGATTTGTCCCATCACCAGCGCCAGCAGCACGGCCAGTGCCGATGTGCCGAGGAAGAAGACCAGAGTGGTGACGCCTATCTTGCCCGCAGCCGGGCTCGCGCCCAGATTGGCCGCCCCCGACAGGATGGCAACTGCCACCAGCGGGATCACCAGCATCTTGATCAGCTGGATAAAGAGGGTACCGAGCGGTGCAAAGATGCTGGCTTGTTCACCCATGAACGCCCCCACCAGTGCGCCCAGCACCATGGCAACCACAACCTGGAAGCCAATGTTCTTAATGAGTCCTTTTGTTAACACAGAATGTTCCTTTAATTAGCAAAAATTCACACTTTCCCAGTGCAATTAACCAGACAGGGTAAAAACACCTGTTCATTCCCCTGAGCGCGCGTTTTATCTCATATTTATCTGCTGTTTTAAATCGACAAATCGTTAACGGAACTTATTGATAACTTTGCGACAAAGTGAAGATTCAAAAGGAACATGACGATTTTTCCAGCTTTATTCATGACAACTGGCAAAACATTGTGCTATTTTTGCTGGGCAAACGTGCATACAGGGATGAAAACATGCTGAAAGTTAACGAATATTTTGACGGAAATGTAAAATCCATCGGTTTCGAGCAAAAAGGTGACAAAGCGACGGTTGGTGTGATGGAAGCCGGTGACTACCAGTTCAATACCGCCGCACCCGAGCGGATGACTGTGGTCAAGGGTGCTCTCACCATACAGCTGGCCGATGAGGACGAATGGCACACCTACAGTCAGGGCCAATCCTTCGAGGTGGCCGGCCACTCCTCTTTCAAGCTGGAAGTGAAAACGCCCACCGCCTATCTGTGCGAGTTCCTCGACTGAGTGACCGAATGCAGATGATTGACTGAACAGTGCAAAGGAGCGGGCCCGGGTCTCGCTCCTTCTCTTTGATGTCAGTGCGCTCATTCCAACCTTCTTTGCCCGCTGCCAGCCACTCATTTGTATGCCGCCATCACACGCCTCAGCTTCCCCGCTTTCCATCGACTACAAAAAATTTACAATGTTTAGACGAAACCCATAATCGGAGTGGTGTCATGATCAGTGTCTTCGACCTGTTTTCCATCGGGATCGGCCCTTCTTCTTCCCATACGGTGGGGCCGATGCGGGCCTCTTACGCCTTTGTTAACGCGCTCAAGCAGCAGGGTCTGCTGCCTGGCACAGAACGGGTGGAAGTAGAGTGCTACGGATCTCTCGGCCAGACCGGCAAGGGTCACGGCACAGGCAAGGCCATCATTCTGGGGTTGGCTGGCTTTGAACCGGAATCGGTGGATATCGAAGCCATTCCTGCCTTCCTGAGCGAAGTGGATCGCAGCCAGTCCTTGCTGCTGGCGGGTGAGCAGCCATGCCAGTTCGCCCGGGTC
This sequence comes from Aeromonas salmonicida subsp. salmonicida, assembly GCF_001643305.1. Classification (GTDB taxonomy): domain Bacteria; phylum Pseudomonadota; class Gammaproteobacteria; order Enterobacterales; family Aeromonadaceae; genus Aeromonas; species Aeromonas salmonicida. The sequence goes on from NZ_LSGW01000079.1 coordinate 24,265, forward strand.
GGTGCCATCATCTTCAATCGCCGCAAGACCCTGGCCTCTCACTCCAACGGCATGACGCTGCGCGCATTTGCAGGCAAGGCCCTGCTGCTTGAGCAGACCTACTACTCCATCGGCGGTGGCTTCATCATAGAGGAGAGCCATTTTGCCAACGCCAAGGAAGAGGCAGCCCGCTTCGATGCAGCCCACCCAGTCCCCTACCCGTTCGAGAGCGGCGCCCAGCTGCTGGCCCATTGCCAGGAGAGCGGTCTCTCCATCTCGGGTCTGATGCTGGCCAACGAGAAGGTATTTCGGAGCGAAGAGGAAATCAAAGCCGGTCTGCGCAAGATCTGGCAGGCGATGCAGGCCTGTGTCGAACGCGGCTGTCGCAGCGAAGGGGTGTTGCCGGGCGGCCTCAAAGTGAAGCGCCGGGCCCCGGCCCTCCATCGCCAGCTCAACTGCGAGACCAACTTCAACAAGGATCCCCTGATGGTGATCGAGTGGGTGGACTTGTTTGCGCTGGCCGTCAACGAGGAGAACGCCGCCGGTGGCCGTGTGGTCACAGCCCCTACCAATGGCGCCGCCGGCATCATTCCCGCCGTGTTGCACTACTACGATCGCTTTGTGCGCAAGGTGGATGACGAGCTGCTGCTGAGCTACTTCCTCACCGCCGCCGCCATCGGCATCCTGTACAAGAAAAACGCCTCGCTGTCGGGAGCCGAAGTGGGCTGTCAGGGAGAAGTGGGCGTCGCCTGCTCCATGGCCGCCGGTGCCCTGACCGAGATCCTGGGCGGCAGCCCCGCCATCGTCGAAAACGCCGCAGAGATCGGCATGGAACACAACCTGGGTCTCACCTGCGATCCGGTAGGAGGGCTGGTGCAGGTGCCCTGCATAGAACGCAACGCCATGGGCGCAGTCAAGGCCATCAATGCCGCCCGCCTCGCTCTGCGTGGCACAGGTGAACACAAGGTGTCGCTGGACAAGGTGATCAAAACCATGTGGGAAACCGGCAACGACATGAAGACCAAGTACAAGGAGACAGCCCGCGGCGGCCTGGCTGTTAACATTACAGAATGTTAAAAACAGCCAATTGACTCCATTTTTTCCCGCAATACCCGGCCTGGCTGGGTATTTTTTGCAAAACGTTTGCCAAGTGCTTAACAAAATGGATAAGCATCAAAATAAATTTTATACTCGCGCCTCTGATTCAACAAAAATAGATCTATTTCAACTTTTTTTAGGCTTTGAATCGTTACACTAGGGTTATCTGGTTCATTGACCTCGGCGACGACGCCCTCGTCCCATGGATCATCCCGTTTCTGCGAGTGGGCATGGCGCCCCCTTCTATCCTGAGGTAATTGTTACATGATCAGCGTTTTTGATATCTTCAAAATCGGTGTTGGCCCCTCCTCTTCCCACACTGTCGGCCCGATGAAAGCTGCCAAACAGTTCGTGGATGAACTGCGTGCTGGCGGCAAGATCCGTGACATCACCCGGATCCAGGTCGATGTCTATGGCTCGCTCTCCTGGACCGGCAAAGGTCATCACACCGATACCGCTATCATCATGGGTCTGGCGGGCAACCTGCCCGAGAACGTCGACATCGATGGCATCCCCGAATTCATCTCCCGTGTCGAGCAGACCGGCCGCCTGCCGATCGGCCTGCACTGCCATACCGTCAGCTTCCCGCAGGGCGCCATGGTGTTCCATGACGAGGCGCTGCCACTGCACGAAAACGGCATGAAGCTGACCGCCTTCATCGAAGATGAGGCTATCTACAGCAAGACCTATTACTCCATCGGTGGCGGTTTCATCGTCGACGAAGAGAACTTCGGCAAGGCCGACAGCGGCGACATGTCGGTGAGCTATCCGTTCAAGAGTGCGGCAGAGCTGCTCGCCCACTGCAGCCAGACCGGTCTCTCCATCTCCGCCCTGATGCTGGAAAACGAGAAGTGCTTCAACACCCCGGAAGAGATCTACAAGAAACTTGGCAAGATCTGGACCACCATGCGGGAGGGGATCGAACGCGGCTGCCGTACCGAAGGGATCCTGGCCGGCCCGCTGCGCGTACCCCGTCGTGCCGCCCCGCTCTACCGTCAGCTGACCACCAATGAACATCTCTCCAACGATCCGATGAGCATCGTCGACTGGGTCAACATGTTTGCCCTGGCGGTGAGTGAAGAGAACGCTGCCGGTGGCCGCGTGGTGACCGCGCCGACCAACGGCGCCGCGGGCATCATACCGGCCGTGCTGGCCTACTACGACAAGTTCATCCAGCCGGTCGGCCGTGACGAATACACCCGCTTCTATCTGGCCTCCGCCGCCGTCGGCATGCTCTACAAGATGAACGCCTCCATCTCCGGCGCCGAAGTGGGCTGCCAGGGTGAAGTGGGGGTCTCCTGCTCCATGGCCGCCGCCGGCCTGACCGAACTGATGGGTGGCAGCCCGGAACAGGTGTGTGAAGCCGCCGAGATCGGCATGGAGCACAACCTGGGTCTGACCTGTGATCCGGTGGCCGGTCAGGTGCAAGTCCCCTGCATCGAACGCAACGCCATCGCCGCCATGAAGGCGGTCAACGCCTCCCGCATGGCCCTGCGTCGCACCTCTAAGCCGCGCGTGTCATTGGACAAGGTCATCGAGACCATGTATATCACCGGCAAGGACATGGACTCCAAGTACCGTGAAACCTCCCGTGGTGGCCTGGCCATCAAGGTGATGCAGGTTGCCTGCGAATAAGCAGTGTTTGCCAAAAACACAAAAAGGCGGGAATTCCCGCCTTTTTGTTGCCTGTTATTTGGAGACGCCCGCCATCTGGATTACCGCTGCGATTTATTCACTCTGCAATCGCATCCCTTGTTTATCGTATGAAATGCCCAATCAGAAGAAGTGCCAAGACCTGAGTCAGCTACTCCACGATGCGATCGGCCAGGGTTCCCACCGCCACCACGAAATAGTGGGAGCGATTCCAGTGGCGCAGTACCAGATAGTTGGGATAAGCCAGATAGGCGCGCCCTTCCACATCGTCGGGGCGAACCAGGGAGGCCTGCATCTTGGCGCGGGGCAAGGCTGTGCCATCGAGCTGCCTCACGCCCAGAGCCTGCCACGCCGATAACGGCCTGGACTGTTCCAGCCCGAGCAAGGCGGGATCCAGCGTCTTGGGCACCTTGACCTGACGGCCCCAGGTTTCATCCCCGTGCCAACCATTCTGATGCAGATAATTGGCTGCCGAACCAAACACATCCGCGAGATTGCCCCACAAATCCTTCTTGCCGTCACCATCCTGATCGACTGCGTATTTGAGGAAGGAAGATGGCATGAACTGCACCTGCCCCATGGCACCGGCCCAGGAGCCCTTGAAGGCCGCAGGGGTCACATGTCCCTGCTCTATGATATGCAGGGCATCAAACAGCTGTCCTTTGAAAAATGCCTCACGTCGACCATCCCAGGCCAGCGTGGCCAGCGAAGAAATGAGCGGGAATTTACCGGTCAATTTACCGAAATTGGTTTCGACGCCCCACAAGGCGACAATAAAGCGCGGTTGTACGTCATATTCTGCCCCTATTTTTGTGAGCAGCGGCAAATGCTGACGATATAGAGCCCTGGCCTGATTGACTTTCCACTGCGGGACCGCACGGGGAATATAAGTGTCCAGCGTCACTTTAAATTCCGGCTGATTTTTATCGTGCTTGATGGCAGGCTCGATGACCCGAATATCGGCAAACGCAGCCGCCACTGTCTCGGCCTTGATACCGGCCGCCAGTGCTTCCTGTTTGAGGCCAATCACGTAACGCTCAAAATCGGGGCTGGCCTGCAACGGAGTACTTAACAGTCCCCCCAGTAATAACAGTGCCAGCTGACCCTTCATCAGCGGCTGACCTTTAATTGTGCCTTGTGCTGTTCCAGCAGATTTTCGGGCGGCGGTGGCACCTGCAGGTAGAAGCCCTGACTGCCGAGCGCCTCAATGACCCGGCTGGTCGAGGCAATCCCCAGGGGCTTGGCTGGATCCAGTTTGGTCATCAATACCAGCTCGGGACGACCAAATGTACTCATCAGCACCTCGGGTACGCGGGAGAAATCCTCTCTTCTTTCAACAAAAAGATAGGTCTCGGCTTTTTTACGACTTTTATAGACTGCACATAACATGGAAGTTGATATAATCCGACGGGTTTATTGCCTCTGATGGTGGCAAACTATAACATCAGGAATTGAATAACAATAACGGATTACCGTCTCTGTCTCGGGGAAGATCATGGTTGAGCGCGATAACGAATTGAAAGGGACTACCTTCACTATTTCTGTGTTGCATATCAGCGATGGCAAGCCTGAGCGGATCCGTCAGTTACTGGCGGCAAAAGTCGCCCAGGCGCCTCAGTTTTTTAATTGTGCCCCCCTCGTCATCAATGTGGAACGACTCGCGGATATCCCCGATTTTGACCAGCTCAAAGGGCTGGTCGAGTCAGAGGACTTCGTGCTGGTCGGGATCACGGGCGCCAGGGATGAGGCGATGAAGACGGCAGCCAAGGCCGCGGGGCTGGCGGTAATGGCCTCTGGCAAGAGCCGCAAGGTCGAGCCGCTGCCACTGCCGGAACCTACCCCGTCTCCGGTGGCCGAGGTGAAGGCCGCGCCGGCGCCTCTGGTGCCGAGCAAGGTGCACGTGGGCCCCGTGCGTTCCGGCCAACAGCTCTACGCCGCCGGCACCTCGCTGGTGATACTGGGCTCGGTGAGCCAGGGGGCCGAAGTCATCGCCGACGACAGCATACATATTTATGGCGCCCTGCGTGGCAGGGCCATTGCCGGTGCCAAGGGCAACACCCAGGCACGGATCTATTGCCAGCAATTGCAGGCCGAGCTGCTATCCATCGCAGGCACGTTCCAACTGAGCGATGCACTGCCGGCAGGCCTGATACAACAGCCGGTGCATGTCCGGCTGGATAACGAACAACTCCGAATAGACCATATCAAATAGAGTTACAAGGAAGCGAGAATGGCGCGAATCATAGTCGTTACATCGGGTAAAGGTGGCGTTGGCAAGACCACAACCAGCGCGGCCCTGAGTACAGGTTTGGCTCAGCGTGGCCACAAGACTGTGGTCATCGATTTTGACATCGGTCTGAGAAATCTGGATCTCATCATGGGCTGCGAGCGGCGTGTGGTATATGACTTCGTCAATGTGATCAACGGTGAGGCCAACCTCAATCAGGCCCTCATCAAGGACAAACGCTGCGAAAATCTGTTCATCCTGCCCGCGTCCCAGACCCGGGACAAGGACGCCCTGACCCATGAAGGGGTCGAGAAGATCCTGGATCAGCTGGCGGAAATGAAGTTTGATTACATCGTCTGCGACTCGCCAGCCGGGATCGAAGCGGGTGCCCTGATGGCGCTCTACTTCGCCGACGAGGCCATCGTCACCACCAACCCGGAAGTCTCTTCCGTGCGTGACTCGGATCGCATCCTTGGCATCCTGGCCTCCAAGTCCCGTCGTGCCGAGCGCGGCGAAGACCCGATCAAGGAACACCTGCTGCTCACCCGCTACTGCCCGACCCGCGTCAACCGTGGCGACATGCTGAGCGTACAGGATGTACAGGATATCCTGGCCATCAAGCTGCTCGGGGTGATCCCGGAGTCCCAGGCTGTGCTGCGCGCCTCCAACTCGGGGGAGCCGGTCATTCTGGACAAGGAGTCCGATGCCGGTCAGGCCTATGAGGATGCCGTTGCCCGCCTGTTGGGCGACACCAAGGATTTTCGTTTTCTGGAAGAAGAAAAGAAGGGCTTCTTTAGCCGACTGTTCGGGAGTTAAACATGTCATTATTGGATTATTTTCGTTCCAACAAGAAACAAAACACCGCACAACTGGCCAAAGAGCGGTTGCAGATCATAGTCGCGCACGAGCGTTCATCCAGAGGGGGGCCGGATTACCTGCCCCAGCTGAAGCAGGACCTGCTGGATGTGATCCGCAAGTATGTGCAGATCGACCCTGACAAGATCACGGTCCAGCTGGACAAGAAGAGTGATGAGCTGTCTGTGCTGGAGCTCAACATCACCTTCGCCGATGACAAAAAGGGATGAGCTGACGCCCCATGCGTGACCCCTTCCCCCAATGAAGACCGGATCCTGTACCAGGATCCGGTTTTTTATTGCCGCAAACAGGGCGGGTCACACGCCTGATCTCGCCAAGGAAGAGGGGGCCAGCTAGAATACCGCGCGCCACTGTTCGGCTTCGCCGACGGGGCGTCTCATTTTTATTATCTGGAACGGACGATCTATGTCTTTGAACGATGAAATGCACAGCGTCGAGGAACTGCTCGACACCGCACTCGAACTTTTCATGGAGCTGGCCTCCGACAACTTGCCGGAGCAGGAGATTGCCGTCTTCAACCGGGAGTTCAACAGTCGCGGCCTGCTGGCGGAAACCGATCCGGCCGATGACTGGGAAGCGGACGTGGGATTTGCCGTAAGCGATACCGAGTATGCCGAGATCTGGATCGGGCTTGGTAATGCCGAACAAGAATATGAGCACCTGTTTGCCCGCATGCTGCTCTCCCGCCGTGTTGACGAGAAGTTCTGCCACATCGAATGGTTGCCCCAATAATTCCGGATCCCGATGATCTGCGTCCCCGCTATTATGCCCCCGAGCCGGCACGTCCGGCTCTGGGACGGCGCATGCTGAGCTGGCTCGGCAAGCTGCTGGCGGCAGTCCTGCTCAGCTCCATCGTCTCGGTGGTGCTGCTGCGCTTCATCGATCCCCCCATGTGGACCTGGCGCATCGAACGGGCCCTGTTTCCGCCCGCCAAGATAGCCGTGGTCAAGCATGACTGGGTGCCCATAGATCGTATTTCGCGGGAACTGCAACTGGCGGTGATCGCCGCAGAGGATCAGCGCTTTGCCGACCATAGCGGCTTTGACATGGATGCCATCAGCTCGGCACTCAAGCACAACCAGCGCAGCAAGCGGGTACGTGGCGCCAGCACGCTGAGCCAGCAGACAGCCAAGAATCTCTTCATGTGGAGCGATCGCAGCTTCCTGCGCAAGGGGATCGAGGCCTGGTTTACCCTGCTGATGGAGCTGGGTTGGGACAAATCCCGCATCCTCGAGGTCTATCTCAATATCGTGGAGTTCGGCCCCGGCATCTATGGCGCCGAGGCCGCCGCCAAGCACTATTTTGGCAAATCGGCCGCCCGCTTGACTCGTTACGAGGCTTCTCTGCTGGCTGCCGCCCTGCCCAATCCCTGGCGCTATCGGGTCCAGCCTCCCTCCCCCTATGTTCAGCAACGCTCGGCCTGGATCCGTCGCCAGATGGGTCAACTTGGCCAGGCTACCCTCAACAAGGTATACAAGGACGATTAAGGATCGGGCACAGAGCATGCCCGGATAGCCGTACATCGCCCCTGAGCACATCAGAGTCATCTATCAGGGATCGGGGTCAGCAGGCAATGTCTCTGCCGGCGGGCCCAGATGACCGCCCACCGTGCTCTGGTGCAGCGGCAGATAGTGCCACCACCAGGCCTCCCGTCGTCGCTTGATCTGCTGTCGCCGCACTCGTCGCTTCATGACACCCCTCCAGTGGATCCCCCTTCAACCATACCTTCTACCCGCGCCGTTGGACAGGTGGCGGATCGGTATCCGCACCGGTCTGGCCGCCACCGCCAATACTTGCTACAGTAGCGAACCTCGATGTATCTGGAGTGATTTCATGGAACAACGTACCCCGGATCAGCTGGTCGAATGGGCCTATGATCAGTTTCTTGAGCAGGCCGCAGACATGCTGGCCCCCGAACAAATCGTCGACATCACACTGGAGTTCGAACAGCGTGGCGCCGTCGAGGCGACCCTGCCCAATGGAGACTGGTCAACCGAACTCGGTGTACCGGTCGACATGGAGTCCTGGGTCGAGGTGTGGGTTGGCTTGCTGGACCATCAGGATGAGTTTGAGGTGATCTACGCCACCTTCCTGCTGCCCCGCTTTCTTAACGAGCACGATGTCCATGTGCGCTGGCATCGCCAGCAACAGGCATAAAAAAGGCGCCCTCGGCGCCTTTCTCTTTTCTGGTATGCCCCCGCTCAGGGCTGCGCTGCAATGGCCTTGGCCAGACAGCGGCGACACCAGCAGGCGCTGGCCTCGCTCATGGGCAGAGCAGGCAACTGGCTGCACCAGCACTGTGTGATTGTTGCACCGGCCGACACGGCGCAAAATGCCGGCTCGCCACAACCAGGGCACGCATGGGTGCTTTTCGAGCCGTCCAGCTCTGCCATCACGGCCAGCTGGGCGTCGCTCTCCATGGCCGACCAGTGACCAATCTCGGTCAGGGTACGGCCACAGCCGAGGCAGAGCCCGTCCTTGGCCTGACAGTGGCCGATACAGGGACTCGGCACTTACTCGCTGTCCACTGCCGAGTCGGTATCTGTGGCAACCAGGGTGATGCAGTTGTCTTCGATGACGATTTTGCCCTGCTTGTAGAGGCCGCCGATGGCCTTCTTGAAGGTGCCCTTGCTCATGTTGAACAGCTTGTAGATGAGCTCGGGTTCGCTCTTGTCACCGACAGCCAGACTGCCACCCTGCTTCATCAGCCGGGTCAGGATCCGGCCACCGGCATCGTCCATCCGATCCATGCCCGGCTTTTGCAGGGTCAAGTCCAGTTTGCCGTCGTCACGTACCTGCTTGACCCAGGCGGTCAGCGGCCGACCCGTCATCACCCGGCCAAATACCTCGTTCTTGAACAGCATGCCGGAATATTCACCGTTGACGATCGCCTTGATGCCAAGCGGCGTGTGCTCACCCGGCAGTGCTGTTACCTCGTCACCAGCCTTGAAGGGGGGGTTATCGGTGCGCAGGAACCGCTCCAGCCGGCTGGTGCCTACCATGCGGCCTTCGTTGTCGAGCATCAGATGCACCAGATAGACGTGGCCCACCTGCATCGGCTTGTTCTGCTCACGGGTCGGCACAAACAGATCTTTTTTCATGCCCCAGTCGAGGAAGGCACCGATCTTGTTGGCATTGACCACCTTGAGACCGACTATGTCGCCCACCATGGCAAACGGCTTGTCGGTGGTGATCACAGGCTCACAGTCGGCATCCAGATAGAGGAAGACCTCCACACCGTCACCTTCAGCCACCCCTTCAGGCAGCTGACGCTTGGGCAGCAGCAGCTCGCCATATTCGTCGGCCGCCAGCCAGGCACCCCTGTCTTCAAGCTCGATTACGGTGAGGGTGTTCATCTTGCCAATCTGTAACATGCTGATCTCTTCTTTCATTATCCGGATGGTCAATTTTTCATTGCCCGTATGGGCGCGCATGTTACCCCAAGAGCGGCAACAGGGCCTAGCCCCTTGCCCTTCTCTCACATGATTTTCGAGGCCGTTTTCACGGTTTATGGCGATATAATCGTCATTCGACCGGTGCTTTACTGCAAATACCCCCACTTTTGGGTAGACTGCGCCGCTGTTCAAATCCAGAGGAACTGTCGATGAATCCATCCACTCGTACCCGTCATCTCAATCAATGGATCCAGACCCACAGTGGGCAGGACATGACCTACCCGGCGCTGCACGGTTTTCTGTGCGCCCGTCTGGTGGGGCCGGATGCACCTGACTGGCAGGCCCCGCTGGCCGGTCTGTTGCCACATGACGCAGAACTGGATGAGAAGAGCGCAGAGGCGCTGCACCATCTGATCGCCGAACTGGAAGCTCAGGCCGACGAGGCCCAGCTGGCCTTGCCAAGCCAGTGCCGCCTCTCTACCGACGGCCCGGAGCAAGTGTTCGAGCAGAGTCACCCCCTCGGCCAGTGGTGCTACGGCTTCAGTCAGGGATTCGCCAGCTGGCCCAAGCCCAAGGATCTGAACGATCCCACCACCCAGTATCGTTTCAGCCTCGCCGCCGAACTCAGTCTGTTTCGCGACAAGCCCATGGCCCAGATGCTGTACGCGGCCGCCGGCAGTGAGCTGCCCTTCATGGAATTTTGCAAACGCCAGCGCCAGAACATGAAGGCGGCGCTCAACCAGCTGCTGCAACTGGATGAGTATCAAGCTGTGCCCGGCACTCAGGCAGCCCTCGATAGCGAGCAGGCCGAACAGTGGCAGCAGTGGTTCGAGCTGGCCGATGCTTGCCGCGATCCCCAGGCTCGCCTCGGCTGGTTTGACAAGGTGATTGACGATGCCGAGCCGCTGTTCAATGCCGCTTTCTGGCAGCAGATGGCTGGCCACGGCTGGAGTGCCCACGAGGCACGCCCGCTGCTCGCCGCCAGGGCAGGCCGCGCCGATTGCCTGTTGCGTCTCGGCCAGCTGGAGCAGGCTCGCCAGGAATATCTGGCGCTGCTCGACCTGTGTATCGCCGATGAGTTGGGCTGCCGTTATCCCCTCTCCAGCCTCTATGCCCTGCAAGGGGATTGGGCCGCCCTGCGCGCCTTGCTGGTGCGCTTCGACGAGGCTTCCAGCTGGCTGCTTTACAACAGGGCCTTGATGGCATTTGTCTGTGACGGCCCCGAGGCGGCTCAGCCGCAGCTGGACGCCGCCATCAAGGCCAATGCCCATATTCCGGCCTGTCTGCTGGGCCAGCGCAAGCTACCCAAACAGGAGCCCCAGAGCTGGCAGGCGGGTAGTCGCGATGAAGCTGCGCTATACACACTGCAGAGCCGCGAGGCCTGGCTCAAGCACAACGCCTTGATCTGGTTGCGTAAAGGCTGAGCAGCCAGTCGTATAAATCAGCTTCGAACAGACCCGGTTGCGGCGCATGACGTGCGCAACCGCACATTTCTCTGGTGCATGTTCAGACAAACGCCCTTGTGTTACGTATCATCAAGGTCAAAGTATCAAGAGAAACTGCACTCGATGCAGCCGTCACAGCAGGATGTCATATGTCAAAGATCATAGAGCTGCTTGCGCACTACCCCCCCTATCAGCTGGTTCACGCCGCCGAGATGGTGCGCGATACCTTTGAGCAGTTTTACCAGCAGCGTTATCAGCTGACGGTGCCCCAATGGCGCCTCATGATGGTGCTCGGCCCCAACTACCCCATCAGTCAGAAAGAGCTGGTGGAGGCAAGCGGGATGGACAAGGTGCGGATCTCCCGCGAAATCCACCGACTGGTGGAGAAGGGGATACTGTTTACCGAGAGCAGCGAACAGGACAAGCGGGTCAGCCTGGTCTCTCTCACCCATGCCGGGCTCACCCTGTTCCAGCAGCTCAAGACCGAAGCGGGCAGCTGGCAGCATACCCTCACCGATTACCTGCCTGCCGAGGCACGTCAGTCCATTCGTCTGCACCTGCAAAGTGTCAGCGATGCCATCGAACAACTGCACCTGCTGGATAGCGAGCACAAGTCATGAACCTGAACAATTTCGCCACCATGGATGTCAACATGCTGCTGAGCCTGGTCAATATGCAGTTGCGTGATCGTTTTGATGATCTGGACGATCTCTGCAAGGCGCAGGATCTCGACAAGGAGGCCCTGGTCGCCAGACTCGCCAGCGGCGATTTCCACTACCTGCCGGATCAGAAACAGTTCAGATAGGGATCCGGATCACAACCCGGCCAACGGCACTGGCCCCGGCGCTAAAAGCTGATATGGTGATGATGACACCGTGGAATGACACCCAGCGACATGTATGGATACATCAAGCTGTCATACACGGCGGTTAGCCTCTGACCCGTGACACGCCAGCCAAGGACGACCCATGATGATCCTGACCCGACAGACCACCCTGATCACCCTCTGCGCCATTCTCATGATCAGTTTGTTTTCCCCCAGCCTGCCTGACAGCGCCGAGCAGTGGCTCAGCACCTTGTTGCTGGGCTCTCTGGTTGCCGTGTGCCTGATGGTGGGCAGCGGCTGTCGTCACTTCATTCAGGATTGACCCGCCCCGACTGGCCACTGTCGTTATACCTGCACAGAAACAACAACGCAGCCCAAGGGCTGCGTTGTTTTGTTTGGTATGGCACTGCGCCATGCCGTACCCGCCATGGCCAGTCTCTTGATCAGAGTGCCAGGGTTTCCAGCTGGCCTTTGGCCTGCTCAATGCCTTTGGCTTGCGCATCCGGCCCCATGCCCATGCCTTCGGCGTAGATGAAATCCACGTCCTTGATGCCGATGAAACCCAGCACGGTACGCATGTAAGGGGTCACCAGATCGGTGGCGCTGCCGACGTGCATGCCGCCACGGGGGCTTATCACCAGGGCGCGGGTGTTTTCCACCAGACCGACCGGACCGGTTTCGGTGTAACGGAAGGTCACGCCGGCACGGGCAATCAGGTCAATCCAGTTTTTCAGCTGGGTCGGAATACTGAAGTTGTACATGGGGGCGGCAATCACCACCAAATCGCTTCCTTTGAGTTCGGCGATCAGCTCGTCGGATTGTGCCATGACTGCCAGCTGACGTTCGTTCAGGTTGTCACCACCGCGCAGACCCGAGGCCAGCTCACCGTCCAGCACCGGCAGGTTCAGGGTCGCCAGATCACGCACCGTGACTGTGTCGGACTGGTGGTCAGCCAGGAAGCCGTCTATCAGGGCGTTGGATTGGGAATATTGGCCCAGGATGCTGGACTTGAGTACGAGGATATTGGCCATGGTGAAACTCCATTTGGTTGTCGGTTGAACAGCTTGGCTGTCGATGGAGGTCACTCTAAACATTGAGCTTCTCTGCGGATAGCGAAAATAGATGCTCAACTTGTTCAAAAATTTTGACCTTAGTTCATTCTATCGCCAACGGCCCCATGGCCAACCGCCCAATGCTTGGCAGAACAAACGATTGCCGTTATGATCCGCCGCACTTTTTTCCAGCGACCCGGATCCCATGGCACCCTCGCGCAGGCACTCTCCTTTTGCCGGTGCAGTCTGGATGATGGTGGCAGGCCTCTGCTTTGCCGCCGTCAACAGTCTGAGCCAATATGTCAGCTTCAAGCTCGGCCTCCCCTCAACCCAGGTTGCCTTTCATCAATACCTGATCGCCCTGGTGTGTCTGCTGCCCTGGCTGGTGCGCCACGGCCTGCGTCAATCCCTGATGACCAACCAATTGCGCCTGCACCTGCTGCGAGTCGCCTTGGCCGTGATCGGCATCCAGTTCTGGCTGTGGGCGCTGGCGGTGCCCGTGCCCATCTGGCAGGGGATAGCGCTCTTGATGACCTCCCCTTTGTTCGCGACCCTGGGTTCTGCCCTGCTGCTCAAAGAGCAGGTGAGCCGGGCCCGCATTCTGGCAACCCTGGCGGGCTTTGTCGGCGCCATGGTGATCCTAGCCCCCTGGACCGATGATTTCAGCTGGGCCTCCCTGCTGCCGGTGGCGGCCGCCCTGTTCTGGGCCGGTTACTCTCTGCTGGTGCGCTATCAGGCGGCAAGCGAGTCATCCCACACCATAGTGGTCTACCTGCTCATCTTCAGCACCCCCTTCAATGCCATGCTGGCCCTGCCGGAGTGGCAGTGGCCGAGCGAAACCCAGTGGCTGCTGGTGGCGGTGTCAGGGGTACTGTCGGCACTGGCCCAGATGTCCATCGCCCGCGCCTACAGCGTGGCCGAGGCTTCGTTCGTACAACCCTTTGATTTTGCCAAGCTGCCCATGAACGTGCTGGCTGGCTGGCTGGTGTTTGGCTGGGCGCCCCCCGGTCGATTGTGGCTCGGCGCTGCCATCATCATTGGCGCCATCACGCTGCTTACCCATCTGGAGCAGCGCGCCCATCAATCTGTTTCCTGAGGTACGCCATGCGTGCCTCTTTTTTTGCCTGCTATTGCTGCCAATAGCGACAGAGACATTGTGACCATCGACATCAGGAGAGATCGTATGTTTGGAACCGCCACCCGCCCCAGCGCCACCCGCGCCTTGCTGCTTGGCTCGGGAGAACTCGGCAAGGAAGTCGCCATCGAGTTGCAACGGTTCGGGATCGAGGTGATCGCCGCCGACCGTTACCCCAATGCCCCCGCCATGCAGGTGGCACACAAAGCCCACGTGCTGGACATGCTCGATGGCAATGCTCTGCGCGCCCTGGTCACCCTGGTCAAACCCGATCTCATCATCCCTGAAATCGAGGCCATCGCCACCGATACCCTCGCACAGCTTGAGCAAGAGGGGGTCAAGGTGGTGCCGAACGCCCGCGCCACCCAGCTCACCATGAATCGGGAAGGGATCCGCCGGCTCGCCGCCGAAGAGTTGGGTCTGCCCACCTCCCCCTACCGTTTTGCCCAGAGCAAGGAGGAGTTCATCGCCGCCGTCGAAGCCATCGGCCTGCCCTGCGTGGTAAAACCCGTGATGAGCTCGTCGGGCAAGGGGCAGAGCGTGCTGCGGGATCTCGCCAAACTGGACGAGAGCTGGACTTACGCCCAGGAGGGTGGCCGTGCCGGTCGCGGCAAGGTGATTGTTGAAGGATTCGTCCCCTTCGAGTACGAGATCACCCTGCTCACGGTGCGGGCCGTCGATGGCATTCATTTTTGCGACCCCATAGGCCACCGCCAGGAAGATGGCGACTACCGCGAATCCTGGCAGCCACAAGCGATGAGCACCCTGGCGCTGGCCCGCTCTAAGGAGGTCGCCGCCAAGGTGGTCGGGGCGCTGGGCGGTTATGGCCTGTTCGGGGTCGAGCTCTTTATCAGGGGCGATGAGGTGTGGTTCAGCGAAGTCTCCCCCCGCCCCCACGACACTGGCATGGTGACCCTGATCTCTCAGGATCTCTCCGAATTTGCCCTCCATGTGCGCGCCATCCTGGGGCTGCCCATCGGCACCATCACCCAGTACGGGCCGAGCGCCTCGGCCGTGGTGCTGCGGGATGGTCACAGTCAGGACATCCGCTATCAGGGCATTGGAGCGGCGCTGGCCTTGGTATCGGGCGCCCAGCTGCGGTTGTTTGGCAAGCCCGAGATCGCCGGTCGCCGCCGGCTCGGGGTCGCCCTGGCCCGTGGTCAGCAGTGTGAAGAGGCGGTGGAAAAAGCCAAGGCGGTCGCCGCCCGGGTCGAGGTGATTTGTTGACCAAAACCGGTTGCTGACGTGATCAGGCGCAAGGGGCATGGCAATGCCCCTTTTGCATTTTCCCGTCAGGCTTATAATCCCCCTTCAAATTTGTCAGGAGTACAAGATGTTAGCTGCCGTGATCTTCGATATGGATGGTGTTCTGATCGACTCGGAACCCTTTTGGCAACGGGCCCAGATGGCCGTGTTCTCCGGGCTGGGTCATCCCCACAGCGAGGAGGATTGCAACTTCACCATAGGCGTGCGCATCGACCAGCTGGTAGCGCACTGGTATCGGCTTCGCCCCTGGGTGGGCCCCAGCCAGGAAGAGGTGATGCAACGCATCCTGGATCAGGTCATTGCCCTGATCCTGAGTGAAGGCCAACCCAAGGAGGGGGTGCTCGGCAAGCTCGGTATCCGTGATCGCTTTCTGGCGGTGCACTCCGCCGAGGTGGAGCGCTTCGGCAAACCGCATCCGGACGTTTACATACACGCGGCGGAAAAACTCGGGGTAGAACCGGTACACTGTCTGGCCATTGAAGACAGCTTCACCGGCCTGCTGGCGGCCAAGGCGGCCTCCATGAGAGCGCTCATAGTACCGGACCCGGCATTGGTCGGCGATCCCCGTCTGGCCATTGCCGATCACCAGCTCAGATCCCTCGGTGAGTTGAATGCCGCCACGCTGGCCAGCTGGGTGGCATAGGCTCCCGCAGACAGCGAGGGCACTAAAGGGACCAGATCGCCGTATCCCCCTGACCACTGTCATAAACGTGCGCTTGCTCGCGGTTAACTCCCTCCCGGCCAACTAGAATCAGGGAAGATAGGCGGCCCGAGGGCCCGAGGAGGTCACCATGATCGAGTACACCAGCAAGCGTATCGTCTGCCCCCACTGTGGCCATCATACCCGGGTCGAGCTGGATGCCAGCCAGGGGGACCAGGAGTTCTACGAAGATTGCATGGCATGTCGGAAGCTTTCGCCCAGATCAGCCCAACTGGCGCGCAGCCAGTACCCGCTCCACCGTATCGACGATGGCCTGGGTTTGGGGATCGATCTCGATATTGGTGTGCCAACCGGCTTTGACCCAACCCAGGTTGGTACGAGCCAGGGTCTCCGGGATCAGGTTGACGCAAAATTCACTCTCTCGCACTTCACCCACTGTCAGGCTGATGCCGTCGATGCCGATGTAGCCTTTGGTCAACACGTACTTCATGAGCGTGGGGGCAAGGCGATACCACACCTGACGATTGTTGGGGGTGTCGATGACCGAGATCACTTCCGCCGTGCCCATGATATGGCCAGACATGGTATGACCGCCGATCTCGTCACCAAAGCGGGCAGCCCGCTCCACGTTGACCTTGTCCCCCGCTTGCAGCGTGCCAAGGTTGGTCAGACGCAGGGTTTCCTGGATCAGATCGAAGCTGACCAGATCGCCTTCCACCCGGGTGACTGTCAGGCAGCAGCCGTTATGGGCCACGGAGGCCCCCAACGCCAATCCCTCGCCCCAGGCCAGACTTGGCATGCGGATCACATGGGTGCGAAAGTTGGGAAGCGCTTTGATGGCCACCAGTTCGGCGGTCCCCTGCACTATGCCGGTGAACATGTCTCTTCTCCTGCTACGAAAAAAGGCAGGTTAACCCCGGCCCGCCACCCAGACAAGCACGCCTGCTGACAAGCTTGCCCTCGATCGCTATAGTGACGGCGTTCACATTCGGGTTAATGAGGAAGAAATAATGCAGGTATATCAATGTTGTGAGGCCATTCGCATCGCCTATAACCAGATTGGCTCAGGTGAGCAGGGTTATGTGCCGCAGGCCATAGCGGCGACCATCAGAGCCCTCAATGCTGTGGCCTCCGACGAGCGGGTGCCGGCCGAACTGCGCCAGGAAGCCGCCTATGCCGCCGCCAATCTGCTGATCAGCGATCATCAGGACGCCTGAGCCGGGCAGAAAGCCTGCCGCCAACCGTTTCGCGGCGGGCGACTTTCAGGCTAGAATGACACCCCCGCATTTTGTCTCCTCCCGGTGAGGGGGCAAAAGCCCATCCTGTTATCCGTTCTTGCTCTTTTTATCTGATCCACTCGGAGGTGTCAGTGCAACGTTATTGGTCCGAGGCGAGGCAGCTCGTTCGTTTAGCCAGCCCCATTCTGGTCGCCCAGGTGGCCCAGATCGCCATGAACTTTGTCGATACCGTGATGGCGGGGCAAGTCAGCGCCGTGGATCTGGCGGCCGTGTCGGTTGCCACCAGCTTCTGGTTGCCGATCATATTGCTGGTGCAGGGCATCATAATGGCGCTCACCCCCATCGTCTCCCAGCTCAACGGGGCTCGCAAACGGGACGAGATCCGCCCGGCCGTGCATCAGGGCTTCTGGCTGGCGCTCATGGTCACTCCCATCGCCATGATAGCGCTCTATTTCAGCCCGCTGACCCTGCAATTCATGGGGGTAGACACTGTCATGGCCACCAAGACTGCCGGCTATCTGCATGCCATTTTGTGGGGGCTGCCCGCCTTCGTGCTGTTCCAGGTACTGCGCAACTTCAGTGAGGGACTCTCCCACACCATGCCCACCATGGTGATAGGTTTCGTCGGGCTGGCGGTCAATATTCCCGCCAACTACATCTTCATCCACGGCCATTTTGGCATGCCAAAACTCGGCGGTGTCGGTTGTGGGGTGGCCACCGCCATCGTGCTGTGGGCCATGCTGCTGGCAATGATCATCTATGTGAAACTCTCCCCTCACTTCACGAAGATCAACCTGTTTGCCCAGCTGGCACGCCCCAATGGCAGCCGGATCTGGCGCCTGTTCCGACTCGGCTTTCCCATTGCCATGGCCATCTTCTGCGAGGTGACCCTGTTTACCGTGGTAGCCCTGATGCTGGCCCCGTTCGGAGCAGAAACGGTCGCAAGCCATCAGATAGCGCTGAACTTCTCCAGCCTGGTGTTCATGCTGCCGCTCTCCATTGGTGTGGGGGTGACTATCCGGGTCGGCCACAGCATAGGGGAAGGCTTGCCGGACCACGCCCGGGTCGCGGCCCGTACCGGCCTCATGCTGGGCATGGCGGTCGCGGCCTGCACCGCCGCCCTGACAGTGCTGCTGCGTGAACAGATAGCAACCATCTACACAGATGACATGCAGGTGATCACGCTGGCAGCTACCTTGCTGTTCTTCGCCGCCATCTATCAGGTCTCCGACTCGGTACAGGTGGTAGCGGCCGCGGCGCTGCGTGGATACAAGGACACCAAGGCGATTTTCTACGTCACCATAGTCGCCTACTGGGGTCTGGGCCTGCCTACCGGCATGCTGCTGGGACTGACCGATTGGGTCGTACCTCGCATGGGGCCGCAGGGCTTCTGGGTCGGTTTTATCGTCGGCCTGACCGGTGCAGCCCTGATGCTGGGCGCCCGTCTCAAGGTGATCTATGGCCGTTTCGGCGCCCATCCGTAACGGACTGATCTGGCTGTGGGGGATGCAGCTGGCAGGCTGTACCCCCACCATAGAGGATCAATTTGCCACCTATCAAACCAGGGTGGCCCATGTACTGAGTCTCCCGTCCACTGCCAGATCTGCGCATTGGCCTGCTCGATATCTTGCCCCTCAACCAGTGTGGCCTCGGCACCCTGGTGGCCGAACGCAACGGCCCTGTCGGGCGCAGCACGGATAACTTCAGCCAGCTGGCCTATGAGTGGCAACTGGTGCAGGGGCTGGCGCGCTGCAAGACACAGGACCCCGAGGTGGCACAGTGGCTGGACAGTCTGCGACAACAGAAAGCGGCCATGTTGCCGGATCGCTTCTGGAATGCGCTGGTCAGCACCCCGGAACTGCGCCGGGTGCTGACCCCCAGACGAACCCCCTTGTCGCTGACCAGCACTCTGCTGGAGACCCGCCAGGCACTGGGTCAGTTGCAGCGCTGGCAAGAGGCGGTGGCCAGTCCCGACCATGTGACGGCATCCCTGCCTCCGTTGACGGATGCGCTTGAGAGCCTCTACCGATCGGATGCCCTGCCCCGGCTGCTCTATTCACTGCCGCTGGCCACGGCCTGGCTCAACCAGATCAGTGCACAACTGGAGCCCTTGCCCATCACCACACTCTGCCCGGCCACGGATCCACAGCGACAAGATCGTCTGCGGGGGGCCATGACGCACTACTATGCCAGGGGGCTGCAACCCTGGCTGGCTCAGCTTGATCGCCAGTTCCGCCAGATTTCCCCTTCCCTGACCGCCCTGTTTGACAATGAATCCCCGCCAGCCCTGCAGGCATGGCAGACAAGCTACGCCAGCGGGCTTGAGAGCCGCGTCTGGCTGGATTTTCGCGCCGCCACAGTGCGCCATGCCAAGGCCTGGCAAGGGGTCTTTTTGCGCTGTGAAGCACCCGCTGGCAAGCCCCCCCTGCTACCCAAGTCCGGATAGGGTGTGCCTGTAAAATCAACAGGCTGCGCAAGAACTCGGCAAACGGTCTCCTTTGTGCATACCGCCTGTTGACAGCCTTTGGGGGCATGGGTAGTATGCCGACCACGTCAGCAGTGCTGGTGTCATGAAGCGGTCATTACCGGTTCTTGCAGTGGGTTTATAGCTCAGTTGGTTAGAGCACTACCTTGACATGGTAGGGGTCGTTGGTTCGAATCCAATTAAACCCACCACTTTTTCTGTGATGCGTCCTTAGCTCAGCTGGTTAGAGCACCACCTTGACATGGTGGGGGTCGGTGGTTCGAATCCACTAGGACGCACCATCACAGAATACCGAGTATGCGTCCTTAGCTCAGCTGGTTAGAGCATCACCTTGACATGGTGGGGGTCGGTGGTTCGAATCCACTAGGACGCACCAGATTAAAAAAGCCCGCTCCATGAGCGGGCTTTTTGCATGTCAGGGCCACCTGCATCGCTACAGGATCAAAAGGCCGGGCCCGTGCGCCCTCCCCTTGATGCTGTACTGAATAAGCCGCCTCACTACCCAGCTTGCTGGCCTCTCTGCTTCCCCTTCGTTGCCCTGTCACCACACACTGTCTGATGGGACTAGAACAGATCCAGCTGCTGGCCGCAGATCCGCTCGAATGACTCGCCGATAAACGGCAGTATGGCATCCGCTATAGGTCTGATCTGCTTGTCGATGTAGTGCTCGTAGTCGATGGCACTGCGCCTGTATTCCAGCGGCTCAGGCCCATTGAGGGTCATCAGATAGGAGATGGTGCCCCTGTGCTGGTAGCGCTGGGGCTGACCGCGGCGCAGGTTCTCTTCATCGGCCAGCCGCGCCGCCCGTACATGGGGCGGGACGTTCTTCTGATACTCCTCCAGCTTCTGGCGCAGCCGCTTGCGGTAGATGAGCAGATCATCGTGCAAGCCGGCCCGGGTCTCATCCACCATGGTGCGCACATAGCCGCTGGGATCTTCATCGTGAAACACCAGCTCATAGAGCCGGGTCTGGAACTGTTTGGCCAGCATGGTCCAGTCGGTGCGCACCGACTCGAGCCCCTTGAACACCAGTTGTTCCGTCCCCTCGCTCGCCTTGCCAACCAGACCGGCATACCGCTTCTTGCTGCCCTTCTCCAGCCCGCGAATGGTCGGCATCAGAAAGCGGCGGTAGTGGGTCTCGTACTGGATCTCCAGATGACTGGGCAGGTCGAACTCGCGCTTGATCAGTGCCGTCCAGTTGTCGTTGATCATCCGCGCCAAGCCATGACCAATCTCATCGGCCTGCTGCGAGCTTGTCTCCCTGGCCAGGTGGACGAAAGTGGAGTCAGTGTCGCCGTAGATCACCTCGAAACCTTGCGCCTCAATCCACTCCCGGGTCTGCTGCATAATGCTGTGACCGCGCAGGGTGATGGAAGAAGCAAGCCTGGGGTCGTAGAAACGGCAGCCCCCCGAGCCCAGCACGCCGTAGAAGGAGTTCATGATGATCTTGATGGCCTGGGAAAGCGCCTTGTTGCTGGCCGCCTTGGCCCTGTCCCGCGCCGCCCACAGGGTGGCGATGAGATCCGGCAGGAAGTGGCGAGTACGGGAGAAGAGGGCGCCGCGAAAGCCGGGGATCGCCTCATCAGGATGCTGCAGCCCCTCCACCAGCCCCATGGGGTCAATACAAAAAGTGCGGATGATGCTGGGATAGAGGCTCTTGAAATCGAGCACCAGTACGTGGCGATAGAGACCGGGTTTGGAGTCCATCACATAGCCGCCGGGGCTTGCCAGCCCGCCGTCGGCAGGCAGATTGGGGGCCACATAGCCACCGCGATGGAGCCGCGGCAGATAGAGGTTGGTAAACGCCGCCACAGAGCCACCGATCCTGTCGAGCTCAAGGCCGGTAAGGGAAGCCCGCTCGATGGCAAAGGGAATGAGGTGGCAGTAGTCGAAGATCTCCCATACCAGCCTGCAATCTTCCAGGTTGTAGCGGGCCAGCGCCTCCTTGTCGGAGTGGAACAGTTCGGTGATCTTCTCCCCCCGATTGGCCACATCCTCGATATCCTTGCCGCGGCCGAGCAGCTCGCTTGCTACAGCATCCAGGCTGTAACTGGCAAACTGCCAGGTGGCGCTTTTCAGGGTATCTATGCCGTCGAGCACCATGCGCCCCGGTATGATGACATTGCCGGTCTGGGGATCGTTACGCGATGAGCGCCAGAAACAGAGCTCCCGCCCCCGCCCGAGCCGCAGCCGCCGCTTGTTGAGCTCGGCGCGGCGCAGCAGCAGCCGAAAGTCAAAATTCACCACGTTCCAGCCGATCACCAGGTCTGGATCATGCTGGCTGAACCACTGCTCCAGCGCCCCGAGCAAGGCATTCTCGTCCGCCACCCACTCTAGGGTCGTACTCCACTCATCCGCGCCGACCTCGGGGGAGCCTATCATGATGACGCGGGCATCCTGCTCGCTGTAGAGCCCCACCGAAAAGAGGGCCCCGTCCATGGCACACTCCACATCCAGAGATACCCAGGAGAGCGTCGGCGTCACCGCCTGCGGCGCACAGCGCGCCTCGTTCACCTCCCAGTAACCGTGCTTGCCCCCCTTGCGCGCCGTTTTGCCGCCAAAGCGGACTCCGGCTGTGATGAAGCGCTCCATCAGAAACCGCTCCGGCAGCCGGATATCCGCCTCGAAGTGCTCCAGCCCGCGGATCAGCAACAACTCGATGGCACGGTGAAAAGCGCTCAAGGTGGAGAAATAGCAAGCCACCACGGCACGCCCATCGAAGGTGTGCATGGGCAGGCGCCGAAACCGCCCGCTCACGCCTGAGCCCTTGAACAGCTCGGCCGCTTCCTGCATGTGGCTCTGTGGCAGGAAGAACAAAGGCTCCTGCCCGGGCACCACCAGCCGTACCGGTCCCTGCTCGCTCCAGAGCCACATCACTATCTCTGTGCGTCCGCGCACGTCCCGACCATGGCGGGTCAGGATGAAGCCGTCCAGGGGCGCGTTTGCAGGAGAGGTCGTCGTCACGGTGGGCTGGGTCGCAATCATTCAGGATAAAGGGGCCGGTTTTGGGATGGGAATATTGTACGTTCATACAGTGCTTGCCCGCAATCGTCATGCCAGGCTGCACCGCAAGGCTCATGCTGGTAAGCTCGAAGACGCGCACACGTGGGCAAGCGTGCTGTCACTGGCATACCTGCTTGCACCGGTTCACCCCATACAAGGAATCCATAGTGGCACTCTATTCCCTGCTGGATCGGCTGGTCATTCCCTACCAGCGATTCGATCACCCTCCCGTCTTTACCTGTGAGGAGGCGAGTCAGCTGTTGCCTGACTTGCCAGCCGCCAGGACCAAGAACCTGTTCTTACGCGATCCTAAAAGCGAGCGGCTGTTTCTGGTGGTCACGCCACAGGAGAGCCGGGTCGATCTCAAGGCGCTGGCTGCCAAGCTCGGAGTCAAGCGACTGAGCTTTGGCTCCCCGGAGCGGTTGCATGCCGCGCTCGGTCTAACCCCGGGTGCCGTCACCCTGCTCGCCATGGTGCGTGATACGGAGCAGGCGGTTGAACTGGTGGTGGATGAGCAAGTGTGGCAGGCCGAACAGGTGCAGTGTCATCCGCTGGTCAATACCGCCACCCTGCTCATCAGGCTGGACGATGTACGCCGCCTGCTGACCCATCTGGGCCGAGAAGCCACCGTCATGATCCTGCCAGTACTGGCTGAGTGACGGGCAGCGGATCAGGGGCTGCTTTTCCCCACACATGCATCAGCGGCTGCCAGGGCGGTCGCTTCACAGTGATGCATGGCTGGATGCTTAAGCCATTGATAATGGGTTGGATTCATGCTGTGATCCAGCACTGCCAGCTATCGACCTCATACGTCGGGACGCGGTTAACAGGTGGAAGAGCCCTGAGAGACCCTTGATGCATAATCTGTTTTCCTCCGCACAATTGCTGAGTCTGGTACTGTTTGTCACGCTGTCCCATGTCGGGGTCGCAGCCATTTTTGCCTATGTGTGGCATACCCAGCGCCGCATCAGGGGCCTGCTCTACTGGTCTGCCAGCGAACTGGCCATCGCCGCTTCGTTCTGCGGCCTGCTGCTCCGGCCGCTCGAGGGGGATATCTCCCTTGTCAACATACTGCTGACCAACCTGCTGCTGCTTGCCGCGCCCCTGCTGTATGAGCGGGGCTTGCGCCACTTCTTTCGACGCGAGGCAGACCAGCTTGGCTGGCTCTGCCCTGCCATAGCGCTCATCGGATTTATGCTGTTTGCCCTAACCGCCAGCCTGCGGCCCCTGTCTGACGTACACAGCCGGATCATGGTCCTCTCCGCCGTGCTCTCCCTGCAATTCGCGGTACTGATCTGGCAGCTCTGGCGTTATCAACGTCTGGCCCCCCTCTATCGGGTATTGCGCTTTGCCATACTGCTGCTCGGTCTGCAGTTGCTGCTGCAGCTACTCAGGATAGCCAAGCACCTCTGGCAGCCGGAACTCAACGCCAGTACCTTTACCGACCCCTTGCTCGGCCCCGTGATCCTGCTCAGCCTGCTCTTTACCATAGCCCGCAGCTATCTGTTGCTCAGCCTTGTCCATACCCGCCAGCAGCAGGCACTATTGGCGACCCAGCGCGAGCTGGAGCAGCGGGCCAATCAGGATGAGCTGACCGGTCTGCTGAGCCGCCACTATTTTCAGCAACTGTTACAGGCGCAGGTCAGTGCAGGGGCCAACCCCTGTCAGCTGTTGCTGATCGACCTGGATGACTTCAAGCAGATCAATGACCGGCACGGTCATCCCGCCGGGGATGCCATGTTGCGACTGGTAGGTCAGGTAATACGCACTACCCTGCCACGGCAGGGGATAGCGGGGCGACTGGGGGGAGACGAGCTGGTCATTTTCTTGATGGAAAATCCGCAAACGCTGCCACATTACTGCCACACCCTGCAGCAACGGATCGCCCAGGCCACCTCGCAGCTCGCTGGCGGTCCCATAAGCATGAGCATAGGCCTGACGTCGCTGCAGCCGGGAGAGCGCTTCGAGCAGGCATACCCCAGAGCGGACAGAGCGCTCTATGCGGCCAAGCAAGGGGGGCGACAACGGACCTGCATACAGGAGCCCCACCACAGCGAGCCGCAACTGCTACAACCCCTGGTCACTGGCTCGTGAACAGGCCGTCGACCATAGAGTGCCGCCCGGCGCAACCTGACGATGTCCCCGCCTATCGCAGCTATGTGACCGAGTGCGGCGAAGCCGGTCTGCCGCTCTATCAGGTGGCGCAATTTGACCCTGACGGCTGGCTGCAAAGCCTGCTCGATCACGCAGAGGGCCGTCATCTGCCCATGGGGTATCTGCCCACCACTACCTACTTTGCACTTGAGGAGGGGGAGATACTCGGCACACTGCGGCTACGCCACGGCGACAACCCGGCCACGGCGCAATGGCTTGGCCACATAGGTTACGATACCCGCCCCTCCCGCCGCGGTGAGGGCGTTGCCCGCACCCTGCTGCGCTGGTTGCAACAACATGTATTGACCGGCCCCGTCCTCATCAGCTGCGACGAAACGAATGCAGCCTCCCTCAAGATCATTGAAGCTGCCAACGGACACTGGCTGGATCGTCGCTACCATGCAGGGGATGACTGCTGGGTACGGTTTTACCGCCTCCCGCCCCTGCGTTGAGCCGCCAGCCAGATGCCGCGTCAAACGGCAGCCATAAACAACATGAGCGCCCGAAGGCGCTCCTGTTGTGACTGATGACGTGATGATGAGTGGCGATCAGTAGCTGTCTTCCTGCTCGGCGTTCATTCGGGCCAGACGGGCATGGGCTTCCTCTTCGGCGCTCTCGATCTCGTGCAGCACGGAATCGATATCGATGGCCTCTGTGCTCTCCTCGAACAGGCCGGTCAACTCGCTCTCCGGGGTCAGCTTGCCATCTTCGAACAGGGCCCACATCTCCTTGGCGTAACGGGTATTGAGCAGCTCGGGGGCATACATGCCGTAATAGTTGCGCATGTTGTTGACGTCCCGCTCCAGCATCGCCTTGGCCTGGTTGTTGGCGGCAGCATCCACAACCTGGGGCAGGTCTATGATGACGGGACCCTGGGCATCCACCAGCACGTTGAACTCGGAAAGATCCCCGTGGATAAGGCCTGCGCAGAGCATGCGCACCACATAGCGGATCACCTTGTCGTGATCGATGACAGCCTGATCGGGTGAGAGTGCCACATCATTGAGACGGGGGGCCACATTGCCATCCTCGTCGGTGATAAGCTCCATCAAGAGCACACCGTCGAGACAGACATAGGGCTGCGGTACCCGCACGCCAGCCGCCGCCAGCTTGAACAAGGCATCCACTTCTGTGTTCTGCCACACCTCTTCGTGCTGCTTGCGGCCGTACTTGGAGCCTTTCTCCATGGCGCGGGCGCTGCGACTGTTACGCACCTTGCGCCCTTCCTGATACACCACGGCCTGCTTGAAGCTGCGCTTGGACGCCTCTTTATAGACCTTGGCGCAGCGGATCTCGTCGCCGCAGCGCACCACATAGACGTCGGCCTCTTTGCCGCTCATCAGCCGGCTGATGACGTCATCGACCAGGCCGTCATCAACCAGAGGTTGGATTCGATTTGGAATTTTCATGGCCGCCCTTTTACCCTATTTGCGCCTCAGAAGATAGCCCCTATGAGGCCGGCTTGCATATCCCTGTTCCTTGACACCTTCCGGTGCCCCATTTGCCGCTGCTTTACTCACCAAACTGCTTAAAGGACAAGCGCTTGTCACCGCTGTCATCTCAGGTCGCCAGCCAGTGTCTTTCCCTTCAGGGTTCGGGTGGCAGACCGCTGCGGATCCGCTTAATTCCCTCTTCGTAGAGACCATCCTCCCCTTCTTGATGTTCCTGGGTTTCGAAGATCTTGAGAAACCACATGTACTGCTCTGGATACTGGCTCAGCTGCTGCTCCACCATGCGGTTCATGGCATTGACGTCGGCGGTCAAATCGTCCGTGGGATATGGATCAAACGGGGGTTCAATCTCAAGCCGGTAGCACTCTTCATCTTCGTCATAGCAGGCGAGGATGGGCACAGCACGGGCACCGGTCAGCTTCACCAGCTTGGGCAGAGCCGGCAGAGTCGCCTTGGGGTGACCGAAGAAAGGGATGAAGATGCTCTTCTCACGACCATGATCCTGATCCGGCAGATAGAAGAAGTTGTAGCCGCTGCGGATGGCCTTGATGGCCGGTTTGATGCCGACACTGCGCTCATACACCTTGCCGGCTTTGGATCGCTCGCGGTTGATATACCAGTCAAACACCTGATCTTTCGGGCTCTTCATCATGGTACAGAGCGCAAGACCCTCATCGGTCAGGTAGCGGCCAATCATGTCCACCGCCCAGGTGTGAGGCACGACCAGTATCATGGTGCGCCCGGCGGCCAGCTCCGCTTCTATATGCTCCCAGCCCCGTACCTTGATGCGGCTTTTGAGATGCGCTGCGCTGCGCAGGGTCAGCTCGCCAAAGCCCATGAATGCCTTGAGGCCGGTCCGGATCGCTTTGAGCAAGAGGGTACGGCGCCCGGCGGCATCCAGCTCGGGAAAACAGATCTTGAGATTGGTCTCGGCAATGTAGGCCTGCTTTTTGGAAAGTCGCAGCAAAGCCGGGGCCACGGCATTGGCAAAACGCCCGCGCACGCCGTGAGGCACCCATGCCAGCAGACACAAAAAGCCAAGCGCCAGCCAACTGCCCCACCAGCGCGGATGGAGCAGACGGGCATGAAATGAGGTATCAAAAACCGGATCGTGTGAAGACATCGCCGCCATCAAGTCATAGAAAATAAACGGTTATTTTAATTATCCTGACAATTTTTTCCACTTTGGGGTGCAGTGGTCTTACCAACACACAGACTCGTACCCAATAAAAATGGCCCCGCAGGGCCATGATCACGATGACAAGTCAGGCGCCGGGAGGAAGATCACCCCGGATCCGCTTGATCCCTTCTTCATAGAGGCCGTCCGACCCTTCCTGCTCTTCACGGGTATCGAAGATCTTGAGAAACCACATGTATTGGCCAGGATCGCGAGTCAGTTGCTGCTCAATCATGTTGTTCATGCGGCAAGTGTCCGCCATCAGATCGGCGCTGGGGTAATCAGCAAACGGCGCCTCTATCTCCAGACGGTAGCAGTACTTGGCCTCATCGTAGCAGGCCAGCATGGGCACTGCCTTGGCACCACTGACCTGCACCAACCGCGGCAGAGCCGGCAGGGTTGCCTTGGGATAGCCGAAGAAGGGCGCAAAGATGCTCGCCTCACGGCCATGATCCTGGTCCGGCAGATAGAAGAAACTGTGTCCACGCTTGACGGTTCTGATCACCGACTTGATGCCGGCACTGCGTTCATAGACACGGCAACCATTCTTGGCTCGTTCCCGATTAATGTGCCAGTCAAATACCGGATTGCGGGCACTCTTCATCATGGCGCACATGGGCACGCCACGCTGGGTGAAGTAGTAGCCGGCAGCATCGACCGGCCAGCTATGGGGCACCACCAGTATCATGGGGCGGCCGGCGGCCTGCTCCGCCTCGATATGCTCCCAGCCACTCACATTGATGCGCTTCATCAGGTAGGCGGGGCTGCGCACGGTAAATTCACCAAATCCAAGCAAGGTCTTGAGACCGATGCGGATGGAGGTCATCAGGATGGCATCACGCTCGGCCTGGCTCTTGTTGGCAAAGCAGATATCGAGGTTGGTTTTGGCGATGTAGATCTGTTTCTTGGAGACCTTGACTACCAACGGCGCCAGCCATTCTGCCAGCTTGTCACGCCAGCGGGGCGGCACGAAGGCGAGCACACAGAGCGCGCCGAGTGCCAACCAGCTTGGCCAGTAACGCGGTCGCAATAAACGGGTCTGAAAAGAGGAATCAAACACAGGATCTTGGGAAGACATGAATGAGGTCAAACGAAGAAAATGGGGTTGCATTGTATTCGTCCTGACAGGTAATACCAGTGAAATTCATCGTGAGCACCTCAGGGTGAGCGCTGGTTCAAAAAATGGATTTCCCCGCGGCAAAAAAAGTCTCCTTCAACACTTAACAGCAGACAAAAAAGCGCTCCACCCATGGTGGAGCGCTCTCACTATTTCTGGCCAGTGGAGCATGTCTGCACGCATGCCCTTCTCGTTGACTGACCCCTTACCCCGAGTCTCTCCAGGATAGTCGTGCCTAGCGGCGGGCGCCGTGTCGGGCGATGCCGTGATCCATGTTGATCTCCCTTAATGGCAGGAAAAACATCAGATAGCGCAAGGCCACATAGCCGACGATCAGGGTGGCGGCACCCAGTTCGAAGTGGGCCAGCAGATTGACCTGCTCCACATAGTGGGTTGCTTGTGGCCACTGCGCCAGCAGGTGGCTTACCTTGAACAGAGCGGTGGCACCTATCACCAGCGGGAAGGTGAAGGCGGCATACCCCGGTGAAAACGGCAGGCGCAACAACTTGATAAACGCCAGATAGATGATGCAGGTCATCAGGATGGCGATCCCCAGCAGCACGGCCACCAGCAACAAGGAAGGATCCTCGGTCACTGTCAGATAACCGGCGAGTGACAGACTGGCAGGGGCCGCCAGAATGGCGATGGTCGGCTTGGCGGCATCCGGTACTTCATGACTGAAGATGAGGCGATAGAGCATCAGCGGTAACATCAGGCCGTAGCAGAGCATGCCAAACCAGAGCAGGCCGTCGGCCAGCGCGGCAAACTGGCCACCCGGAAAGGCCACGTCAGCCACTATGATGCCCACCGGCGGCACAAACCAGCTCGGCACCATGTGATGGATCTCGAACTGCTTGACCCTGTGCCAGACAAACGTGGCCAGAAACAGCAGATGCAGCACAACGGCAAACAACCAGAGCCCCTCGCCCAGACCGGGGGCCAGCATGCCGACCGCCTTGGAGACCACCATGGTGGCCATGGCATAGGTGGGCACAACGCTGCCCACCACGGGGTGAGCCAGATCCTGCCACAGCAGGCGTGGATGAAGCAGAAACTTGAAGGTGAGGATCACCAGCAGCACGGCAGCAACGGCGGCGCCCAGCAGTTGCAGGCGACCATCGAACTGGCCGGCATTTTCCCAGCACCAACCGAGACTGGCGATCCCGAGTGCCAGGCCCGCCATGGGGGTGGGTGCCGCGGCTAGGGATTGACGAGTTCTTGCGATCATGGCTGAAACCTCTTGTGAGAGACGATGAGCATAGGATAAAACGCCGCTATCGTTTACGATATCTAAATGAATTGAATCAATTGTTCAGGTAAACCAAACATGAAACTGACCCTGCAACAACTCAAGGTCTTCGCCACCATAGCCCGCTACGGCAATCTGGGGCTGGCCGCCAACGAGCTCTGCCTGAGCAAGGGCGCCGTCTCCCAGTCATTGCAGGAACTGGAGCGCCAGCTCGCCACCCCCTTGTTCGATCGCATCCACCCCAGATTGCAGCTCAACAACGAGGGGCGCCTGCTGCAACCGGCCGCCGAAGAGTTGCTGACCCGGATGCAGGATATCGAAACCCTGTTCAGCCCCGATACCGAGCCGAGCGGCCAGCTGCGCCTGGGAGCGAGCCAGACCATAGGCAACTACCTGCTCCCCACCCTGCTGGCCAGCAGCAAACAGGAGCTGGGCCTGCCCCCCAGGGTCACCATTACCAACACCCACCAGCTGTGCCATTTGCTGGCCAACTTCGAGCTGGATCTGGCCTTGATAGAGGGGCAGAACCACCATGCTGATCTGGTGAGTGAACCCTGGCTCAATGACGAGATGCTGATCGTGGCTCATCCCGATCATCCCCTCGCCCGGCGCAGCCGCCTGTCGCTCAGCCAGCTGAGCGATGAAACCTGGGTGCTGCGCGAACCACAGTCAGGCAGCCGCGAGCAATTCGAGCAACAGATCCAGCCCGGGCTGCCTCGCTGGCAGGTAGGGCTGGAGCTCAACACCCTGGAGGCCGTGATGCTGGCGGTTGAAAAGGGGCTGGGGATCTCCTTCATCTCCCGCCTGGCGGTGTCGGATCGGTTGCAGGCCGGTCGTCTGGTGGCCTTCTCCCTTGCCCGGCGTTTTCCCCGCCAGCTCTCCCTCATCTGGCACCGGCAGAAATACCACTCCGCCACCTTGCGCCGCTTTCTGCAGTTTTGCCGCGCACAAGAGGGGGCCCTGCCTCAACCCCTGGCGGACATAACCACTCGGACAAAATCTCAATAAGATGATCGGACTCCCCCTTGCGCAGAGAAAAAAGAGAGGGCGCCCAGGCGCCCTCTCTGTCTATCCGTTATCAGGGTGCGGGTTGCAAACCGCGCTCGACCCACCCCAGCACTTGTCTGGTCAGGGCCTGCGGCACCCAGGGGGAATCCCTCAATCCCTGCCTGACACAGGCGGCGAAATGATCCGCCTCGTGCTGCATGCCACCGCCTGCTACCTGCGCCTCTATGTCTCCCGGCCAGGCGGGCAAGGGATCCCCCGTGACCCAGCGTACCTGCTGGGGGTTCCACCACTTGCCGACCAGTTGCAGGGCCCAGCCCTCGCCGCCCAGATACGCCGCCTTGTCGAGATCCTGGACGATGGAGGCATCCAAGTCGGCCGCGAGGGAGCCGGCAAAGCGGAAGCTGGCAGCCTCGTCCACCTCGCCCGTCTGGCGGGAAAGAGCAACCTGCGGCTCACCCGCAGCCAGCCCCAGCTGGTGACAGATGGCGGCGTAGAGCCAGAGCGGATAGACACCCACATCCCAGGCAGCGCCCCCGGCCAAGGCGGGATCAAACAGTTTGCCGGATCTCTCCTGCACCGAGCCGAAGGCCGCCTGCAGCCGATTGGGGGCAGGCAAGGCGCCGAGTCGCCGCAGCAATTCGCGCATGGCGGGGAAGCACATCACCTTCATTGCCTCCATCAGCAGCAGGCCTCGGGCCTGGGCGAGCTGTACCAGTGCATCCCAGTCTGCTACTTGAGTCACCGCCGGTTTTTCCACCAGCACATGCTTGCCCGCCAGCAACATCTGCTTGATCAGGTCGGCGTGCTCGGGGTGGATCACCGCCACATAGACGGCCTCCACCTCGGTGCTTGCCGCCAGCGCCTGGTAGCTGCCATAGGCAAGGGGCAATCCCTGCTCCTCGGCAAAGTCCCGGGCCCGCGTCTGATCACGGGCGGCGATCGCCACCACCTGCCCCAAGCTCGCGTGCTCATTCACGTCCTTGCAAAAGCGACGGGCAATGGCCCCCGCCCCGGCAATGCCCCAGCGCAGTGGCCGCGCGTGTGACTCTTCTTGCATCATCATTGCTCCTTATGCAGTGGCCGCGGTGCTTTACGCCTTTGCCAGACTGCGTAGCCAACTGATCTCGTCGCCCCAGATCGTCTCGTCTATGGTCTCCAGGACCAGCGGAATGCCATCGAAACGGTCGTCATTCATGATGTGGTGGAATACCGCCTCCCCCAGATTGCCTTCACGCAAGCTGTGATGGCGGTCGACCCGGCTGCCGAAGGTGCACTTGGCGCCGTTGATGTGCATCCCCTTGAGATACTGGAAGCCGACGATCCGATCGAAATCGGCAAACACCTGAGCGCAGGACTCAGGGGTACGCAAATCATAACCGGCGGCGAAGGCGTGGCAAGTATCGAAGCAGATACCGACCCGACTCTTGTCCTCCACCCCGTCGATGAGGGTGGCCAGGTGTTCGAACGACCAGCCGAGGTTGGTGCCCTGCCCAGCTGTGTTCTCAATCACGGCCGTCACCCCCTGGCTGCGCTCCAGCGCCCAGTTGATGGATTCGCTCACCAGTGTCAGGCTGGCCGCTTCCGGGATCTGCTTCAAATGGCTGCCGGGATGGAAGTTGAGGTAGCAAAGTCCCAGCTGCTCGCAGCGTTTTATCTCATCGAGAAACGCATCGCGAGACTTGGCCAGGCCGTCGGGATCGGGATGGCCCAGATTGATGAGGTAACTGTCGTGGGGCAGGATCTGCTCCGGGCGAAAACCGGCTTTCTCGCACGCCAGTTTGAAGGCTCTGATGCTGGCCTCGGACAGCGGCGCCGCCTGCCACTGGCGCTGGTTCTTGGTAAACAGGGCGAAGGCGTTGGCACCGATGGCCTGGGCGCGGGCTATGGTGTTCTCCACCCCGCCGGCGGCACTGACGTGGGCTCCGATATATTTCATGAGATCTCCTCTGCTCTGTGAGAGCGCCATTATGCCTATCTGCCCCGCCCGCGCCAAACCGGGATCTTCGATGATCACTTTCGATTACCACTATAGAGAGCCCGACCAGAGCATCTGACCACCGATGTCGTGCATGACAGAGGGAGGCACCCCGTCACTGGCCGCTCGACAATGCCGGGGCTGGTTCACTGGCGAGCGCCATATCCAGCAGGCCGCCCAACCAGTGAATGAAGGCCTGTACCCTGGGCGAGAGCTGACGACGATGGGCATAGAGGGCATGAATGGGCAAAGGAGGCGCCTGCCACTGGGGCAACACCATGACCAGTTCCCCACTGGCGAGCAGTGCCTCTACCCCGACTCGCGGCATCTGGATGATCCCGAGCCCCGCCAGCGCCGCGGCCAGATAGGTTTCGCTGTCGTTCACAGTGAGAGTCCCCGCCATCGCCAGCACGGCGCGGGAGCCATCGGCCTGCAAGTACTCGAACCCGGCTTCTTTATCCCCCGGTACGGCGCCATAGTGGACCAGTCGGTGCCCCGCCAGGTCGGCCAAGGTTTGTGGAATGCCATGGCGGGCCAGATAGGTGGCGCTGGCGCAGTTGATCTGGCGGTAGTGGCCCAGGGGGCGGGCGACCAGGCTCGAAGATTCCAGCGCCCCCACCCGTACTACACAGTCGAAGCCCTCACGCACCAGATCGACACGCCGATCCGTGCTGCTCAGCATCAGTTGCAAGTCGGGGTGGGTCGCCAGAAAGGCGGGCAGCGCCGGTATGACCAGATGACGCGCCATCCGGCTTGGCATGTCCACCCGCAGCTGGCCGCTGAGTTGCCCATGAGGCCGAAACAGCCCATTGAACTCCTCCATATCGGCCAGCAACGCCTGACAGCGGGCGTAGCAGAGCTGGCCATCCGTGGTCAGTTGCACCCGCCTGGTAGTGCGATGAAGCAAGCGGGCTCCCAGCTGCTCCTCCAGCCGTCGAATGGCCGCGGAGAGCGTCGCCTTGGGCATGCCCAACTGCTCGGCGCTGCGGGTGAAGCTTTCAAGCTCGGCCACCCGCATAAACATTCTCATCGCATCCAGTTGATCCATGGCGTCATTGTCACTTTAAACAGAACAGTGCATCTATTATTACCCTCTTTATCCATAATGTACGTACCAATAGAGTGGCACTACCGGCTCGTCTCGAGCCCGCACCCACCCCATTGACAGGAGTCGTACCATGACCCGTTCCATCGCCCTCATCACAGGCGCCAGCCGCGGCCTAGGCAAACACTCGGCCCTGGCCCTCGCCGCCAAAGGCGTCGATCTCATCATCACCTATCACAGCCAGGCCGAAGAGGCGGCTGCCGTGGTGGCGCAGGCCAATGCGCTCGATGTGGCCGACAGCGCCTCCTTTGCCGCCTTCGCGGCTGAGGTGCACCAATTGCTGCAGCGAGAGTGGCAACGGGAGCGGTTCGACTTTCTGGTCAACAATGCCGGCATCGGCATCCACACCAGCTTCGAGCAGACCACAGAGCAGCAGTTCGATACCCTCATGAACATTCACCTCAAGGGGACCTTCTTCCTGACCCAGCAGCTGTTGCCCCTGATCCGCGATGGCGGGCGCATCATCAACCTCTCGACCGGTCTCACCCGTTTCGCGCTGCCCGGTTATGCCGCCTACGCAGCCATGAAGGGGGGAATAGAGGTGTTGACCCGCTATCTGGCCAAGGAGCTGGGCCCGCGCGGGATCGCCGTCAACGTGGTGGCACCCGGTGCTATCGAGACTGATTTTGGCGGGGGTGTGGTGCGGGACAACCAGGCGGTCAACGACTTCATCGCCAGCCAGACCGCGCTCGGGCGAGTCGGCCAGCCCGACGACATAGGCGGCCTGATAGCGGCCCTGCTCTCGGATGACAATCGCTGGGTCAATGCCCAGCGCATCGAGGCCTCGGGGGGCATGTTCATCTAGCGCCCCCCATCACTGGATAGGAAAATGGCCATGCAAAAGGCCCTGCCGTGAGGCAGGGCCTTTTCGTATGACAAGGCCAGGGGATGCGTTAAAGCGCCTTGCCGCCCGAACTGATGACTGACTGATACCAGTAGAAGCTGTCTTTCTTGATGCGGCGCAAGGAGTTGACGTGCTGCTCATCCCTGTCGATATAGACGAAGCCGTAACGCTTCTGGTAGCCATTGAGCCAGCTCAAGATGTCGGTGAACGACCAGGCGCAGTAACCAATCAGCTCAACCCCGTCCTGCAGCGCCTGCTGACAGGCAATGATATGGCTCTTGAGGTAGGCGATGCGATAGGCATCGTGCACGCTGTCATCCGCCTCCAGCTGGTCAAACTCCCCCAGCCCGTTCTCGGTGATCATCAGCGGCAGCCCGTAGCGGGACGAGAGGCGGCGCAGGGCGATGCGCATCCCGGTCGGGTCTATGGCCCAGTCCCAGTTGCTGGTCTCAAGATGCGGATTGGGCGCCGTCTTGTAGAGGCCCGGAATGCCGCTCGAGGGGGTGGTGCCCTTCTGCCCCGTGGTATTGATGCGCTGCAAGGTCTGGCCGCCGAGGGGGTTGTCGGTATAGGTCAGGGTGTAGTAGTAGTTGACCCCGATGTAATCCGGTGTGCCTTCCCGCAGCAGCTCCAGATCCCCTGGCAGTATCTGTGGCGCCTCGCCGTTTTCCCGCAAGTAAGCCAGCGCCGCCTGGGGGCCATCTTCCTCGCCGCCTCCATGGGCACCACTTTCTCCACCATCAACCCCTTCTCTGTGGTGATCGCCTCCAACGCCGCCGGCATCCCCTTCACCGAGGGGCTGATCTTTCGTGCCGTCGGCTGTCTGGTGGGCACTCTGGTGGTCATTGGCTATCTCCACTGGTACTGCAAGAAGATCAAGGCCAACCCGGCCTTCTCCTACACCTATGAGGACAGAGACAGCTTCCGCGCCCGTTTTCTCAAAGAGGGCGCACTGGATGAAGGGGTCCCCTTCACCCTGCGCCGCAAGATCATTCTGACCCTGTTCATCCTCGCCTTTCCGCTCATGGTGTGGGGCGTCTCCATGGCCGGCTGGTGGTTCCCGCAGATGGCAGCCTCCTTCCTCGCCGTCGCCATCATCATCATGTTCATCTCGGGACTGAAGGAGAAGGAGGCGGTAGAGGCCTTCACTCAGGGCGCCTCCGAACTGGTGGCGGTGTCGCTGATTATCGGGCTGGCGCGCGGAGTCAATCTGGTGCTGGATCAGGGGATGATCTCGGACACCATACTGGCTTACGCCTCCGATCTGGTCTCCGGCATGCACGGCGCCGTGTTTGCGGTGGCCCAGATGCTGGTGTTCACCCTGCTGGGGCTGGTGGTGCCCTCTTCCTCCGGGCTGGCCGTGCTCTCCATGCCCATCATGGCGCCGCTGGCGGATACAGTGATGATCCCCCGCTATATCGTGGTGTCGGCCTACAACTGGGGGCAATACGCCATGCTGTTCCTGGCCCCAACCGGGCTGGTGCTGGTCACCTTGCAGATGCTCGGCATCCAGTTCAACCAGTGGGTCAGGTTCGTGCTGCCCATGGTGGGCTTCGTGCTGGGCTTTGGCGCCCTGATGCTGGTGGTGCAAGTGATGTTGATCTGAGGCGGACCTCACTGCCAGAGCGCGCCCGGCCCACAGTGCCGGGCGCGCTCTATGCGGCCTGGCTCCAGCGGCTCGGGGAAACGCCCTCTCACTCGTGCATCAGTGGCGCACCCTGCCCTGTTGGCGAAAACAGTAGAGCTTGAGGCTGATGTCGACTATGTCGGCGGGCAGCTCCTGCGCCACCTCAGAGAGGGGTTGATAAAGGGATGCCAGCAGCCGCTGTGCCTGCTGCTGGGTGATAATCCGGGCCTGTACGGCCGGTTGTATCCATCTTGGCAACATCGACATAAGTCCCCCTTGCCGACTGTCTCTTTCATTCGCTACGCGATGACGACGGTGTCACTTCATCACCGTCCTTTCACTCTCTTGCCAAAAGACCAAGCATAATGCTTGCCGTGATCTCTTATCGGCAATGGGAGCGCTTTATCACAGCGATTTATCAAGCAGTTGCCGCGCAAGTCGGTGCACGCGGACAAGCCGCTCAAGCCCGCGTCAGGGGACAGGCGCGGCAGTGGTTTGACGCAAAATGGATAAAAAGAGCCCATATGAATCGCAAAATGCGACGTATCCACCCGATCCAGAGCGACATGCCCACATCCCTGCCATACCTCCACGGCCCTTGTTGTCGCCAAAGCCCGACACCTTTTTGACGAGGGACTTTTCGGTGCAGTCAGAGGCTGTCGTGCCTGAGCGGTGCGTGCCTTGTTCATCCCCCGGGTTGTGCCAAGATCGCGGCAAGCAACAGCCGCATCAGGTGATGCATTTCAGGAGAACGAAAAATGAACAAATCCATGTTGGCAGGTGTCGGGATCGGTGTGGCCTCTGCGCTGGCATTGTCGGCCGCAGCCAGCGGATCCCTGTTTTCATCCAAGCCCCAGTTTGCCGAGGTACTGGCCAGCAATCCGGTGACCGAGACCATCAAGACACCCCGTCAGGAGTGCCGCAACGTCACTGTGACCCACCGCAAACCCGTGCAGGATGAGAACAAGATCCTGGGTACAGTGGTTGGCGCCGCGCTCGGGGGCGTGCTTGGCAACCAGTTTGGCGGTGGCAGTGGCAAGAAGGTAGCAACAGCCGCGGGGGCCGTGGCCGGTGGTTATGCAGGCAATCAGGTGCAGGGCAATATGCAGGCGGGTGATACCTACACCACCACGCAGCAGCGCTGCAAGACGGTGCAGGATAGCAGTACCCGTACGCTTGGCTACGACGTCACCTACCGCCTCGCCGGACAAGAGGGGGTCATCCGCATGGAGAAGGCCCCCGGCGCCACCATACCGGTCAAGGATGGCAAGCTGGTGATCGACAGCCAGAGTCAATCCTGACAAGCCCCGTCCTATGAGCACCCCAAGGCCCATCACACCGATGGGTCTTTTTGTTGCGCACGCCCCTACGCTGCTCACCAGCAAGGCATTGGACTCGCCAGCAGCCTGAATTCAGAGGGTGGCAACTGCCGGCAAGGATCGCCTTGCACACATTCTTGCCAGTCAAAAGGCCAGCAAAAAGGGGCCCGCAGGCCCCTTGCTCATCCTTTTTTAATCAACGGCGACCAAACGGCCACCAGGACGTGTCGTTGTCCTTGATATCGACCAGGGTCTCCTGCACTGCGCCCGGTTTGCCCCCCTGCAGCTGACGCAGACTCACCTTGAACTGCTCTGTGGGCTCGACAAACCAGTCATCCAGGATCAGCACCTTGATGGACTTGTTGCCCCCCTCACCGGCGGCCCAGCTCACCGACTGACTGAACCAGGGCAGGAAATCCAGCCCCCAGCGCGCCGTGACCCCCTCAAGGCCCAAGGTGGCACGGGCCGGCTTGCTCAAATCGCCGCTGCGCACCACTGGGATCTCGGCAAACCACTGCCCCTCGTTCACCGTCATACTCGCGCGAGCCAGCGCAATGGTGGACGGCGCCAGCTTGTCCTTGATGGTCACCAGAGTCTGGCTCTGCTCACCCAGCGCAGCGCCGCTCGCATCGAACAGCTCCAGAGTGAAGGTCTCATCCCCCTCGCGCAGGGTGTCGCTCTTCACCGGGATGCTGATGGTCTGGCTGTCACTCTGGCCGGCTGCCCAATTCAGGGTGCCGGTCAGTGGCGCCACATCATTGGCATCGGCGCTGCCAAAGGCGATGCGGTAGTTCACGCTGGCCTCGCCATGGCTGCCATCGCGGCGACTGACGGTGAGGCTCAGGGCGCTGCCCTCCTCCACACTGGCGGCTGCGCTATCCAGACTGATCACCCCGGCAGGCGGCAGCGGATACTGGATCGCCACCAGCACGGGATCGTGATCCGAGGCGCTGAAGGGGCCGTCCGATTTGGCCAGCTGACCCGTGTACTTGCTGCCGTACTCAAAGAAGTTGCTCTCGGCGGAGTTGATGTGCCAATCCTCGATGCCGATCACCTTGGCTGCCAGGCTGGGGTTGGCCAGGGCGTGATCCAGATTGCCAAGCTCACCTTCATAGCTGTAGGAGTAGGTGTCGGTGCCATGGAAGCGGGTATTGAGGTTCACAAAACCATACCCATTGCCAAGGGCGCTGCCGCTCTCCTCGAAAGGTTGGCCCGCCAGCGTGGTGAAGGAAGCGCTCATGATCTGGCGCGGCTGCGCGGCCGGATCATAGCTGGTCAGCACCCGGATGGGGTCCTCCATGCCATAGGCGTTCAGGTCGCCGATGATCAGCAGATCCCCGCTCAGCGCCTTGAGACTCTCCCCCAGCACCTTGGCGGCGGAGACCCGCAGGGCGTTGCAGTGGCCCTGGCCATCCAGCGGATCGGCGCTGGCGTAGTCGGGGTAATCCTCAAAGCAGGCGGAACCCTTGGACTTGAGGTGGTTGACCACCAGCGTCAG
Organism: Aeromonas salmonicida subsp. salmonicida; assembly: GCF_001643305.1. GTDB lineage: Bacteria > Pseudomonadota > Gammaproteobacteria > Enterobacterales > Aeromonadaceae > Aeromonas > Aeromonas salmonicida. The sequence goes on from NZ_LSGW01000079.1 coordinate 63,128, forward strand.
GGGCGCATCCCCCTTGGGAGAGCTGAATTGCTGCAACACAGATTCGCGCATGCCCTGATTGATGGCAACCGGCTTGCCGCTGGCGTCCAGGGCCTCGGCCTGCTGCACCGGCAGCACTATGAGGCTGGCGGCACCTTGCGGCGTCACGCTGGCGGGCCGGTAGATAAGCCCCACCGTAATGGCATCTGTGCCGATGGGCTGGCCATCGGGCGAGGCAATCAAGCGGTAGTGATCCGCTTCATCCGGCTGGGCGGCGTTGAGGGCCTCAACCAGATTGGCGATGGCGGAGTTGTCGCCGTAGCCGTTGTTCTCTATCTCCATCAGCCCCACCACATCGGCATTGAGGCGGGTGATGGCGCTCACGATCTTGGTGCGCTGCTTCTCGAACTCCGCCACTGTCAGGGCGCCACGGTTGCTGCCGGTAGGGTTGGCATCCCCGCCCACCACTGTGGTGAAGAAGTTGAGCACGTTGAAGCTGGCTACCCGCAGATCCCCCGCCTCGGCGAGTTCAGGGGTCTCTACCCTGTCCCAGCCGCTGTGGTCTATGTCGCTGCTGTCGATGCGGTTGCTCGCTACCAGCCTGAACAGGTTGTAGGAGTAACCCAGCGCCCCCTCCAGCCCGTTGAGTTTGTCGCCGATGCGCAGGTAGCCATCTTCGGCATTGAAGGCGGGATACCAGGGCAGCACCCCATCCGGCGTCTTGGCGTCCGTCTCTACCACCAGCTGATTTTGCTGGTTGCGCAGGGCCCACTGGCTCGCCTCCTCGCTCAGGGCTGCAAACTTCTGGGTCGACTTGATGAGGGGGGCGCCATAAGAGAGCACCAGGTTGTTGCGCTTGCCATCGTAATCGAAGCTGAAGTTGCGGGTCACCACCAGGCTGGACTCGGGTACCAGCCGCACCTGCATCCCCTCATGGCGCTCCAGCAGCTGGTTCAGGGTCTCGCCCGCCACCGGCACCAGATCCACCGCCGGCAGCAAGGCCACCATGGGCTGGGTCACCACCAGCTGGTCTGCATTGAGCTGGGTCTGGTTGAAGTACTCCTTCACCTTGCCAGAGACGCATACCTCGGCCCCCGGCACTATGGCGCTGTTGGCCTGGGTGCTGTAGACGAAGAGACCGTCCGAGCTGGCAGGGTCTCCATCACCTTGCGGGTCCTGGATGAAGAAGCCCTTGTAGAGGCCGCTTACTACCTGAGTGACCACACCACGGGTGGCATGGGCCTGCTCGGATTCAAACTTGCCGGCTGGCACCAGCGGGCTGCTGCTGCCGGTGCCCTGAATGGCGGGCACGGGTATCAGCTGATCAACCGGGCAGACGAAGACCGGGGGCAGAGTGCCATCGCAGGGGCCATCGCCACTGCAACCCAGGCCGCTGGCATCATCCTTGGCGGCAGCCACGTACTCCAGCGCCGGATTGAAGGGGCCCGCCGCATCAGTCCGGCCCGTGGTGACGGTGGCCTTGCGGCGCAGTGTCATGTCCAGGGTCGAGACGCTGCCGGACACCCAGGCCGTGCCCGGATCCCCCCCCACCTGGCCGAAGCTGTCCACTATCTCGCTGCCGCGATAGAGCACCAGAGCATCGTCACCGTTGAACACCAGGTTGCCACTGGTCTGGTTCGCCTTGGCCAGGATCTCGGCGTTGGCGGAAGGATTGGCCAGCACCAGGCTAGCGCCCGGGGCCAGGGTGCCTTGCAGCGCCAGGCTGTTGGTGGGGGCATCGGTAAGAGGTTTGCCGTTGGCATAGAGCGCCAGCCGGTATTGAGATAGATCGACGGGCGTTGCGCCCAGATTGCTCAGCTCCACCGCCTTGTTGTTACTGGATCCTTCCAGATATTCGCTGATCAGCAGTTGTGCCTGTACCTGTCCTGACAGCGCCAGCCCGACCGCGAGCGCCACCAGAGAGTGTCTTCCTGACATAGCCAATGTTCCTTTTCTTATTAGCAGATATGTTATTGGCGCCCCGCGTTATGCGGGCCGCAGCACCTTATTGCACGTATAAAAACAACGGATATAGGCCCCTGGCCAATATCGCGCCTACTCTGCCCGTTTGGCCGTACCGCCGCCGCGAGCTGGCTAACAATTACAGAAAAATGTTGTGAACTGGTGACGGGAAATAATGGGAGAAAAAGGATAATCGGATCATCTGACTGCCATCGCGCAAGGTGTGGCATTTGCTGCCGTCAATATCTCGTTGCGGCGCAGAACATGGCGACACAAGCTGACATAAGAAGAAAAAACAGCAGCTTGAAGACAGGGTGCCATCACGGCTTTCATACCAGCGCGCCAGAAATCACCCGGGAGCGAACAGGTAAATCTGGCAGGAAATAGCAACGACCATGACAAAAACACGGCTATGCAGAGGCTCATGACCGCATCTGACATATACGCGCCTTGTCGAGGCAAAATATCGATCTATTAATGACAAACAGATTTATACCCCCCCCCTCCTCGACCCACACCTATGCCCTCCTCTTTTGATTACAGCAAGGAAGATCCACCATGCTGCGTCCTTATCAACACTCGCCAAAACGGGAAAAGGGCTGGTTCGAACCAGCTGAAAATGGCTGGCGATATGATCTAACCAGAGAAGAAGAGAGCCTATTGAAACAGTATTTTATCCTGGCGGACACAGCCCTCATAAAAAGAGGACCGACCATGCAAAAGCTCATTGCTTTTTGAATTGTGAATGGCAATAGTTCTCACTTCTTTTTTAGGCCCTATCCCCCCGAGGTTTCACAAGATGTTTCGTCACCCCATGGCAAAGCTGCTTCTGCTTGGTCAGCTCACGCTCATGAGCTGGATGGTACAAGCAGCCGCCCCCGTTGAAGTGGAAGATGTGATGGGCCGCAAGGTCTCCCTGAGCCTGCCCGCGAGCCGCATCGTGCTCGGTTTCTATCCCGAGGATTACCTGGCCGTGGCCGGAGAAGGGGGTGCCGATCGCTTGGTGGGCATGTCCCGTGGCTGGTTCGTCAAGTCCCGTCCCGCCATCTGGTCCCTCTATGTCGCCAGCCTGCCGCAACTGACCCAGGTGCCCGACCTTGGCAACGTGCAGGATCAGAGTTTTTCCATCGAGAAGACCCTGGCCGTCAGGCCTGATGTGGTGATCCTGGCCCAGTGGCAATACGAGGCCCTGGCCCCGGATCTGCCGCGCCTCGAGCAGGCGGGCATCCCAGTGGTGGTGGTGGACTACAACGCCCAGACCCTTTCACGCCACATGGCGAGCACCCTGCTGCTTGGCAAGGTAACCGGTCAGGAGGCCCGCGCCCGCAAGATGGCCGACGAGTACAAGGCCAAGATTGAGACCATCACCTCCCGCATCGCCAAGGCGAAACGCCAGCCGCCCCGCGTCTACATCGAGCTCGGGGACAAAGGACCGGCCGAGTACAGCTACACCTATGGCAAGGACATGTGGGGCGCCATGGCCCTGCTGGCCGGGGGTGACAACGTCGCCGCCCCCTTCGTCGAACGCTGGGGCCCCATCCACCCGGAGCAACTGTTGGCGAGCAAGCCGGAGGTCATTCTGATGGCGGGCTACGAGAGCGTGAGCAGCGAGCAGGCCATGCAGGTCGGTCAGGATATTTCGGCCCAGACGGTGCGCCAGCGCCTGCAGGGATTTGCCGCCCGCCCGGGCTGGCGCGATCTGCCTGCGGTGCAGCAGGGTCGCCTCTATGCGGTCTATCACGGCGCCACCCGCAGCATCATGGACGCCGCCCTCATCGAGTTCATGGCCAAGGCGTTCTACCCCGACTTGTTCGAAGATCTCGACCCCCTGGCCACCTATCAGGGCTTCTACCACGCCTATCTGCCAATTCGCCCGCAGGGCACCTTTATGCTGGGTATCAAGTAATGGCAGGTTGAACCTGACGGGCCGGACTTTCCCGACCCGAGTCGGGAAGTCCCTCTTCGTCATCCCTCTTTAACCCTTGCGGGCGCTCCTTGAGAGCGCCCGCTTCAGGATGGTTACCATGAATGATTTGGCTGCCTTGCAGCAGACCCTCACCCGTCAGCGGCAACGAGAGCGCCGTCGCTGGCACTGGCTGGTGCTGCTCGCCCTGGTGCTGTGCATCACGCTGGTGCTCGACATCGCCACCGGCCCTTCCTTGCTGCCCCTTGGTGAGGTGGTCGATGCCCTGCTCTCTCCCGCCCAGGCGGACTCCATGACCCTCACCATCGTCTTTGATATGCGCCTGCCCATCGCCCTGATGGCCCTGGTGGTCGGCGCCTCGCTCGGGCTTGGCGGCGTCCAGATGCAGACCCTGCTGGACAACCCCCTGGCGAGCCCCTACACGTTAGGACTCGCGGCTGCGGCCGGGCTTGGCGCTGCACTGGCGCTCTATACCGGCGGTCTCGGGCTCCCTCCCTTGATTGCCATTCCGGCCGGGGCCTTCATTCTGTGCATGTTTGCCGCCAGCCTCTTGTTTGGCCTCGCCATGATGCGCAACATCAGCAGCCAGACCCTGATCCTGGCGGGTATAGCCCTGCTGTTCCTGTTCCAGTCCCTGCTCTCCCTGCTGCAGTTTCTCTCCTCCCCCGAGCTCAACCAGCAGATCATGTTCTGGCTGTTTGGCAGCCTGATGCGCACCACCTGGGATGCCCTGATCATCACGGCCGCCGTCACCCTGATCTGCACCCTGCTCATCTACCGGGATGCCTGGGCCCTCACCAGCCTGCGCCTCGGGGAGGCCAGGGCACGGAGCCTGGGGGTCAACGTGGACAGGTTACGCATGAAGACCCTGATCCTCGTCGCCCTGCTCACCGCCACTGCCACCAGCTTTGTCGGCGTCATCGGCTTCGTCGGCCTGGTGGCCCCCCACATAGCCCGCATGCTGGTGGGGGAAGATCAGCGCTTCCTGATCCCGCTGTCGGCCCTGTGCGGCGCCTGCATGCTGTCGGCAGCCTCGGTGCTCTCCAAATCCATCGTACCCGGCACCCTCTTTCCCATCGGCATCGTCACCGCCCTGATTGGCGTGCCCTTCTTCATCTGGCTGATCCTCGGCAGGGGGCGTAAACGTGCTTGAAATATCCCGACTCTCCCTCTCCCTTGGGCAGCAAGCCCTGCTACGGGATCTGAGCCTGACTCTGCACCCGGGGCAGGTCCATGTGATCATCGGTCCGAACGGGACCGGCAAGACTTCCCTGATGCGCGCTCTCTTTGGGGAACTGACCCCGGCCGCCGGCGAGATACGCCTGGCCGGACAATCCTCCCGCCAGATGCCCCAGGCCAAATGGCGCCAGCAATTTGGTTACATGCCCCAGAACATCCAGCTGGAGCTGGACTTGAGCGTCATCGAGGTGGTGGTACTGGGGCGCCTCGACAGCCTCTCCATGCGCCTGGCGGACGAAGACATACTGGCGGCCGGCCGCGCCCTGCAGGCCCTTGGCATCGCCCATCTGGCGGATCGCCCCCTTTACTCCTTAAGCGGCGGCCAGCGGCAGATGGTGCTGTTTGCCCAGGTACTGCTGCGGGATCCCCGCATCATGATGCTGGACGAGCCGGTCAGCGCCCTCGACCTTCACCACCAGATGCAACTGATGGAGCACCTGTGCCAGCAGACCCGGGAGCAGCAGTGGATCACCCTGGTGGTGCTGCACGATCTCAACCTGGCGGCCCAGTTTGCCGATCAGCTGATCGTGCTGGCAGATGGCGACTTGCAAGCCTTCGGCCCACCGGCCCGGGTGCTTGATGCGGCCTTGATTGAGCGGCTCTATCAGGTGCCGGTGCAGATAAGCCACGATCAGAGCGGCATCCCCTTTCTTCGTACCCTGCGCAGATCATGATGACGAGACTTCCCATGACAGCGCCTGCGGCGCGCTTGCAACTGCACGTAACCGGCGCCCGGGTGCACACAAGATGAGCCGCGCCTCCTACTGGCGGGGCTGGCAGGGCATGAGCCCGGCCGCCCGCCTGCTCATCATCAATGGACTGGCGTTCAATCTCGGCTTCTACATGATGATGCCCTTCCTCGCCCAGCACATGGGCAGCGGGCTTGGCCTCGCTGGCTGGGCCTGTGGTCTGGTCATGGGGATGCGGGTATTCAGCCAGCAGGGTCTGTTTCTGCTGGGAGGCACTCTGGGGGATCGCATCGGCTATCACACTGCCATCGTCTGGGGTTGCCTGGTGCGATCATTAGGCTTCGTGCTGCTGGGCTGGGCCGAGTCCCTGCCCATACTGCTGCTGGCGGCCGCCCTCACCGGCTTTGCCGGGGCCCTCTTCACCCCTTGCGCCCAGGCCTATCTGGCCAGCGAATGCAGCACCCCGAGCCAGCGCCAGCGCGCCTTCGCCCTGCACAATCTCGCCAGCCAGGCGGGCATGCTGCTCGGCCCCCTGGTCGGCCTGACCTTGACCCAGCAGAGCTATGCCCTGACCGGGCTCTTGGCGGCGAGCCTGTTCGCCCTGCTGGGGGTGTTGCAGTATCGGGTGCTGCCCAAGCGCCCGGTGGCCAACCAGACCCCGCACGGCGCCATTCTGAGCCAATGGCGGGACATCCTGCGCCAGCGCCCCTTTATGCGGTTCACTCTGCTGGCGGGCAGCTATCAGATCCTGTTCCATCAGCTCTATCTCGCCCTGCCCGCCCATATCCAGAGCCTGCCGGACGCCACCTATCTGCTCGGCGGCGTCTTCACCCTCTCGGCGGTGATCGGCATCCTGCTCCAGCTGCCGGCATCTCGCTTGGTGGAGCGCCACCTGGGGGTGCCCCTGGCCATGGGGCTGGGTATCGGACTGATGGGGCTGAGCTATCTGGCCCTGCCGCTGCTCTCCCCCTGGCCGACGGTGGGGGTATTGGCGCAGGTGGCCCTGCTTTCCTTGGGCTCCATTCTCTGCTTCCCGCTCTTTGCCGCCCAGTTGCCCCGCTACGCGCTCCCTGACCAGCTCGCCAGCTACTACGGCTTCTATGCAAGTGCGGGTGGCTGCATGGCGCTCTTTGGCAACCTGCTGATCGGTTTTATGCTGGGGGATGCGGGGACCCGTCCCGCCACCGCTATCTGGTTCCTGCTGGCATTGACGGGGGGACTGGCAGGATTCGGACTCTATTCTCAGTTGCGATCCGGCAAGCATGGCAGCTCGCCTCTGCCCGAATGACAGAGGTGGTAGATCCTGCGGGCCATGTTAACGACAGGTGTTCAACTGTTCAGATGCAGCGCCAGCCAGACTGCCAGAGGGATCACCACTACAGAGAGTGCATTGCCGCCAAGCACTATGCTGGCCACTTTTTCAGGCTGGCACTGGTATTGCTCACAGAGCATGTAATTCAATACCGCCGGGGGCAGCGCAACCGACAGTATCAGCAAGGGTAACCACTCCGCCTGTAGCGGCAACAACCAGACCACCAGCCCGAATGACAAGCCACCAGCCAGCAGGTAAAGCAGGTTGCATTTGAGTGCCAGGCCAAGGTGGCCCAGCTCCCCCTCCATCAGCCGAACACCTAAGGCAAACAGCATCAGCGGCACCGAGATCTGGCCTAGCAGAGTCGCGCTGGTCACCAGGTATTCCGGCAACGGTATCTGCAAGTTGGCCACCAGCAAACCGGCGAAGGCCGCCCACAGCACAGGGCTGCGCAGCCAGAGCCAGCGGGAAGTATTGGCCGAGAGGATAAACATGCCCACCGAGAAGTGGAGCAGGTTGGAGAGCACGAACAATATGATGATGGCAGCCGAGCTGCTGCTCACCAAAGGCCAGCACCATCAAGGGGATACCGAGGTTGCCTGTGTTTCGAAACATGGCGGGCAGGATCAGTGCCGGCCTGCTGATCTCCTTTAACCTGAGCAGGGAGAGCAAGAGTCCGGGCAACAGGATCACCAGTACCCCCGCCGCGATCAGTGGCAGATGGGCCATCAATGCCAGCGGATATTTGACCAGCGCCGAAAACACCAGCGCCGGTGTGAACAACTCTATATTGGCCCGATTGACGTAGCCCAGTGCCCCGCCCGGTCGCAACCGACCATAGAGGGCTCCGAGCCCCACCACGGCAAACACCGGTATGACAATATTGAGCAGCGCACTGAACATGGGCGGGTCCGTTTACAATTCGCGGGCGGGTGGCCCCATCAGCAGTATGGGGTCCAGCGTCACTTCCAGCTCGCCATTGCTGACCCAGAGCTGACCGTCGGAGATGGTGCAGGTGAGGTGCATGGTGCGCGCCACCATGGCGGTGAGCGGCAGTGTCTGGGTGTCGGAAAGCTCGATCACTGTGAGGTTGTCGTGCTGGCTGAGCTTGCCCTGATTCTGCTTCCACCAGACGCTGGTGCCACGGCCCCCATAGAGATAGAGCACAACGTGACGGGAGCGGTTGCATGCTTTTTTCAGGCGACGCTCGTCCGGCTGCCCCAGCTCAATCCAGAGTTCGATTTCGTCGGAATAGTTCTTGCGCCACAGCTCGGGCTCGTCATCGGCAGAGAGACCCTTGGTGAACTCCAGTCGCTCGGCGGCGTGCCAGGCGAAGGCCGCCAGCCGGATCATCATGCGCTCATCGGTCTCGGAAGGGTGACGGGCCAGTGTCAGGGAGACGTCCTGATACTGGTGGCGGTCCATGTCGGACAGGCTGAGTTGAGCCTTGAATACGGTTGCCTTGAGAGCCATAGAAAATCTTGGATACCTTGAAGTGGTCAATCCGGACCGGATCAATCCAGAGTGGAAAAACTGCGCGCCAGTGTAATCAAAATCCGCGCCAGGTTCGACCACCTTGGCCATGCATTTGGCCGATATTCCGCGGTTCACTGCTGAAAAAGCGTTAAAAAACAGCAACCGGCCCATGGCATTCGTACAACCGTGCCAGATGGCGGGCTGAGCCGTCTTGCAAAGGGAAACCCTTGAAAAACAAATGCCAGTCCGAAGACTGGCATTTGGCGGTATGAACGAAAGAAGCGGATCACTTCTCGGCGGACTTGACCCCGAAGGCATTGAGCAGCAAGCAGCAGGTCACTGCCACTGCCACAAACCCGCTCAGGAAGATAAAGGGCATGGCCCCGTATCCCAATACAGTCCAGATGGTTTGTTCAAGCAGACTCATTGTGTGTCCTTCATCCAGTGAAATGGGTGTCCCTTTCGTGACGGAGTTATCTCCCCGTTCCTGATAATGCTATTTGAACCCAACGGTTGCCTGAGTCCTATGCCACCAAAGTAATAAATAGGGGGCAAGTTTGCGCTGGATCAATTATTTAGCCCTTGGCCAAGGCAAATATGGTCACAATTCCATCCATTGTCAGCGTGCGCCCCCATACCAGAGCAGGGAAAGTGTGAAAAAGGGCACTGGCAGCAGGCATTTGGATCAAAAATCGGCCCTCCTCGACAGCAATACACTGGCAGGCAAGTGCCGCTTGCGCCAAATCAATCGCCGACATTTGTGCTTTTCTTCGCCAATAGCTTGGCCCGGACGGCAACCTTGTGGCACTCTGGGATGTCAATGGACAGACTCACAGACACCTCGGGTGTCACCACTGCAAAAGGAGCAACAAAGATGGCCAAAGCCAGCAAGAAAGATATCAAGAAGAAAATCGCCGCTCGCCTCGAGAAAATTGCCAAGCACGAAGGCAAGATCAAGAAGCTGAAAAAAGCCCTGAAATAAGGGTCGGCATGATAAAAAAACCGCCTGATTGTTATCTGGCGGTTTTTTTATTTCCGCGTCATAGCTGTGCCGCACCCGATGGCCATGCCTGCCAGCAGGGGGACGTCACCAATACCTCTTGCTCCAGCCACAAGTGGCTTTCAATCAGATGCATAAATACCGCGGCCAGCACCTGGCCCGGCTGAGCCATCGCAAGACTGCCTCGCCGGGGTGTCTTTCCCCTGCTGCCCTTTTGGCCTTCCAGCCGACGCGTCAGAGGGCGAGCATAGTGGTGGACGTACTCCATCAGATTGCAAGGCAACCAGAGTGCCAGGGGACGGTTGACTGCATTGGCCAGTTCGGCGGCAATATCCAGGCCCCGCTGATCCAGATCGCCAAAGTGAGCCCAGGGAATGGTCGAAGGCAGCAACGGGAGCAGTTGCCTCGCCAAAGACGTGTTACGGCCAGGCACATAGATGAGTAACTCCCCGGCTTGCAGCGGGTAATCCACGAAAGCCCCCTTGTTCTCTACTGTCACTATCTGCCGCCCTTGCCACGCTATGCCCTGCAGCCTGGACAAACAGCGCTCCGGCAAGGCCAGCTCCCCCAGAAGTGACATCAGCGGCGTCATATCCTGCGGTTGGCCATGCAGATCGATGAGTGACAGCGGGGTCAGAGTGCGCATGCGGATCACCTCGTCCTGCGTCAACAAAATCTCGATGGGAACCTGGTCGGGAACAGTGTCACTGCGCGGGTGTTTGCTATCCCCGTGCCAGAGGGCATGAAAACTGGCCTGATTGAGGGGGGATGGCAGCGTCAACCCGAGTGCCCGCACGCTGTCACGCTTGTCCGGCTGTTGTGGCGCCACTTGCGCCAGTTGCCTGGTGAGATAGTCAATCCCCGGGTCAGTCAGAATATAGCGAGCGCTGCGCCCGAGCGGCTTGACGCCGCCGACCGCCTGCAACAGGGTCAGCAACTCTCGGCCATGCTTGCTATCGAACGAACACCCCCTCTCGTTTTGCTTGTCCAGCAAGCGGGCACAAAGATCCCGTACCCGGCCCTCATCAAACAGCGACATCACGGCTCCTCGTTGCGGCGTCATATGAGTAATTAAAGGCAATTTCACAGTCCATTACCGTGATCGGTCTCGCGCATGAGCAATGGTCATAAGCAATGGTAATGGCGCTGTATCGCACACCTGCTTGGGGCCGCACGACCAGAGGCGACTACAGCGTGACTGGCAAACCCGAGGCAAACACGGCAAGCTGGATGTGTCTGTGTTGGCCAGACGCGTGCCTCTGTGGGGATGCATGCCTTGCTGACACCCTATTCCCGAGGGCACCCCATGAACCAGTCGACAGAAAAGCAGCCGGTTTCATCCTGGCATGTGTCGGACATCCGCGAGCTGGCCAGATTGCTCACACAAGCCCTGCCCGCCGCCATACAGATCACGGAGGCTGTCTACCAGGCGGTATTGAGTGGCATGGGCATAAAGGGCAAGGGTGAGGGGAAAACCCGAGGCATCACAGGTTTTGTCTACCGGGGGATCCACAGGGCGGCCGATCAGCTCGGCAGTGGCATCAATGCCGTGCTCGCCCGCGTGCCGGGGCCGCTCGCTCAGGAAGCCATCTCCGAAACCCCCAAACGCGCCGCCCTGCTCGCCACCCTCAACGGCGTGATGGGAGACAAGCTGGTCGCCAGCCACAATGCCCTCGCCACCCCCATGACACTGCGCTATCAAGGTGCGCCCCTGAACTGGCACGCCATGCCCCCTGAACTTGCTGGTCAAAGCCGGGTGCTGCTGATGGTGCATGGCCTCTGCATGAATGATCTGCAGTGGCAAACCCAAACCAAGGGGAAGGACAAAGAGCAGATGCTCAACCATGGGGAGATACTGGCCAGCACCCTGGGTTATATGCCCGTCTATCTGCGCTACAACTCAGGGCTGCCGATTTCGCAAAACGGGCGGGAACTGGCGAGCCAGCTGGCGCAGCTGGTGACTCACTGGCCCGGCCACATCAGCGAGATAAGCGTGCTGGCCTACAGCATGGGCGGGCTGGTGATCCGCAGCGCCTGTCACTATGCCAGTCAGAGCGAGGCGAGCTGGCCAAACGTCCTGAGAAATCTGGTGTTTCTGGGGACCCCCCATCATGGGGCCCCCCTGGAACACGCAGGTCACTGGCTGGAACAACTGCTGCCTGCCACCGCCTACACCGAGCCGTTTGTCAGACTGGCACGGCTGCGCAGTGCGGGTATCAAGGATCTGCGCCACGGCACCCTGCTCGACGACCAAGACCCTACCCGCGATACAGCGTCAACGGATCCGCGCCCGTCTTTGCCCCTGCCGGCAGGCGTCGCCTGCTTTGCAATAGCCGCCACGACGGCAGCCAAACGCAATCTGTTGGCAGATAGATTGATTGGCGATGGTCTGGTCCCCCTGCGCAGTGCCCTTGGGCAGCACAAGGAAGCCCGCCACCAGCTGGCATTTGCGCCATCCCACTGCTGGATTGCCTATCGCACCAGCCATATGGCCCTGCTCGGCAGCCCCCAGGTGACCCATCAACTGCTGCACTGGCTCACGCCTCTTCACCAACAAGCAGAGGATGGCTGCCCGTCAGAGGAAAATGCACAAGCTGTTCCCCTTGCTCAATAAGCTGACATCCGCCCCCATAATGAAAAATCCGCCAACTGGCGGATGTTTCATTGCATGTCGGTCACATCAAGCGGGCACGGCCGAAGACCCTGATTGAGCTGCCGGGTTCGGCCGGGATCTCGGCGTGCAGGTGTGACGCCATGCCCATATCCTCTCCCTGAAAGAGATCTATGATGCCGCCATGGGGCCAATGGATATCACGCAGATAACCGGCAAAGGCAGCCGTCGCCGCGCCGGTGGCTGGATCTTCATAGACGCCGCCATAAGCAAAGGGATTACGGGTGTGAAACAGCTGCTCACGGGCGGCATGGGCCAACAGTATGGTCACCAGTCCTTCCCTTCGCATCAAGGTGCGCCCCTGCTCCAGCTCATACTCCATGGCCGCAAGGGCGGCTCGGCTGTTCAGGGCCAGCACCAGATGATCGGCGCCGCCATGAATGAGCGCGGGTGGAATACGGGGATCCAGATCCGCGGGCGTGTAACCGAAGAGATCCAATGCGGCGGCCACCAGTTCGGCCGGGGCCGGTTTGCTGTGAGTCGGCGGCGATTGCAGGGCGGCCTGCCAGTGCCCTTCCCCATCCAGCCAGCCCGATACCTTGATCACCGCCTGATTGAGGTGCAATCCATACTCCCCTTCCCCAAAGCGCTGCGCCAATGCCACGCCGAGGGCTATGGTGGCATGGCCACAGAATGGCACCTCGGCCTCGGGGGAAAAGTACCGTACCCGCCATTCCCGCAGCTCGGCGGTTTGCTCAACTGCCTGTACGCCTTGGGGCAAGCGCGTTGACATGGGCGCGGCGAAAGCGGTTTCCGAAAATCCCACTTCGGCGGCAATATGCTGCATCTCGTGTGCGCCGGGCAAGCTGGCGCCAATCCAGACACCGGCAGGGTTGCCCCCTTGCAGCCCATCAGAAAAGGCGGCGATACGCACCAACTCGGGCTCCAACGGGGAGGCTAGCTCCTTCATGATCACTCCTTGTTCTCATGCTGCTTGTTTACATAGTGACGACGTCATACTGGTTGCTTTCATGCTGAAAAGGTCAGCACACATGCTTGACCATTTACGCAGCCCCAAGACAGAGCCTCTTGCAAACCTGAGCCACGACCCCATTCGCAAGAGAAACACGCCAAGCTTACCCGTTAAATTAAATGGCGGACAGGTGTCGCTTGGGCGCCGCGGATCCGGGTGCTGGCAACTAGCCTTGAGATGCGTGTCTGTATAGGTCGTGCCGTGGAGAACCCTATGTATTCTTACACCCTCACCTTCAAGGAGGAGGTCGACAAGTTGACGGCCCCCGAGCAGGAGATCCACCTGCAGAGCCCTGCCCAGGCGGGGGATTTTATTATCCTCTCCGATGGCAGCCGCCATCAGGTGATGTTTGTCACCCACCGCGCCCACTTTAGCAGCCTCTATCTCGATAAAGGAGTGAGGGTGCCGCAAGGCTAGCAGCCCACCTGCCAATCCAAGAAAGCAAAAGAGCGGCTCGTGGCCGCTATCTAAGCACTCGGGGAATGTGGATTGGCGTCACAACACCTTGATCACCGGCTGGCTCATTATCTCGACGTCGTTTTTATAGACCACCAGCACACCGGTTGGCACACCCCGCTCACCCAACACAGTCACTACGCACTCGTAGCGGAATGGGCCGCTCTTGAATTGGTAGGTGTGGTTACCCCCTGTCCCTTCAACCCTGACGGTGCCATTTTTCAGTACCAGATCCGGGTTGTCACCGAGCGCCTTGCCCTTGGCCCAGGAGGCGTAGCGATAGTGGCCATCGCCCATATCGTCGATGCGAATGGTGAATTTTTCGGTCTGCCACATCAGCTCGGGACTCTGATAATCCCGCAGGCCGGGATAAAGATCGCTCTTCTGGCTGGCGATCAGTTCTGCTTTCAGCTTGGCGGCCTGAGCCGTCAGATGATTGATACCAACCACCTTGCCATCGAAATCCATCCAGACTTCGCCACTGCCGAACATGATGCCGCGCCAACCCATGGTCTGCCAATCCTGCCCGACTTGGGATATGGCGATACGCTTTAGAATGGCGTCATCAAACACCTCGTCGAAACGGGTAAGCATCTCCGACGGGTTCTTGATTGCGGACATGGGGTACTCCCGCTTGAAGGGATATTTCATCTGGTTGGCAAGCGACTGATGATCCTTGGCTTCGGCCGCATCGATAAAACGCTGCACAAAGGAGTGATACTCGGCAGGCAACGGATCTTCGTCAGCTGATGCAGAGAATGTTGCCCATAAAAGCCCCAGCAACAGAGTGGCCAACACCCCATTGCGCCGGCCAGTTCGGTTAAATGGCACTGTGTGTATGGAGAGGGTATTCGTGGCATTACAGTGTGTCAGTTTCATTCCTCACCCTCACCCAACAAATAAACCATCAAGACATCCCCATCAGAGATGGACTAGCTTGCAGACTTGATAGATTTTTTCACTTTCTTCAGTGCCATCTGCTGCTTGAGTGGTGAAAGATAATCAATGAACAGATTGCCATCAAGATGATCAATTTCATGTTGCATCACAATTGCCAAAAACTCACTGCTCTCCATAGTGAGTTGATTTCCATGTCGATCCAATGCGGATACAACTACCGAGGAATATCGCTCAACATCAGCATAATAATCCGGGATGGACAAACATCCCTCCTGCCCGAATGCCTTGTCAGTACCACTTATCACTTCCGGATTGATCAATATCAGCGGCTGATCTCTGCTCTCTGACAAGTCGATAATAACAATTGCCTCTTTACGGCCAACTTGAGTCGCCGCCAACCCGATACCTGAATCGCCCCCAGTTCCCTAGCCACCTCACAGCCTTAAAATGAGGCAACTATGGGAGGTGTTATGACCCGTCCGCGTTATCCAGAACCATT
>NZ_LSGW01000080.1 GCF_001643305.1 Aeromonas salmonicida subsp. salmonicida
ATGTCCTTGATAACGGGTGGCATGGATGATTTTGTTAATGCGGCGCAGTTGTGGTCGTGGCAGGGGTGGTAGGATAGGCATCAACTCAGTCCTTTGGGTGTGGCTTGTTTTGTTTGGCGACTAATGAGATCGCACAAACTGGACTGAGTTCCCTTCCTCCGGTGATCTACTATTCGGAACAGCTATTTAGATGTGGTCGAGCGGCTACATACACTGTGGAAAAGCATACTAAAACGGGATGTGAACATAACGGCTAATTTTCTTGATTGTGGAGGTAGCTCTCTGCAGGCTCAGATTCTATTGGAGAAAATCCGCAACAATTTTCCAAGTTCAATTCCAGATACATTTATTTTTATTTGTCCTAGCATAACGGCGCAAGCTCAGTTCCTTAACAAGGATAAGCTGCCGGCTAAGGCCATGACACAAGATGGAAATAAAAATCACATTCGCAATAACTTGCTAGGTAAACGTCGAGTGGTATTGGAGGTTAAATAAAATGAATGTTACTGGTTTTGAGTGCGCTGTAATAGGTGTTTCTGGGGTTTTTCCTGGGGCTAAAAATGTGGAGCAATGGTGGTCTCAGTTATGTGAGGGCGTTATTGGTATTCGCTCACTGAGTCATGATGAACTGGAGGCTGAAGGGGGGGCGAATGGTGACGTCATTAGAGGTGGTGTCGTTGAAAATCGCTATGATTTTGACCCGGAATTTTTTGGTTATGATACTCAGTCAGCAAATATAATGGACCCCCAGTTACGGCTTATGCACCGTGAGGTATGGCAGGCGCTAGAGCACGCAGGTTATCCACCTTATTCACAGCGACACTCAGACGATACGGGGTTGTTTGTCAGTGCGGCATATAATCCATATTGGTATCAGAGAGTAATGCAAAGTACGCCTGACCATCTCACTGCCGTGTATCAAGCAAATACTCTACTTGATCCGGGGTGTTTTGCTACACGAGTTGCATACACATTAAATTTGAAAGGTCCTGCAATCTATAGCAATACAGCATGCTCCAGTTCACTGGTTTGTGTTCATCAGGCCGTCAACGCTCTACTCTCCGGTGACTGTAATATGGCGGTAGCTGGTGCTGCTTATGTAGTGCCAGACAGACGGGGCTATGTTCATCAACCAGGAATGATCTTATCACCCGATGGCTTTTGCCGGCCATTTGATCAATCGGCTCAGGGGACTGTGTGGGGTGAGGGTGCTGGTTTTGTTGTTCTAAAACGATTGGAAGATGCGCTGTCAGATCATGATCATATATATGCAGTAATTAAGGGTAGTGCCATTAATAACGATGGGCGAGAAAAGGCAGGATACACAGCGCCGGGATTAGATGGACAAGTCATGGCGTTGAGTCGTGCATTGTTGTCATCCCAGTTAAGTGCGGATGACATTGATTTTGTTGAAACACATGGCACCGGTACTCGTCTCGGTGACCCGATTGAAATACAAGCTCTTCTCAGTGTATATGATCGAGAGCGACCACTTCTTATTGGTGCGGTAAAAGCGAATATTGGTCATCTTGATGCTGCTGCTGGCATGGCGGGTTTGATCAAGGCTATTTTCTCACTACATAATAGATACCTTCCGCCACATCCGGCTTTTGATAAACTATCAGATTCACTAGAGCAATACGCAAAAAAATCATCATTCCTAGAAAGGGAATAGACCTGCCAGAAAATAAAATATTAACGGCTGGTGTAAGCTCTTTTGGTATAGGTGGAACAAATGCACATATCATTCTCACCAGCTATCACCAACCCCTGGATGTAGGGAATGACAATGCCAGAGTGGAAGTGTTTGCGAGTGAGGTACTGAGAGAGAGTACGCTATCGACAACACAGGAATTGATTGAGGATGCAATAAGGGGATCTATTCATCGTAACATGAGTTCGGCGCTTGCGAAAAACATGCATGCTCGGTTGTATAATCAGATAGCTAATCCTTTTATATCTGAAAAAAACACACGTACTGCTCTGGTGGCAGATACAAGAAGTGGTGAGGTGATCGGTCGGTGTTATAACAAGCCATTTGACGAAAAACCACGCATAGTATTTTTGTTTACAGGGCAAGGAAGTCAGTATAGAGGAATAACATCAGAGCTGTATGAATATAACTCAACGTTTCGACGTCATCTCGACCGTTGCTTTTATAAGTTACGTGGGCTTGGCATTATTGAACCCCATAGATTGCTATGGGATACCAGTCTAGGTGTGCTGGATAACACCGCTGAAGTACAACCACTATTATTCAGTGTCGAGTACGCAATGGCCTATACTTTAGTCGAGTTTGGTATCCGTCCCGATGCGTTGTTAGGGCATTCACTTGGTGAGTGGGTCGCGCTATGTATTGCAGGAGTACTGACCTTAGATGATGCTATCACACTGGTTTTTCATAGGGGAAGACTAATGGCTGAATCCCCCGATGGAGCCATGTTAGCATTCAATGCCATGCCACCATTATTCCATTCTGATGATCAGACCGAGGTCTGGACAGCCGCATATAACAGCGATCATCACCATGTCCAGGCCGGCACTCTCTCGGCGATCGCGGTGTTATCAGAGTTGTGTAAAAAGGGTGGCATCTCTTTTCACAAGTTGAACAACCGACATCCTTTCCACACACCATTATTGCGGCCAGTGGCTGATGAGTTCAAAAATGAAATTCTTCATCAATCATGTGTTTTTTGTCATCCGGAGATTCCCGTAGTCAGTAGTGTTGATGGACACTGGCTTAGTGATGCTATGGTGACTCCTGATTATCTAAGCAATCAGATATGTCAGCCCGTCAACTTCGCCAAGGGACTGGAAAAACTACTTGCATTACCAGGGCCCACTATCTTTGTCGAAGTCGGACCTGGTGCTGGCCTTCTTGGATTTTGTCATGCCATGAGTGGTTGGAATCCTCAACGACACGCAACCTGTAGAACCATAAAGGGCAGACAGGAATCGATCTCAGATGATGGTGTCCTTCAACTGGCGATGGCCGAGATGATGTGTCTCGGTGTCAGTTTTCCACAGCCGACCATCTCTGTTACTTATCCAACGCCCCGTAGGGCCTTTAACCAGGCAACTCATCTACCATTAAATCCCGTGCCCTCGGTGAAAAAGGAAAATGTACGACATGATCCAGTGGAGCGGCTCGCTAATTGTTGGTCCAGCATATTGGGATCCTTGCCCACATCAGAAAGTGATTTTTGGCAAGCGGGTGGCACATCGCTTACGGCATTAACCTTAATAGCAGAGATGTCAGCTATTAAAGGAGAAGAAATATCATCAGATTATCTGTATGAATTTTCAAAGTTTGATGATCTTGTCAATCACCTAAAAGGGAATCATCAAAAAATTATTGAACCTCTTGATGTTTTATCAATACTGCAAGACTGTTGGTTTAGAACAATTGGTAAAATACCAGAGTCGAATAGTAACTTCTGGATGTCAGGTGGGTC
Organism: Aeromonas salmonicida subsp. salmonicida; assembly: GCF_001643305.1. GTDB lineage: Bacteria > Pseudomonadota > Gammaproteobacteria > Enterobacterales > Aeromonadaceae > Aeromonas > Aeromonas salmonicida. The sequence goes on from NZ_LSGW01000080.1 coordinate 3,456, forward strand.
ATCGTTAAGTGCTCTCTCTTTTTCGGCATTGCTGGCAGAAAAGCTTAACCTAAATGTCGGGCTGGAGCATATATATGACTACCCAGTTTTCAGCACACTGCACGATTACTTAAAATCCGGTGTGGTCAATGCATCAAAGTATGAGAAAAGTGAAACGTTATGAATTCTATTGTATTAAAAAGAACTTATAGTGATTCTTTTGCCAACGCTGATGTTCTACCTACAACGGGCCAAGCAAGAATCTTAGAGCAACAAGCCCAGCAATTGAGCAACCGTAGTTATCATGAGTTATTGCTTCTAAAAGGAAATGGAACCCCCGATGTAGCTCGTCTTCAATCATCACTTGGTGAAGTGGTCACTCGTCATCAGAGTTTGTCAACAAACTTTATATTTGTTGATGAGAAGCTTGTTCCCTGGGATGCGAGCGGTGCTGAACTAGAATGGTTACAAGTACGGCTGGAACAAACAGAAGACATATCATCAGTCTTGAATGACTGGATATCCCAGGATCTGGTTTTTTTGGAGAGACTACCGCTGCGAGTAGGGCTTATATTGAAGCCTGATCATTACTATATTGCGATTGTTGTTCATCATGTCGCCATCGATGGTTGGTCATTCATGGTCTTGCTGCGTGAATGGTCAGAACTAATGTCATCGGGTAGATTGATTGAGCCAGCACCGATATTTAGTCGCTATTACTCTGGTGAATTAGTAAGACAGCAGCATGGTAATGTGGCCAGAGAAGCATTCTGGCGAAAGTATCTCGAGCATGCTCCGGCATTTTCTTTGCCTACACCCGATCTACATTGTTCTGATCGAATGGATAGAAAGGGTGGGGTAATGGTTAGCCGCTTGGGGGAAGAGGACTGGTCTTTATTATCTTCTTTGGCAAGGAAAAATAATTGTAGTGAGTTCGTCGCACTCCAGGTTTTATTTAGTTCATGTCTCTGTAGATTGTATAGACGGACCAGCGTTGTAATTAGTTCACCGTGCGCAAATCGAATCGCTACGGATAGCCACGAAGTGATTGGTTTTCTTGCAAACACACTACCGTTTCATATTGAATATTCGCCAGAAGAGACGTTTTTAGCAGCAATAAAAAAGCAACGTTCAATATCGATGACGGCGCTCTCACATCAGCAGCTTGGTTACGACACAATATTAGAATTGTCTAGCACAGAAACAAGTGTTGGAATATCCCCTCTGAGTCAAGTCTTTTTGGTATTGCAAAATATTAGTACGGATATGCCAAAACTAAATGGCGATGATATTAGTATTTGTGCTGATCTTTCACCAAGAGACATTAAAGCGGAACTGACTCTCGAGTGTCAACCTGCAGTTGATGGCGCCAAATTTATTTGGAGATATGCAACCGGCCTCTATAAAAAAGAGACCATAGCTGGCATTGACAAAGCATTAACTAATATAACTCGAGCGGCATTATTATCTCCCGATATGCCCTTGTGTGATCTGCCACTTATTGATGATGAAGACCTCAAGGCCATTGCTGTATATAATAACAGGAAAATTTGCCTTCCATATGGAACTGTTGTTGATTGGGTTAGGAATAATGCACGGGTGATAGGTACAAGCCCTGCTATTTTTGCATCGGATGGGGGCTATGTTAGTTATCAAGAGCTGGAACAACGCACAAACAGTGTAGCAAACAGTTTGAATGCGCTAGGGATAAGAGATGGTGATATTGTTGCGTTGTATATGCCACGCTCTATAAATATGTTTGTCAGTATGTTGGGTGTTTTGAAATCCGGTGCGGCATATTTGGCGTTAGATCCAGACTATCCTTCATCGCGCACAGAGTTCATGATTGATGATAGTAATGTTTCATACATTATAGCTGACGCTATAAGGCCTCAGTCAGACTTAAACTATCCATTTTTGAAAATGGAAACATTGTTAAATGGGGTGACTGATGGTAGTTCATTGCCGGTACTCAATAATGATCATGTGGCTTATATAAACTACAGCTCAGGTTCAACAGGTAAACCCAAGGCCAGCATACTGTCACATCGAGGATTGAGAAATACGGCATTTAATTTTAACAAGTCACTTTCTATCTCTCATGGTGATAGACTGCTGCAGTTTTCATCTCCGGCATTTGACGCATGCACAGCTGAATGGTTGATGACATTTGTAAACCAAGCCACGCTAGTCTTACTCGATCCTGAGCATGCTCGAGATATTAATCATGTAACAGAGATCGTGCAACGACAACGGGTTACTCATCTTCATCTGCCCCCTAGTGTTCTCTCTCTACTCTCGCCGAATAGTTTATCCAGCGTGAGAGTGGTGATCAGTATTGGTGAGGCAATGACACCGGCGGTGAAAAAAACATGGCAGAATGCCACCAAGTTATATAATGGGTATGGGCCGAGTGAGTTCACTATCGCTACACATATGCATTTATGTAGTGAGTTAAACACGCCAAACAATATTGGTCAGGCATTTTATAACACTTCTTGCTATGTCGTCGATCAGCATATGTCACTACTTCCCATAGGTTTCGAAGGTGAGCTCGTATTGGGGGGGGATGGGATTGCCAATGGATATTTAAATCGTGAAGAGTTAACGAGGAAGTTTTTTTTAAAAAAACTTGGAAATGCTACTGTTGAGAATAGAGTCTACCGTACTGGAGACCTTGTTAAATGGAATGAGGTGGGAGAGCTTTTATATATAGGTAGAACTGATAGCCAAATAAAGATTAACGGTGTGAGAGTTGAGACGGATGAAATAATTAACGTATTGTGTCAGTGTAGAGGGGTGCTGGATGCGGTATGTTGGATGCCGTCTAGTGGTAATGAATCCCGTCTTCTATCTGCAATTATTATAGAGAATAAAAATGAGGTGACACGTGATGAAGTTTATAATCATATGTTATCTTGCTTGCCCAGGAGCATGCTCCCAAACTCAATCATTATTTTGACTTCTTTACCACGAACACCTAACAATAAGATTGATTATGACGCATTGACAAAAATTGCAAATGATGAATTAGAGTCCACGAATTCTAACAACATAGAGCTTAACGAATTACAGACGAAATTGCTCGGTTTCTTCAATGAAGTTTTAACGAAAACAGTTGGGCCAAATAGTAATTTTTTTGCATGTGGTGGCCACTCATTATCCGCATCAAGATTAGTGGCTAGAATAAGAAGTGACTTGGGGAAAAGGGTTCCACTTTCTACTGTTTATGACTATCCAACGGTTATTCAAATGGCAACACAGCTGACTGACGGAGATGGTGGTGATAGACTCTCGACAGGAAAGGCCATCGATCAACACTCTATGGTATTAGCCACGTCATCACAGCGAGAATTTTGGCGATTTGATAAACATGTAAAGTCACCTGCGTTTCATATTCAAGAGCAGCTGTTACTTGATGGTGATCTGAACAAAGAGGCTTTGTTGTTTGCAATAGAAAACATAGTAAAGCGTCACCAATCACTTCATAGTACGTTTTGTTCGGATGGGCATAAACTATGGATGAAATTAGATAGTACCAACAGACTATTAATAAACCAAGCATCTTCCTTAGACGTGGAATGGTCTGATTTTTTAGAGGGGGCCGTTAGAGCTGGTTTCGATATCAATAATGGGCCATTAATAAAATTTTATCTCTTTCAACATTCAGCTTTAAAACATACGCTTCTCATCATGGCTCATCATGGCTCATCATGGCTCATCATGGCTCATCATGGCTCATCATGGCTCATCATATTATTATAGATGGTTGGAGCCTACAAACCTGACTCGTGAGCTGGCATTGTTTTACTGTGGTTACTCTACTGAAGGTGTTAGTTTTAAGGCGCCCATACTGCATACTAGCTTCTTCGATTATGCAAAGAACCAGTCTTGCAATGAAGACAGAAACCTTCCTTATTGGAATCGTCGAGTTGGACAGAGACATCGATGGTTATCTTTACCAGGTGAGAAGGTGAAGAATGATACCTGTCGAGAAGTTAACAGTATAGAGTTAGTCATTCCCCCATCACTTGGTTTGCAACTCAGGGCCATCAGTTATGAGCATAAGGTAACACCCTTTGTTACATTGTATAGTGCAATGAGTATATTTCTGGCTCAGCAATGTAAGCTTGAAAAAGTAATATTAGGGACAGTCGTTGCTCATCGGCCTATGCCTGATGATGAGAATATTATTGGTCTATGCCTAAGTTCAGCACTTTTAGTCTGTGATTATGATCCAGATAAAACATTTTCAGATTATCTCCATAAACATCAGCGAGAGTTTATTGAGTGCCTCGACCATCTCCCTTTGGATGTCACCGCATTAAATAATTATAATGTGAAGGATTTTGAACATGGTAGATACCCAGTGTATCAGATGATGATGGTGATGCAGAACTTCGAAGGGCAGCCACTAATATTACCTGACATTGATGTAAGTCGTATTCCTATCCAATCGAAGGAGCAAGAAGTCGATCACTATCTCTCGATAGAAACCACAGGTGATGGTGGCATGACGATCACATGGAACTATCGAAAAGCTATGTTCGATAAGCCTGACATGGAAAGGAATAGTAATCTATTTATCTCTTATTTAAAGGCTATGCTGTACAGCACCGAAGCTGTCGGGCGAAATTCAGAATATGAATCGGCATATGTGGTGCCGGATGACCGATTAAAGTACCTTGGAGCTGCTCCCAACAGTGTTAATCCAGCGCAGCTGATAGCGCGAAAAGGTCATGAGTATCATCATCGTTTAGCACCTCGTATCCATCTTCAGTTAAAAAGCAAGTGTATGGATAGGAATGTCCCATTACTAGAATGGTTATATACGTGCTATATATTCACAGTTTCACAGGTTAAAGCGGTCGATGCTGTTTCTCTGAAGGTAGAACTGCTGGATGATGAGCTTGTTACGATCAAATCTGAGCATGCTATGCATCCGGGTATGGAGTTCAATGCTGTCATTGATAATGTCAGAACGATTATTGGACGTGAAGATAATAGAATATGTATATGTTCAATCGATCATAGATCTCCGGTTGTGTTTTCTGAGTCGAACGATAATGCTAGAGATGGAAATGAAATTTCCTCGCAGTCATTCACAATGGAATTAAAATATATTGATGAGGACCCGTACATCTCCTGGTATTTAGAGGGGGCAGTGTATGATGATTCATTCATTGAGAATGTGGCCGCACGCTACACCGCAATTTTACAACAATCACTGTATGATTTTAAGTTCAAACCAATGGAGAGTGTATTCGAGAAACATAATTTATCTGGTATAAGACATCGATCCTTAGAAAAGGTATTGCTAAAAAGCGGTGATTCTAATTTAAATATAATTTGTATTCCAGGTGTTCTGGGTCAGAGCGAATGCTTCAGTCATCTAATAGGACATCTTTCTTGTGATGCAACAGTGATAGGATTCAATGCCCTCCTGGATAGTGATGCCTTCCCTGTAGAAATATATCTATCCGCGTTAGATGAGTTCGATCTCTCTAAATCAGTATTGTTATGCCACTCCATGGGAGGGGGGATTGCAGCCAGAGTTTCTGAGGCATTAAAAAACAAAGGTACAATTAGACCTCCTGTTATCTTACTCGATTGTTGGCCTACTGAGAGAGTCATTCCATCTTTTATGAGTATAAAGGATCATTTTATGATGACAGTCGCCAACAGCCTTGGCAATAACATCTCACTCGACATTTCGAAAGATAATAATGCACTCATTGATTTTGATTCTGCGATCAATCTGCTATGTAATCAGAATCAAAAGCCGATGTTTAGTGCAGAGCAACTAAAGGCCATGTTTGCTAGATATTGCAATCAACGAAGTTATCAGATATCCATTTCGAGTGGAATGATGGATAAAGTTGCCTTGATCGAACCGCGCTTAGGGCCATCGTCAAAGATGTACTGGCAGCCCATATGTGAGTCTCCCTTGCTTACATGTTCAATTGATGTTGGTCACGACACTATGTTACTCGAGCCATCTGTGAGCGAAACGGCAAAGGTCATAGATTATCTACTTCCGTTTATGTTTTCGAATTATAACAAGAGGTAGATAGCATGAAATATCTGATTTTAAGTTTCTTTTTTTATCCCGAGGTTAATGGTATTAGCCAGTCAGTTTTTTATCGTTGTAAAGAACTGGCCAGCCGTGGTAACACAGTTAGTCTGTTAGTGCCTGGATATCCGACATTAAGCGATCAGTCGGCAGTTGTAATCCTAAAAAGTTTAGGTGTAAGAATCATTGGCATGCCCTTGGCTGTTCATTGTAACCCAATGACATCACCATTTCCCGATCATCGTTGTACGCGGACTCTTGCTGACGAGATCGCTTCATTCCAGCCAGATGTTCTGTTAGTTGATGAACCCATGCCATTATATATGGATGCGGGATTCTGTTTGAGCGATATTATCTGTATTGTTCCTGAACAGTGTTTGACGATTGCTCTCTGTCATGTCGATCTAGCTTCGCTCTGCACAAACTATGGTATGAGCAAGGACGCAGCTGCAATAAATAGTAAAGTTGATACTATTTATGGTCAGTATGATGCGGTATTCGTTCCGTCAGTTTTCCTAAAGAATAATTACCTTCTTAATATAAATTCCACAGTCGTCTCATTTCTTGGTGTCGATACTGAGATGTTTAAACCATCGCTATGTCATGAGGTGACAGATGTGATGAAAGTTATTTATGTGGGGCGATTATCACGGGAGAAAAACCTGCATTTGTTTATTGATGCCGCAGAAAATCTACGTGAGCAGGGCTTGAATATTGAATGGACTTTCGTTGGAAGTGGTCCAATGCTGGAAACCTTAGAGACTCTATCGACATCTGGAAACATTAGGTTCATGGGTGAGAGACCTAGCGAGATAGTCGCTATGGAGCTGAAGAGAAATGATCTTTTCATCACAGGATGTGACTTTGAAGCTTTTGGGATCACAGTGTCAGAGGCAATGGCATGTGGGCTGCCTGTGATGACATCATATCGGGGTGGAAATGCTGAGCAGTATGAGCACTTCTCGAGTGGAATTAATTTTGATATAGCAGATATGGACTCTCTATTGAATGGGATGAAATATTTTTATTATCACAAAGCGGAACGTATCAAGATGGGGGAAATTGCCCGTCGGTCGGTAACTAGCTGGTCCATGGCTGTTGATAATATGGAAATAGCTATTTCATCACTAAAAAATTAATGTGGGTGATAGTGTCATGGGTGATTCCCCCGCTTGCACATAAATATGATGACAAAGGCTGTGGATATTGAGAGGCTTATTGACGATGAAAGGGGGGGATTATCGTTAGTGAGCTTATGTCATGGTGCGTTGGGTATGTTGTTTATTATATAATGGGGATATAAATTTTGGGAAGCATAATAAAGTTGATGTCAATAGCGTTACTCATCTTGTGGGCTCCGTTTAGTGCTGCTAAAGATGTGAACGTAGAGGCAACGGACTACCGGTTATCATTCAGTGGACGAGTGGTTAAGAATTGGATAAACAGTGATGTGTATTTCAACTGGCCAGGCGTAGCCCTATCCTTTAGATTTAAAGGCATGGAAGCTTCCATTATCATGAATTGTAGAGGGGGGCGATTTGATGTGCTCGTGAATGGACGTGTTGTCAGTATCATAAATACTGACTCTACACTCAAACAATACTCATTGGTCAAATTTGATAGCCAGCAAGATGTGGTTGTTGAACTGGTTAAAAGAAATGAGACGTATGAAGAGATGGTGTTGGTTGATGGGCTAGAGGTTAATGGGGAAGTGTTGGAACATCGTACCCCCCAAAAACACATTATATTTTTCGGTGATTCGCTCAGTGCCGGACTGGGCAGTGAATCACATCATCAGCAGTGCAGTAGCGATGAAACATTTAAAACATCAAATGCCAGAGTCGCGTTTCCCACTATGACAGCTAAGCTGTTAAATGCTAGTCATAGTCAGGTATCCTACTCCGGATTAGGTGTGATAAGAAACTATGCTGGAGAGCAACGTTATCACAATTTACCTTATTACTTTAATAAGGCAGGAGCAGTGTTGAATGACTCATCCGCTTACGAGGACCGTCATCCAGACCTGTTGGTTATTGAATTGGGGCTCAATGATTTCAATACCGATTTAAAACCCGATGAGCCTTGGGCCAACGTTGAGGATTTCCGACACAGTTGGACTGATGCATATGTACAGTTTATCATCCAGCTCCGACAGCGATACGGTGATGTTCCAATCGTTCTGGTCGGTTTGGAACTAGATAAAGACGATCCTTTTGAACGTGCCATCAATGCAGTAAATGAAGAGTTGTTGCGAATGGGGGAGCGCAGCATTTATATCAAAAAAATCGACATTAAATTTGATGGCTGCTTGTGGCATCCTACTGAAGTGGAACACAAAAGGATTTCGACCATCCTGGCTTCATTTATTTCCGATACGTCATTGCTGAGTGAATGACCAGAAGTTATTTTCGTAAATAACGTAAATAACGTAAATAACGTAAATAACGTAAATAACGTAAATCGGGCAAACATGGAAGACACCGAGATATTCGGTGTCCTCTACTGTGTCTTGGTGTTGATAAGGTATGTAATGACACCAGCATGATACGTTATATATTCTAGAACAAAGATTGTTCCGGCCCTTAACTTATTGCTCCATGACTCTGTCAGTCGTAATCGCACCGTTGACCTCTGATGATCGATAGTGATAAACTCGGCTGCATGAAAATCTTTGTATTCACCACATTCATCATAGAGAGCTTTAAATAGGCTCTCTTTTGCTGAAAAAATGATGGTAATATCTCTTCTTGGTGTCCGTGAATCGATTTCTATTTTTGTTTTTTCTCTGTCACACATGATGATATCAATCACGCTTTTTATGGTGCTGGCATCTATCCATGGCTCATAATCTATACCAATCCTGTGAACGTATTGAGTGCGGGCCATGGCGACGATGGCATAGCTATTTGCATGTGTAATTGAGCCGAGGGTATTCGTTGGCCACATCGGATTCCTGTGCTGGCCTGTACCAACAGGTTCTGGTGATAATCCCAGTAAGTACTGGGCTAGGCGAGAGGCTATGCGGCCGGCCAAATATTCTCCCTTGCGTTGCACGACAGAGTTAATGATGTCTTTTTTTAAAGGGATGTTGTTATCAAGGAACAATGACTCATGAAATTGTTTGGCGTCGAACTCACAAAAAACCCACTGGACATGTTCTGTTGGCGCAAGCCTGTTTATATAGACACTTTTTATGAAGGCCTTTTCTTGTATAAATAACTTGTGCCATTGAATCACTCTATGCCTCAGTTGTGATGTTTATATATCTTGTCTAGCTTACAATATTCTATTGAGCTCAGATAGGGCTATGATTATTTTTCGTCGAACAACAGCATTATTAACATATCAATGTATGAGAAAGAGATTAAATACTGTAGTGGTCAACTGGTTAGGCCGAGCGTCGGCTTTTGCTGGCGGCATCCCATCATTGTGTTGATGTGGACGCCACTAGTTGTAGTAATCCATCAGGTAATAACTGATATCCCGCGGTGCTTCCCGCTGGCTCATGTATCCCGTTGGCTGGGAGCCATTCTGACTTCAGGCTCCTGAACAACCGCTCCATTGGTGCGTTATCCCAGCAGTTACCGCGCCGACCATGCGATGGCGCCACAGTCGTTGCCGAAATGCCCGGCTGCCATATTGGCTGCCTTGGTCGGAGTGAAACAGCACACCTGATGGGCAACCTCGCTGCTGATAGGCCATCTCGAGCGTTTTTATTGCCAGTTCTGCATCAGGCTTGTCAGACATCGCCCAACCCACGACTCGGCGAGTATGGAGGTCAAGAACCACAGCTAGGTAATACCAACGAGTACCTGCCCAGACGTAGGTGATATCGCCACACCACACTACACCACCTGATTGGGTTGCGGAATGTCAAACTCACGTGCCAACAGATTGGTAATGTCCGGTCGTTCAGACCGTGCAACCTTATAGCGGTGTGCGCCCGGCTGTTTGGATGCCAGTGAATCGCCCCGGGTTTTCTAGACACTCTGTTGTTGAACATTGAACTGCTTTTCAAACTCTACCGGCGACAGCCCATCATTGGAACCATGGCGCCTGATTGGGTTGTAAAACTTTTCGATATAATCAAATACGTCGCTGCGGGCTTCGTCTCCTGTCGAGTAAATCCTGCGCTTGATCCGCTCCCGTTTGAGCTACTGAAAGAAGCTCTCGGCG
>NZ_LSGW01000081.1 GCF_001643305.1 Aeromonas salmonicida subsp. salmonicida
TTAGGATCAGTTATTTAGCAATCTTGCTGCTCGTGCAGGGGTACAGTATTCCAGTGGAATCCTTTTTTCGTTGGCCATCGTGTTGCCTCTATACACTTGCCTTGAATAAATTGCCGAGCCAAGTGGGCAAGGTTCCCAACTTTTCTCTCTGTCGAGATAGGCTCAGCAAAGTCGTTAACCCACTCGGTTGAAATTCACTGGTAGCACATTGCTACCCCGTTGCGAGTCATAGAAATCGGCCAGCCACTGCAACAGCTTGCGCCGGTCGTCCAGATACTCAGCCCGGTGATAGGCTGCCCGCACCTTGTTGCGTTCGGCGTGGGCAAGCTGGCGCTCTATCACGTCCGGATCAAAGCCTTCCTCGTTCAAGGTGGTAGAGGCTAATGCCCTGAATCCGTGCGGTGTAGCGATCCCTTTATAACCCATCCGCCCCATTGCATAGCTCAAGGTGTTCTCACTCATGGGATTGGTCAGTTTACGCTCGCTCGGGAACAGCAACTCACAATGGCCTGTCAGCTGGTGCAGTTCATCGAGCACGGCCAACGCCTGGCGAGAAAGGGGGACAAGGTGCTCGGTTCGCATCTTCATCCGTGCAGCAGGGATCCGCCATTCTGCGCGTTCCATATCGAACTCATCCCAACGTGCAAAGCGCACTTCACCAGGGCGGGTCATGGTCAACATCAGCAGATGGAGGGCAAGACGAGTCGCCGGGTTAAGTGGCTCGGCTTCCAAACGTCGGAAGAATTCTGGCAGCTCAGAACGGGGCAAAGCGGGTCTGTGCTCCTGCTTGGTGGCCTTGAGCGCCCCCCTCAGGTCTTGAGCCGGGTTGTAGCTGGCTCGTCCAGTCTGAATGGCGTAGCGCATGATCGCGCTGACCCGTTGCAATATCCGTCCCGCTGTTTCGGTTGCCCCCCGCTTCTCAACTTTCCGGAGGGCCTCCAGAATCATGGGGGCAGTCAGCTCTGTGATAGGCACTAATCCCAGATCGGGGAAGACATCCACCTCCAGCGACTCGATCACTCGGGTGGCGTGGCCTGGGCTCCACAACGCGAACTGGCTCTGATGCCATTCCCGCGCTAACACCTCGAGGCTATTTTCACTGACCAGCCGACTGGCTACCTTGCTTTGCTTGCGCACGAGGCCGGGGTCTATCCCTTCGGCGATCACCCGGCGAGCTTCATCCCGTTTAGCCCTGGCCTCTCTCAGGGAGACCTCGGGATAAACCCCCAGAGCGAGCTTCTTCTCTTTGCCACCATGGCGATACTTGAGTTTCCAATACTTGCCGGACTTGTTAACCAGCAGGAACAGTCCCTTCTCATCGGCTAGCTTGTCGCCGTTCGGCTTGCCGCTCCACTTGGCCTGCCGGGCTGTTATGTCAGTTAAAGGCATCTGGGGGCCTCCATATCCAATTATGGGGGCCTAAGTTGCCGCAGTGGGGGCCTATCAGCATTGGCTGAAAGCCTTACAGGACAACGGTTGGCCACGATTGGGGGCCTAAATTCAGAGGGGAAAAATTGAGCCCCCATAAAAGCCCCCTGTTTCAGGGGTATGTTATGAGGCAATATGATACGACAGGACATAACAAAAAACCCGCACAGCCTTAAGCTATGCGGGTTCTAGCCATGTCATGATACGACATGAAATTCAATAATGGTGCCCGGGGTCGGACTCGAACCGACACGATTATTCATCGGCGGATTTTGAAACCCATAGGCTCCCTTACAAATCAGTAAGTTACTGATACTAAAGGACGCTAAAATCTCGATATGTTGAGTTATAAGGCAATGTGGGGCAAATCAATGGACTGTTTATGTACGTTTTTCAGCGCAGTAATGGGGTTGAGACGCACCGCATCTTCCAGATGATCCGGGGCAAAATGTGAATAGCGCATCGTCATTTTGATGTCTGTGTGGCCAAGGATTCGCTGCAACACCAGGATGTTGCCACCGTTCATCATGAAGTGGCTGGCGAATGTATGACGCAGAACATGGGTACTCTGCCCTACCGGCAACTTGATGTTGGCTCGCCTGATGGCTTTCTCAAACTCGGCATAGCAATCATCGAACAATCTACCAGTTCGTTTGGGCAACATGGCCAATAACCATGGGGCCACAGGCACAGTCCGGTTGCGTTTCCCCTTGGTCTTGGTGAAAGTGATCCGCCCCATACCAACCTGGGAACGGCTGACTTTCTCAATCTCAGACCAGCGGGCCCCAGTAGAGAGGCAGAGCATAACAACCAACCAGAGATCTCGCTGTTCCTTGCCGGCATCAAGCAACTGTTCAATCTCATCTTGGGAGAGATAGGCCAGCTCTGATTCCTGAACCTTATATTGGCGTAGGTCAGACAACGGATTACCACCGTTCCACACACCAAGACGGGCCAGTTCATTAAACACTGCCTGCAGGTAAAGTTGCTCCCGGTTGATGGTCGTCGGTGTGACCTTCTTACACTGTCCTGGTACATAGAGCTCACCCGCCAACCGCCGCTCGCGGTACGCCGAGAAATGCTCGGAGGTGAACTCGGTGGCAATGGGGTTATCAAGTGCTTCACATAACCAGACGAGCTTATCCCGTCGCCGATCACCATCGGCCAGTGTCTGACCATGACGACCAAACCAGATATGAACAAGGTCAAGCAGCCGTCGCTGCTCATGCTTTTCACTCTCTGGTTCAGGCTCTTTCAACCAGGGCTTGTTAGTAAGCTGGTGCCTCTCCCACGCAAGAGCTTCACCTTTTGTCATGAAGCTCTTTCGTATTCTTCGGCCGCCATCGCCATCAGGACGGAGGTCAGCTAGCCAAGGCTTCGTCTTTCCATCAACTTTTTTAACTACCATTGCACACCACCCGCGCTTTCTTATGAGGTGTCGTTGCCAAAGCCGCCATCATAGAAAGCATTCAAACTGCTCAGAACTTCTTACCAGCCCACACGACCCTGCCAACCAAATCCAGTTCTGCCAATTCGGCCTTATTCAGGTCACGCGATTTATAAAGAGGGTTGTCAGAAATAACCCGAATGCCACCTAAATCGAACTGCAACCGTTTCACAAATAAACCACCCTCGAGGCGCAACACATAAAGGCCATCGCGAGGAGCCTCACCGTTTTTTAGGCGTATCAGGATCACATCACCGTCATTGATAGTTGGCTCCATGCTGTCGCCCTTAGCCCGGATGACGGCCATCTTTGCCGGTTCAAAACCTTCACGACGCAACCAATCCGAGCGGAACGCCATCGGCTCAGCCAATGGCTCGTCGGTAATCTGTGAACCATGACCAGCACTCGCTTCCACTTGATAGGCGGAAATAGTAGTGAATTCGTCAGCCCGATAAGAGCCTTGAGCACCGGAGGTTGCATCATGAGATACATGAGAAAGTGGGCTGTTAACCCCATCACCGATGCCAAACACCAACCAGTCAAATGTAACTCCCCCTGCTCGCGCTAAGTTTAACGCTCGATCAATAGGGGGAATGGTTCCTTCGTACAGATAGCGCTTGAGGCCGCTATCGCTCATGTCGGCTCGTCGAGCAAAAGCACGCAAGGGCTCATTGCCAATCACTTTATTAAGTCGCTCTGAGAATGACAACTGATCAAAACCAACCTTCAAAGCTTTCTCCGTAGCCATAAAGCACCTTGTAGAATCTTACTGAACAACCAATGCCCTTCATGCTTGACCGAATAGCTTTTTAGATCAACAATCAACCTTGAAGAGTTAGATTGTGGCTTCGGAGCTATATCGAGCCATATAGAGCAACGTTTAAGGGGACCTATCATGTCAGAGATTGCAATCCAGATCGATACACCGATCAAGACACAAGAGAAGTTTGCAGCAGATGCTGGCATCCCACTGGGTACGGTGAAGAAGATGGTTGGGCGTGGCGAGCTGCAAATCATGCCGAAATACTCTCCGAAAGCCAGAGTGCTGATCAACATGGTCGCGCTCTATCAACAGGCTGCTGCAGCGGCATATCCTCCGGCAACCTTCCGGTAACTATGGCACTCAATGGAGCGAGAACCATGTTTATCGGTAGAGACTGCAAACATCCGCACTTCGAATCTGCATGCAGCAGATTTAAATCCAACCATGAGATCAGTGTGATCGCCCCATCAGCTGGCATCGATGCGCAAGTTTTGAGGAATAAGCTCAATCCTGACCAGCCACACCACCTGACTGCTCGGGATCTCATTGCTCTCTACCACGCCACCGAGGGAGATGAAACCCTGTTCGACGGCATGCTGCTCGAGTGTGGCCTCACTGCCGTGGCGATACCCAAGGCAGAGCGTGCACCTTCCCTCCCCCATCAGGCGATCGACCTGAACGCCAAGATCGCCAGCATTGGCCAGCGGGCGCTGGAGCTGACGGAACGCGGCCGGATAACCCGCTCTGAACGCAACACCCTGGTGAGCGTGGCCACGTCGGCCATGGGCTCACTCGCCATCTTGATCCATGACGTTGAAACCCGCTTTCAGGCAGTACCAGCCCTGGCATGCGC
>NZ_LSGW01000082.1 GCF_001643305.1 Aeromonas salmonicida subsp. salmonicida
TATTAGGATCAGTTATTTAATACGCCAAACCATTTATTAAATCTGTTTTTATTCATATGCATAGAGTGAGTTTGCTTATGCGAAATAGATTGTTAGCGCTGGGTTGAATCTCTTTACATTAATGGCGAATTGATAGCCTGACTTCATCTCGGCTACTGTCCCCTCTCGATTCGTTTGGGTAGCAAACGGATACATCCATAATAACGACAGAGACTGGACGCATTGATAAAGAGTCATCTTTATTGATTTTATCCTGCCTAAAGGAGCTGGAATAATGAGTGGTTTATCTTCCCATCAAATTGCCCGTGAGATATTTGCCGAGCTGTTGCCCTATCGCCGTCGCTTCCCCGATCCCATCCTGGACCGGCACAGCGAAGAGCAGGAGGTGGCGGCCATCCAGATCCCCCGGTTGCAAGCCTTCATCGAGCGGGGCGAGACCATTACCTGCATCTTGCCCGCCTTTCCCACCAAGTCGCCGAACCCGAACAAGGTACTCGGCACCCTGCCGGACATGGCGGAGCGCCTCTCCCTCAGCTTTCTCAATCACCTCTGCCAGCGCATCCAGCTGCACTATCGGCCCGGCATGCGGATCCTGATCTGCTCGGATGGCCACGTCTTTGGCGATCTGATCCGGGTATCGGACCCGGCCATCGATGCCTATCAGGCCCACATAGAGCAGCTGATCCTGGAGCTGGGGGCGACCCACCTCGGGGTCTTTCATCTGGGGATGGTGGCGGGCATGGCCGAGTTTTGCGCCAACCGCGACTTCGACACCCTGCGTGAACAGCTGGTCGAGCGTTATGCCGAGCCGCTGGCGCAGATCAGTGAAGAGGTAAAGACCACGGAGGAGGGGGTTCGTCTCTATCGCGCCATGACCCGCTTCCTGTATGAAGACAGTCAGCTGCCGGACACGCCACTCTCCAACACGGCGCTGCAGCGGGATGCCAAGTCGCGCACCCACGGCGTGATCCAGCGCAGCCGCGCCTGGGGCAAGCTGCTGGCGGAGCGCTTCCCCGAGGCCATCCGTCTCTCCATTCACCCCCAGGCCAGCCACAGCCTGAAGATGGGCATTCACATGCTGCCGACCCGGGATGACTGGCTCACTCCCTGGCACGGGGTCGCGGCCAATCTGGATGGCCAGTTTGTGCTGATGAAGCGGCGCGACGTGTTGGCCCTGGAGCACGAACTGGTCCATATCCACGGTCGTCCGAGCCACTACCTGATCCATAGCAAGCGGGCCGCCGCCTGAGGAGTTCACCATGACTGCATCCATTATTCCCCTCGGCGGCGAACTCTGCCGTATCCGTCCCCAGGCTCCCTTTGGCCTGCTGATCGAACCGGCCAGGAGCGAGCAGCCGGTACAGGCTCTGCCGGTCGGGTCGCTGCGCGAACTGGCCCGTCGCCACGGCGTGCTGATCCTGCGTGGGTTTGGTTCGGGCTTTGTCGACCCCGAGCGGCTGACCCATTACGCCGAGCGCTGGGGCGAGATCATGATGTGGCCCTTCGGCGCCGTGCTGGATGTGAAAGAGCACGAGAACGCCACCGATCACATCTTCGACTCCAGCTATGTGCCGCTGCACTGGGATGGCATGTACAAGCCAACCGTGCCGGAGTTCCAGCTGTTTCACTGCGTGCATGCACCGGCCGCCGATGAGGGTGGACGTACCATCTTCATCAATACCCGCCAGCTGCTGGTGGATCTCGATGGCGAGCGGCTGGCGCGCTGGGAGCGAGTGCGGATCACCTATCGCATCAAGCAGGTGGTGCACTACGGTGGCGAGGTGAGCTCGCCCCTGCTGGTGCCTCATCCGGTGAGCGGTGAAACCGTCATGCGCTACAACGAGCCGCCGCGCGAGGGGGGTCGCTTCCTCAACCAGCATGCGCTGCAGATTGAGGGGATCCCGCCCGAGGAGCAGGGCGCCTTCCTGCAGGATCTACACGAGCGACTCTATGACCCCCGTTACTTCTATGCCCACCAGTGGCAGCCCGGGGATGTAGTGATCGCCGACAACTTCGGCCTGCTGCACGGGCGGGAAGGCTTCACCGCCCGCTCGGCACGCCATATCCAGCGGGTCCATGTCCAGGCCAGTCCGCTCTGCCTCAACCCGGCGCTGGCGCCGCAAGGGGCGGCGTGATGGCGACCATTTTGCTGGCGGTCACCGCCACCCCCGGCCACGTCAACCCCATGCTGGCGGCGGCCCGCCTGCTGGTGGGGGAGGGGCACAGGGTGCTGATGCTGTGCGGTGCCCTGTTCGAGAAAGGGATCCGGCAGAGCGGCGCAGAATTTGTGTCCTTCTCCCCCGAGGTGGATTTTGACTACCGTGCGCTGGAGCAGCACTTCCCCGAGCGTGCCGAGCTGAGCGGCACTGCCCAGATGGCGCTGGCGCTCAGGCGTTTCTTCGCCGCGCCCATCCCGGTGCACGATCGCAAGCTGCGGGCGCTGATCGCAGAAGAGGGGGTGGATCTGCTGCTGGTGGAGAACGGCTTCTACGGTGCGCTGCCGCTGCTGCAACAGGCCCGCAGCCAGCGGCTTCCCATCCTGATGCTGGGGGTGAACCCCGTCTCTTTCTCGAGCCCGGATGCCATCTTCTACGGCCCGCGCATCGCCCCCGAGCTGCGCCACTCCCTTGGCGAGCTGCCATGGCTGGATGAACAGACCCGGCGACTGCAGGCCGAGGTGCAGCAGAGCTTCGATGCCGCGCTGGCCGAGGCGGGGGTGCCGCCGCTGGCGGCCCCCTTCACCGATGTGATGGTGACGGCGCCGGATGCCTTCCTGCAGCTCTCCTGCGCCGGCTTTGAATATGAGCGGCCGGAGCTTGAGGGGCTGATCCGTCATATCGGCCCCCTGTTGCCACCGGGGATTGCGTTGACGCCGCCGCCCTGGTGGGAACGGCTGGATGGTCGGCCGCTGGTCATTGTCAGCCAGGGCACCTTGGCCAACGTGGATCTGGGGCAACTGCTGATCCCGGCTATGCAGGGGCTGGTGGGTGACGAGGTGCAGTTACTGCTGACCACGGGCGGGCGGGATCCGGCGCTGCTGGGGCCATCCATCCCCGCCAATGTGATCGTCACCGACCATGTGCCGTTCGAGCTGGGGCTGCCCCGTGCCGCCGTGCTGGTGACCAACGGCGGCTATGGTTCTGTGCAGGCCGCACTGGCCTACGGTGTGCCATTGGTGGTGGCGGGCACCGGGGAGGACAAGGCCGAGGTGGCTACCCGGGTGGCGTGGAGTGGCGTTGGCATCAATCTGCACAGCAATGAGCCGACGGCAGAGGCCGTGGCTGCGGCAGTGCGCAAGGTGGTGCACGAGCCCCGCTATCGGGCACGGGCGCGCCTGCTGGCCGACGAGATGGGCAGGCTGGATGCCAGGGCTGCCATCAGGGAGGCTGTAGCCCGCCTGCTTGCCAGAGCCTGTTGAAGAGAGGGAGACCCATGGGTCTCCCTTTTGTTCATGCTCTACTAATTTGCTGATTGTTAGCTTGGCAAGGGTAAAAATGACAAGTCAGGGGCAGTGAATAGACTGTTCATGCAAAAAGAGCCATCCTGACGTTGAAATTTTGTCCGACTCAGGGAAGAATGCGCGCTCGGTGATTGGCCTCGGGCGCAAGGTGACTCGTCACAGGTCAGACCGAGGATGACACGGCCCCCGGCCAACTTGGTACAGGAAACCACACAGGAATTTTATGAATCCTTTTCGCACTGCCGCTTCGGCCCTTTTATTTACGCTGACGCTGGTCAGCTATCAGGCTGCTGCCGTTGAATACCAGCTGCCCGCTGCCAATAGCCGCCTGATCGGTGAGAACCTGGAGTATGTGGTACCCGCGGACAATCGCCCGCTGGAGCAGATCGCCTCCGACTTCCAGTTGGGCCTGACCAACATCATGGAGGCCAACCCCGGGGTCGACCCCTATCTGCCGACACCGGGCAGCAAGCTGATCATTCCTCATCAGCTGATCCTGCCAAATGCGCCCCGTGAAGGGATCGTCATCAACGTGGCCGAGATGCGCCTCTATTACTACCCGAAAGGCAAGAATGTCGTCGAAGTGCTGCCCATCGGTATCGGCCAGCTGGGTGTGAATACCCCGGAAAACTGGATCACCAAGGTTGAACGCAAGCGTGCCAACCCGACCTGGACTCCGACCGAGAACATCCGTCGCCGTTATGCGGCCCAGGGCAAGACACTGCCTGCGGTCTGGCCCGCGGGTCCGGACAACCCCATGGGTCTGCATGCCCTCTATATCGGCAACCTGTATGCCATCCACGGTACCAACGCCACCTTCGGCATCGGTCTGCGAGTGAGCAGCGGCTGCGTGCGCCTGCGCGCCGACGACATCAAGTATCTGTTCGACAACGTGCCGGTCGGCACCCGCGTCCAGTTCGTCAACCAGCCGGTCAAGTCCACGGTCGAGCCCGATGGCGGTCGCTACATGGAAGTCCATGAGCCACTGTCACGCAACGAGGAAGAGTTCAACTCCTCGGCATCCGTGCCGCTTCCCATTACTCGCTTCATCGCTCATGCCGACAGCGACTCCAATGTGGTCAAACAGGTGCTGGAACAGCGCACCGGTATGCCGACGCGTCTCAACCCCTGAGCCTGATGGCTTGAATGTGAGACTCGGTAATGACAACGGCGACCTTATGGTCGCCGTTGTTGTTTCTGTCCTCGGCAGTGGGATTATTTGTGGCTGATGGTGACGATCGCCATTGTGCGGCCTTCATCGACCCACTGGTAGGAAACCTGACTGTGGGAGAGGCTCATTGACGCCTCTCTTGCCAGCTGTTGCAGATCAACTGTCTCGGTTGTTTGTGAGGGGCCGGAGAGGCAGGTGACCTGCATCTGCTTCTCTTGCTGGTTGACGCGGCAGGCATCTTCCACGATGGCGCCGCTGAAGGTGATGCGTCCTGTGCTGCTTGCCGAAGCGGCCTGTGCCATCGATATGCCCAGTGTGGCGAGGGTGATCGCCATTGCGATTGTCTTCATGCAGACCTCCATATTGTCTTGCACTTTGGTAGGAAACCGCGTTTTCATTGCCTTGCACTGTCAGTATCGACGGTGCCAGGCGGGGCATGAGCATTATTTGACCATTAGTCAGCAAGCTCCAGGCCACAGGTCAGAATAAAAAAGAGGGCAACCCTTGGGGTTGCCCTCTTGCTGTTCAGAACGGGACAAAGTGCCGTTTTCTCTTTATATGCGGGGGTTACTTGCCCGCAATGTTCAAACCGCCGAAACGGATCAGCGGCGCGTAGAAGCCCTTGCCATCGTTGTGCTGCAGACGGTCACCGACCGCTTCCAGCTCGCCGAGCAGGCGGTAGAAGTTGCCTGCGACCGTGATGCCGCGCACAGGCTGGACTCGCACACCATTCCGGCACAGGAACCCTGACGCGCCGAACGAGAAGTCACCGCTCACCGCGTCGGCCCCTGAGTGCAGGCCATCGAGTTTGACCAGCTCCAGATACTCGCCGGTTTTGACCTCTGCCTCGCTGTGGGGGCCTGTGCCAAACACCAGATGGCGGGTGGTCACATCCAGCGCGCTGCGGGCGCTGCGGGCGGCCGAGCCGTTGCTCGCCACGCCAAAGTGGTGGGCGGTGGCGCTGTTGTGGAGCAGGGTTTTCAGCTCTCCCTCGCCAATCAGCAACAGATCCGAGGTGGCTGTCCCCTCGCCATCGAACGCCTTGATGTTCATGCCGCCCGGCATATAGGACCGGCTCTCCAGGGTGAGCCAGCGAGAGGCCACAGACTGGCCCACCTTGTCTCGCCAGGGGTTGATCCCCTGCTGGGCCCACTTGCCCGAGAGCGCTGCCTGGAAGCAGCCAAACAGGCTGGCGAAGCAGTTGGTGCTGAAAATGGCGCTGTAGCGACCGCTCGGTACCGCTTCTCCTGGCAGCAGGTCATGGGCCACGGCGTAGATCTGTTCGATAAGGGTCTGGCTATCCAGCTCGTCGAAGCGGCGGCCATACTGCCCTTGGGAGTGCATCGACTGGCGGCCATCCCGCTCCACCAGCGCCGAGGTATAGCAGCCGACGCTGAATTCACTGTGCTGGCAGAGGCTGCCCAGGCTGTTGGCGAGCCAGAGGCGGCTCTCCCCCTCGAAGAAGCTGTTGTAGGGGGCGCCGGTCACATCAGGTTGTGCCAGCATATCCGCCTCGAGGCGCAGAGCCAGGGCGATCTTCTCCTCCACCGCAGTGGTATCGGGCTGGTTTATCTCGGCGCAGTCGGTGCTGATCCGGCTGCCGGCAACCGAGATGCGCTGATCCGGGTCCACCTTGGCAAAGCGGCTGGCATCCAGTGCATCCTGCAGCATGGCATCGAGGGCCGCCTCATCCAGGGATTCCGAGTAGGCAATGCCGACCCGTCCATCCTTGATCAGACGAATGCCGAGCTGCTGACTGCTGGTGACCTTGTATTCCCCGAGCTCCCCCTTGTCGGCCTTGAGGGAGAAGGCTTTGTCCCGATTGGCGATGATATCCGCCTCGGCGCCCAGCTCGGCGACCTTCTCCAGCAGGCGGGTGAGCAGGTTGTTCATGTCGAGTGTGCTCATCAGGCGTTCCCTCCTACCAGGATCTTGTCAACTTTCAAGGCGGGTTGGCCGACAGACGTGGGTACCGAGCCCGAGACGGAGCCGCACATGCCGGCGGCCAGCGCCAGATTGCTCCCGACCATGGAGATCTCTTTGAGCACTTGCGGGCCCGTACCGATCAGGGTCGCTGATTTGAGCGGGCGGGTGATCTTGCCGTGCTCGATGAGATAGGCCTCCTGCACGTTGAAGTTGAACTCGCCGGTACCCGGTTGCACCGAGCCGCCCCCCATCTTCTTGGCATAGATGCCGTGCTCGACGGTGGCCAGCATATCGTCGAGGCTGTGGTTGCCCGGTTCGATATAGGTGTTGCGCATGCGCGAGGTGGGGGCGTATTTGTAGGATTCGCGCCTTCCCGATCCGGTGCGGGCGTAACCTGTCTTGAGGGCGCCCATTCTGTCCACCAGAAAACCGGTCAGCACGCCGTCCTTGATGAGCTGGGTGTGCTGGGTCGCCATTCCTTCGTCATCAACGTTGATGGAGCCCCAGGCGTTGCTCTGCAAGCCTTCATCCACGGCGCTGACTGCCGGATTGGCGATCAGCTGGCCCATCTTGTCGTGGAATACCGAGGCCTTCTTGGCGACCGAGGTGGTCTCCAGCAGGTGGCCGCAGGCCTCGTGGAAGATGACGCCGCCAAAGCCGCTCTCCATGATGACCGGCAGGGCGCCGCTCGGGCAGGGGGCTGCACCGAGTTTCACCAGCGCCTGGCGAGTGGCAGTGAGGGCCAGCTCGCGCGGATCGATACGATCTGCGTGTTCCCAGCCCATCAGGGCGCCGGGCGCCTCATAGCCCACGCTCTGCTCGCTCCCCTCAACTGCGATGGTCTGGGCCATGATGCGGTTGTAGTGGCGGCGATCGCTCACCTGCAACCCTTCGCTGTTGAAGATCTCCACCTCCTGCTCCCAGCCCAGCACATTGCCGGAGAACTGGCTCACCTTGCTGCTCTCGGCGCGGGCCACCGCATCCATGGCGTGCAGATAGGCAATCTTCTGCTCCAGCTGCTTGTCGGCCGACAGCGGCAACGCCACCGGGTTGCGATCGGTCAATCGGGTGAAATCGAAGGCGGTGGCGGTCACCACTGGGTCGCGTCTGTCTTTGGCCGCCAGCAGAGTGACGATGCGCAGCAGCTCGTCGCGGCTGGCCAGATTGGTGTAGCCGTAGAGCACCTTGTGGCCGTAGCACAGGCGCACGCCTATGCCGAAATCGAGGCCGCCACTGATGTTCTCTATCTGGCTGGAGAGCAGGCTGAGCTGGCTGCGGCGCTTGCGCTCCACAAACAGCTCGGCGAAGTCAGCACCCAGCGCCAGCGCGTGATCGAGTACGTCGCGGGCAATGGCGGGGGCCAACAGGGAGAATGGGGTCATAGAATATCCTTTTCTGGTCTGTTCCTGTTTGCTTCCGACACCCGTTCTGATTGTGTTATGGGGTGTCGATTGCATTGTTGCAGACCAGCACAAAAAAGTCGCTATAGCGTCAAGCGATGATACCGATTGAGAAAATCGGTGCGATAACTGCGCCCGGACGGCCAATGCATCGGGACACTGGCCGCCGGTCAGGGGCTCACAACAGTTCGTGGATCTCGCCGAGGATCTGGTCGACCCACTGCTCGATGCGGGATTCGGTCTGGTCATACTGGTTGGCGTCATCGAGGGCCAGCCCGACGAAATGCCGGCCATCGTCGATCAGCGCCTTGGAGGCATCGAACTCGTACCCTTCGTTTGGCCAGTAACCCACCAGTTTGACCCCCTTGGGCACCAGCTGATCGTGCAGGAGGCCGAGGGCATCCTGATACCATTCGCCATAGCCCAGCTGATCGCCCATGCCAAACAGGGCTATGATGCGCCCCTCCAGATTGACATCGGCTATGTCTTCCCAACGGGATTCCCAATCTTCCTGCAGTTCGCCGAAATCCCAGGTGGAGATGCCCAGGATCAGGATGTCGTACTCCTGCATGCGGACAAGGGGCACATCCTTGATGTTATGGATATCGACCAGCTCGGGGCCAATGAGGGCGCGGATCTTCTCGGCGGCCATCTCGGTGTAACAGGTGGTGGAACCGTAAAACAAACCTATCTTCATCGCACTGTCCTTACCGTAAAACAGATCGCTCTTCATCCTGGAGGCGCGTGGGGCGTACGCGCCCGGAGGCAACAGGGAGGGGCGCCAGTTTAGCAGATAGACCGACGCCCTTCACGGGGCAAGCGTGGCGCAGGCCCTCAGATCCCGCTGTCGTCCGGCGCCGGGCGCGCTACAATGAGCCACCGTTTGCCCAAGACCCAGTAACATGACCAAGCCAGCCCCCGCCGTGCACAATCATCCCCTGATCGAACCCTTTCTCGACGCCCTCTGGCTGGAGCGGGGACTCTCTGACAACACTGTCAGCTCCTATCGCAGCGATCTGGAGAAATTTGCTTTCTGGCTCGACGGGCAGGGGCGCTCTTTGTTGTTGGCGGGGATGGATGACATACAGCACTATCTCGCCTGGCGGGTGGACCACCAGTTTGCCGCCAGCAGCACGGCTCGCTTTCTGTCTGCCCTGCGCCGCTTTTACCAGTATCTGAACCGCGAAAAGCTGCGCAGCGATGATCCGACCGTGTTGCTGGAGGGGCCCAAACTGCCCAAGAAGCTGCCCTCTGATTTGAGTGAAGCCGAGGTGGAAGCACTGTTGCAATCACCGCTGGTGGACGACCCGCTGGAGCTGAGGGACAAGGCGATGCTGGAGCTGCTCTACGCCACAGGGCTGCGGGTATCCGAGCTGGTGGGGCTCACCGCCGAGCATGTCAGCCTGCGTCAGGGGCTGGTGAGGGTGGTAGGCAAGGGCAACAAGGAGCGACTGGTGCCCATGGGGGAGGAAGCGGTGCACTGGCTGGAGCGTTACTACCGTGAGGCCCGCACCCTGCTGCTGGGTGGCACCAGCTCGGACGTGGTGTTTCCCTCCAAGCAGGCCCGCATGATGACCCGTCAAACCTTCTGGCACAGGATCAAGCTCTATGCCCAGCGTGCCGGTATCCGCGGGGAGTTGTCTCCCCATACCCTGCGCCACGCCTTTGCTACCCATCTGCTCAACCATGGCGCCGATCTGCGGGTGGTGCAGATGCTGTTGGGCCATGCCGATCTCTCCACTACCCAGATTTACACCCATGTGGCCAACGAACGGCTCAAGGCGCTGCACGGCGAGCACCATCCACGTGCTTAAGCGCGCTGCAAGCGATTCTTGCCCGTTTGCTTTGCCTGATAGAGGGCAGCATCCGCGCGGGCCATCACACTGTCCGGTGGGGTATCGAGGGATTCGGCAATACCGCCGCTAAAGGAGACGCTCAAGCCTGGTTCACGCCAATCCTGCTGACCCATGCTGGCGCGCCACAGCTCCATCAACTGCTGCGCGCTGGCAATGTCAGTTTGTTCAAAAATAGCGACAAACTCTTCTCCCCCAAAGCGGCAAAGGGTTGCGTGTTCCTCCAGCAATTGGTTACCGAGCTGAGCGGTGCGCTTTAAGACGGCATCGCCGATTGGATGGCCATAGGTATCATTGATTCGTTTGAAGTTATCAATGTCGATAATCGCCAATATGTATTGGTGATTATCTTTGTGTAGCGTAGCCAGGGTCTCTTCCAGATGGCGGCGGTTGTATAAACCGGTTAAAGCATCACGCAGAGATTTCTCTGTCTCTGCCTGCATTTTGTCTGAAATCATCACTATTTCATCTTCCAGCTCTTCAATGCCGGCCAGTTTTGGGATCACAATTTGTTGTCCTGCTGGTGTGACCCTTAATTGGCGCACCACTTGAACCAATGTGCTTATTGTATGCTCCAGTCGCTGTCTGAAAATAATAGCGACCAGCGTAAAAATAGAGAGCGACAATATCAGGCTGATTAATGTTGTGGGCAACATTTCACCAATCAAAAAACTGTTGGTAAAAGGGAAAACTGTGATGACCAGCCAGGACGGATTATTATGCAATGCATGGTAAGCGATGAGCTCTCCATCCGTACTCATGAATGAGCCATTGCGACCTTTCAGTTCATCAGTCCAGGATGTGACCAATGGCATGCCGTTTTCAAGCGGATCACTATGTGCGATAATCAGTCTGCTGCCACGGTCGTATAGCATATAACCCACCTTGTCTCCACTCTCAAGAATTTTTCCAATCCGAGCTGAAAAGACATTTAAATTAAGGTCAATGCCGATTACTCCCAGAAAGTCCCCTTTGTTACTTAGTACCGCATGAGAAAGCGTCACGACAGGGTTCTTTTGAACCGCGTCGCTGTAGGGGGAACTCCACATACTGGTACCAGGCCTTTCCAGTGCATTCTTGTACCAAAGGCGTTGTGTTGCATCTATATCTTGTGGCATGGATAGAATAGAAAAATTAGTTTTAGTATTGTCTTTTAATACATAATAAACAGTCTTTATTGGACCCTCTGGATAAAGTAGGTGTTGCCATATGTCGTGATAACGAGCTCTCAAGGATAGAGGCAAGTCACCATTACTGTATTTTATATCTTCGATAGTTATTTTTATTTGTCGCTCGACAAAAGAGAGTGAGTGATCCCATTGTTGTCCGGTACTGTCGTTAAAAAACCTCATCGTGTTCAATAGCGTATTTTTTTGCATTGTGGAAAAAAGGTATGCACTCCCGACGGTCGTTAATATAAGAGGCAGAGCCAGCAAAAAAAGAAAACGAAGAATAAATCTATGATTAGATCTGGATGAAGGTGTAACTAGCATAATCACGACGCCTATATATCTATGGAAGAGATATAACCATAGTTGATCGGCATCGTGACATGCTGTTCCTGTTCACGTGATCCTTCTATTTTCCTTGTTGCGACTTGAGCAGATCGCGAATTTCGCTCAGCAGCTCCTGATCCTTGGTGGGACCGGCGGGGGCGGCTGCCTCTTCCTGCTTCTTCTTGAGGGTGTTGATGGCTTTGAGCCCCATGAAGATGGCGAAGGAGATGATCAGAAAATCGATGATGGTCTGGATAAATTTGCCGTAGGCGATGACCACGGCCGGGGTTGCACCCTCGGCGGCCTTCAGGGTCACGGCCAGATCGCTGAAGTCCACACCACCCAGGATCAGGCCGATGGGTGGCATGATGACGTCGCCCACGAAGGAGGAGACGATTTTGCCGAAAGCGGCGCCAATGATGATACCGACCGCCATGTCGATGACGTTGCCTCGGGCGGCAAAGGCCTTGAACTCTTGAATCAGACTCATATTTCCCTCCAAAAATGGGTAAATTGCAGCCGGCGCCGCATCAAAATTTGAATAATCAAGCATCAGGAAAACAGAGGATGGCCGCTTTTTCCTGTCGTCACGGTTAGCTTGCTGGGCCGCTGCCCAATTGGCAACCTGTCAGGTGGGGATTTTTTTGCAGGTCTCTCTATTAATAAATCAGTAATTAACAAGTTGAGGCCAGGACATGGCCTGAGTTACCTTGTGAGTCCATTCGTTCATGCCAAGTGAGTAAAAGAGTGAAGCATTTACTACTGGGAATGATGCTGCTGTGCACCTTTGCTGCCAGCGCGGGGATGGATCCCCAATTATTGAAACAGCGTATAGAGCAGCGGCTCGGGGTTCAGGTCTATCTGGTGGATGCGACCCCCATGCCCGGTCTCTTCATGCTGGGCACCAGTCAGGGGCCGCTCTATGCCGATGCCAGGGGCGACTATGTGCTCCAGGGCATCATGCTGGATCTGGGCCACGACATGAAAAACCTCACCATGCTGGGTCAGCGTCAGCGTCAGCAACGTCAGCGGGCGCTGGCTCAGATTGGCGAACGGCGTATGCAGCTCAAGGCCGAGCCCGAGCGTCACAGCGTCACCCTGTTTACCGATCTGACCTGCCGCAACTGCCGTACCGCGCTGGATGAGTTGCCAATTTTGCAGGCACAGGGGGTGAGTGTGCAGTTACTTCCGGCGCTGGGTACCTTTGCCGATGTGGCCGAGGCGCAGGCGCGTTGGTGCGATCCCGCTCTGTTCAGTGAACTCAGTCTCAGTGATCGTTTGCCTGCGACCGGCTGTAATGAGATCCTTGCCCATCATATCGGCCTGAGCCAGTGGCTCGGGATCAAGGCGCTGCCGAGCTGGGTCCTGCCAAACGGGGATCTGGTGCGGGGTTATCAGAGCCCTGAACAACTGCTCAAGATACTGGATCACATCAATGCCCCTGCAAATCCGTCGTCGTCCGCGAGTTGATGATTCCCATCTGCCCGCTACTTTGCACCCACTGCTTCGTCAAGTCTTTGCCAGCCGGGGGGTAGAGGATCCCGTCCTGCTCGAGCGCAGCGCCAGCCAGCTGCTGCCACCCCAGCGCCTGTTCGGCATGGAGCAGGCGGTGCCCCTGCTGGCAGCTGCGCTGACCGCCCAGCAGCGCATCCTGATCGTCGGAGATTTTGACTGCGATGGCGCCACCAGCTCGGCCCTGTGCGTGCTGGCGTTGCGAGCAATGGGCGGCCACCACATCGATTTTCTGGTGCCCAACCGTTTCGAATTCGGCTATGGCCTGACCCCGGAGATAGTCGAGCTGGCGGTGGCGCGCGGCGCCGAGTTTCTCATCACGGTAGACAACGGCATCTCCAGCATCGCCGGGGTGGCGGCGGCCAAGGCGGCCGGCATGCAGGTTCTGGTCACCGATCATCACCTGCCGGGCCATGAGCTGCCTGCTGCCGATGCGATAGTGAACCCCAACCAGCATGGCTGCGACTTCCCCTCCAAGTCCCTGGCCGGGGTGGGGGTGGCCTTCTATCTGATGGCGGCCCTCAACACCCACCTGCGCCAATTGGGCTGGTATGAGCGGCAGGGCATTCGTGCCCCCAATGTGGCGGATTACCTGGATCTGGTGGCGCTTGGCACAGTCGCCGACGTGGTGGCGCTGGATGGCAACAACCGCATCCTGGTGCATCAGGGGTTGCAGCGGATCCGGGCCGGTCGCTGCCGTCCCGGCATCCAGGCGCTGGTGGACGTATCGGGCCGCGACGGCCGCCGCCTCACCGCCGCCGACCTTGGTTTCGCGCTGGGACCGCATCTCAATGCCGTGGGCCGGCTCGATGACATGTCCCTCGGGGTCGCCTGTCTGCTCAGCGATGATCTCAATCTGGCACGTCAGCTCGCCTCCGAGATGGACAGCCTCAACCAGGAGCGCAAAGAGATAGAGCAGGGTATGCAGCAGGAGGCACTCGCCACCCTGGAGCAGATCCGCTTTCGCGATGGCGAGGTGCCCTCCGGCATAGTGCTGCACAGAGACGAGTGGCATCAGGGGGTAGTGGGGCTGGTGGCCTCCAAGGTGAAGGAGAAGTACTACAGGCCTGTGATCGCGTTTGCCGAGAGCAGCGAGACCGAGCTCAAGGGTTCAGGTCGCTCCATTCCCGGTGTGCATCTGCGCGACGCCCTCGAACTGCTCGATACCCGCCATCCGGGCCTGATGGGCAAGTTTGGCGGCCACGCCATGGCGGCGGGGCTGACCCTGCCCAAGGCCAATATCGAGGCTTTTGGCCGCGCCTTCGAGACGGTGATCGGCGAGCTGGTGACCCCTGAGCTGCTGACCGGGGTACTGCTCACCGACGGCGAACTGCTGCCGGATGAGCTCAGCCTTGAGCTGGCTGAGCTTATTCGCGCCTCCGGCCCCTGGGGCCAGGCCTTCCCCGAGCCGCTGTTTGACGGCGAATTCGTGCTGGTGCAGCAGCGACTGGTGGGGGAAAAACACCTCAAGATGATGCTGACCACGGATTCGGGCCATGCGGTGGATGCCATCGCCTTCGGGGTCGATCTCAAGCGCTGGCCGGACGCCTCGGTGAAGCGGGTGCGGTTGGTCTACCGGCTCGACGTCAACGAGTGGCGTGGCAACCGCAGCGTGCAACTGCTGGTGGAGCATCTGGAGGCGGCCGGTCTCTAGTCCGGCAGCAATAGCGCTCTGTTGATGACAACGGCCACCCTCGGGTGGCCGTGTTGTTATCGGCCAGGGCTGCCAATCAGGGGGGAGGAGCCATTATCAGAGAAGGGCGGCAGGGCTCGCTATCTATTTATGGATTTTAAATGCCGTCTTTTTGGATATAACGGGTGTTTAGTATCTATTAATGTTAATTACTGGATGTTTAAATTCAATAAATGGAGGGAATGTGATAAATTCGGCTCGTTTTATCTATTGTCTTTTTTCAGGGACCTGACCGCTTGCCACCCCTTGGCCGATCACCGACAGGACTGATGGCCCTCGCCATCGCCTCTATCTTGTGGCTTGCCGCCTTCGCGGCGGGAGGCATCAGTGTGTCCGGTCAGCCGACATCGGCCGACCGGCTGGCCGCGATGCAACTGCACGAGCCGTCCGATACAGGACTCGTCAACAGCGTCAGCCTGCCGCCGGGCGGCCAGTGGCGGCTCAGCTTTGAGCAGGGGCGGCGGCTGGAGAGCGCCAGTCACCCCGAGCTCTATCAGATACTGCTGGCCTGGTTCCAGCGCGAGATCCTGGGCCTGCTCTGCGGCCTGCTGTTCTTCCTGCCCCTCATCTACCTCAGGCAGCTGTCAGGTTACTTCGGTTACCTGCACAAACGCCTGCTGATCTGCCACCACCTACAATTTCGCTTCTGCCACGGCCACTCGCGTCCGGCTTGCTGCTGAGCGCGCACCGGATCCGGCTTTTCCCCGTCGACTGACTGTTTGACTTCTCTGCTGGCTGACGCCTGCGATCGGTTGCCGCGCCTTGTTGCCCCTGCCAGTTTGCTCTGACCTGTTGGTCAGGGTGCCGTGGCAGGGTTGTTCCCTGCACAAGCTGTGAGCCGATCCGATGGATTATTATGTAAACCTGTTTATTCAGTCGATTTTTGTCGAAAACCTGGCCCTCGCCTTCTTTCTGGGCATGTGTACCTTTCTGGCCGTCTCCAAGAACATCAACACGGCATTTGGCCTGGGCATGACGGTGCTGGTGGTGATGGTGATCGCCATTCCCCTCAACAATCTGATCTACCGTCATATCCTGCGCCCGGGCAGCACCTTCCTCGGGGAGTTTGATCTCGGTTTTCTCGATTTCATTATCTATATCGGGGTGCTTGCCGCGCTGGTGCAGGTGATGGAGATGGTGCTCGACAAGCATTTCCCGGCGCTCCATCACGCCCTGGGCATCTATCTGCCGCTGTTGACGGTGCACTGGGCCATCTTCGGCGGTGTCATGTTCATGGCCCAGCGGGATTACGATTTCATCGAATCCGTGGTGTATGGAGCGGGCTCCGGACTTGGCTGGTTGCTGGCCATCGTCGCCATCGCCGGCCTGCGCCAGAAGATGAAGTATTCGGATGTGCCCGAGGGGCTGCGCGGCATCGGCATCACCTTCATAGTGGCAGGGCTGATGTCGCTCGGCTTCATGTCTTTCTCCGGCATGTCGCTCTAGGCACGCAGCCTGTGAAAACGGCCACTTGCGTGGCCATTTTGCTATTCAGCGGGGGTTATCATCCCCAGCAGCCGGTCGTGGACCAGCGGCAGTGTCAGGAAGCCGTCCCGATCGAGAAAGTGGCCACCATGCTCCAGGCTGTAGAGTGGCGCGGCCAGCTGCTCGCTCAGGTGCTGGCAGTAGCGATAGGGCACTATGGCATCGTCCCGGGAGGCAACGACAACCCGTTGTGGTGCCAGTGTCATGATGTGCGCCGGGTCGTAACGCTGGGTCATGAAGGCATCCAGCTCCGGCAGGGTATGCAGCGGCTGGTCGAAACCGGATACCAGCAGGATACCGCCCACCCGGCGGGAGGCGGGCAGGCGGCTGAGCTGACGCAGTATGGCGATGCAACCAAGGCTGTGGCCCAGCAGGAAGGTATGCTCGTCGTGATCCTGGACAAGGCGGTCCATGGCTTGATCCCAGGCATCAGGCTCGGGATGGTGCGAGTTTGGCATGGCCAGCACCTCGACCTGAATACCGCGGGACTCGAGTTTCTCCTTGAGCCAGGGGAACCAGTGGGACTGGGGAGAGGCGGTGTAACCGTGCACGATAAAGACGCGGGTGTGTGACATCTGCATGATCCTGAAACGGGGCAACAGGGAATGAAAAACCGTGCCGCTGCGGCAACTGGCCGAGGCGGCCATATCATAGCAGCCCCCGCCTGACCGCAACACGCCCCTGGCGGTATGGGGGCAAGATGAGGCTCAATAAAACTAACCCAGCAGCTTGGCCATGTTATGCCCTGTGATGATGAAGCCTGCCTCCTGATAGAGCGCCAGGGCGCGCGGGTTGTCGTACGCGACTCGCAGCTTGATCTGGCTGATGCCACTGACCCTGAGACTGGCTTCCAGTGCCGCTATGGCGGCCTTGCCATAGCCCTGGCTGCGCAGGGCCGGGTCGATATAGAAGTCGTAGATAAAGGTGGCGTCGTCATCGGCATTGATGGCGTGCCAGAGATAGCCCAGCGGCTTTGCCTCTTCTCCCGTCACCTCGCCCGGCATGATGCAGAGCAAACAGTGACCCGGGGTGGCGATCCCCTGTGGCAGGTATTGCAGCAGGGAGGCCTCGGACTTGCGGCGAGCGGTGGCGAGATCATAGCCATGGTTGCTGGCCAGATCTTGTGCGTAGTCCTCGAGGGAGCGGTCGTAGAAGACGGAATAATAGGCAGCGCTCATGGGGAGCAGACGAACGAGGGGGGTTGGCATCTTGGGTATCACTCCTGAAAAAGGAGCGATTACGTTAACGCTATGTCAGGGCGATCGCAAACGACTGATCTACAAGAAGAGCGCCCAAGGGCGCTCTTCTTTGGTGAAGGAGGGAAGAGATTACTTTACCTCTGTCATTTACATCGCTTCGTTGTACTCTCATAGCCAATGTCAGCCGTTAGAGCAACGCTCCTCTGTACCAGCCCATAAATCTGGCGGCTGATGCCCATTACCTATAATGCTATTTTGTATTGGATTGACATATATGCCGGTGCGCAAGATCCCGAAAAACTACCGCAATGTCACAGGGGTGGCCTCTCATCATAAGTCCACTGGACAGGCTATGTTCGAGTCTACACTCGAACGTGATTTCTTTACATTGCTGGAATTCGACCCAGCAGTCGAGAGCTTTGAAGTGCAGCCTGTCACCGTTCATTGGTTTGATGCGTTGGATAAGGAACGCATCTATACCCCGGATGTATTGGCCTACTTCCACAGCCCTTATCATCCAACCACCCTCTATGAAGTCAAATATCGTAGTGAACTCAAAGAACTTTGGCCAGAATTGAAACCTAAGTTTAGAGCTGCCTTGCGGTTTGCCCGTAGCAAAGGATGGCGGTTTAAGCTCATCACTGAAACAGAAGTGCGTGAAGTCAGACTGAAGAATGCAAAATTTCTGCTTCCTTTCGTTAAGAAAGGGCCTGTAGCAGAAGTTGATATGGATATTCTGGAAGAGGCGATCCAGATATTGAACCAATCAACACCTAAAGACCTTCTGGCTCACATATATCAGGATGAATGGAACAGAGCCCGTCTAATGCCTACGCTCTGGTATCTGATAGGAACCCGCCAGATCGCTACCGATCTCGATCAACCTCTCACCATGTCGAGTACCATTTGGAGTTTGAATCCATGAGCCATAAACAATTGGTTCTTCAGCCCGGTAAGCGGGTCAGCTACCAAGGGCGTTCATTTCGGATTGTTAAACTTCTGTCTCTGCAATTGGCTGAATTGATTGCTGAAGATAACCACGAAGTCATAAATGCCTGCATCACGAAACTACAGGCTCCAGAGGCTGAAGTCATTAAACGACCGGAGTTGACACTGATTGATGACAACGCTTGGGAAATTGCACGCGCCCGTATGAGTATCATCAAGCCGTTGCTCAATATGCCATCCAGAACCAGAGCTCTGGTAGCAGCACACGGCCAGAAGCATTCGATTTCAACCAACACTCTGTACGGTTGGATTAAGGCCTACGAGAACTCCGGCGTACTGTCATCTCTGCTACCTAAAACACGCCGGGATAAAGGAACGACCAAACTATCGTCGGAGGTTGAAGAAATCATTAGAGAATCAATGGCGACAGACTTCCTAACATTGCAGAAAAAATCTATTCAGAAGCTATGTGATGAAATCATCAAGCGTTGTATGGGAGCAGGAGTAGAGCCACCGCACGACAACACCATACGCAACCGTGTTAAGGCTCTCTCGCCTGAGATAGTCGTCAGTAAGCGGGAAGGCCGCAAAAAAGCAGATTTGTCATTTAAGCCACACAAAGGCTCTTTTCCCGGTGCGGATTGGCCACTGTCTGTTGTGCAGATTGACCACACTAAGCTCGATATCATTCTGGTAGATGATCACTACAGGCAACCGATTGGTCGGCCTTGGATCACTCTGGCGTTTGATGTTTACAGCCGTATGGTGACAGGTTTCTATGTGTCGTTTGATCCGCCCAGTGCTTTATCTACCGGTCTGTGTCTGGCTCACTCAATTTTGCCAAAAGACAAATGGTTGGCCCAGAACGGCATAAAAAGTGAATGGCCTGTGTGGGGACTTCCGACCACTATTCACGTTGATAATGCAAAAGAGTTTCGGGGGGAAATGCTTCAGAAGGCTTGTGATGAGTACAATATCAACATTGAATGGCGACCTGTGGGCCGACCAAATTTTGGTGCTCATGTTGAACGTGCTCTTGGGACATTTTCAAAAGAGATCCATACTCTGCCCGGTACAACCTTTTCAAACACACATACCAAAGGCGACTACAACTCAGAGAAACATGCAGCGCTGACCTTATCGGAGTTTGAAACTTGGCTGTCCATATATATTGCTGACGTCTACCACCAGAAAGTTCATTCTGCTTTAGGTACTGCACCTATTGATGCCTATAAAAAGGGAATTCTAGGTGATGAGCAGCAGCCGGGATGTGGCCTGCCGCCTAAGATAACGGATGAAGACAGGCTACGATTAGACTTTATGCCTTTTGAGCTCCGAACTGTTCAGGATTATGGTGTCGTTGTAGAAGAAATACATTACTACCACGATGTACTTCGGCATTGGATAAACGCCCCTGACCCAAAAGATAGCAAGCGGAAACGCAAATTCACCTTCCGGTGTGACCCTAGGGACATAAGTGTCATCTGGTTTTTTGATCCTGAAATTCAGACCTACTATCCGATCCCTTACCGGGATAACTCGCATCCTGCGATCAGTATCTGGGAACTACGGGAAGCCAAGAATAAAGTGACTTCAGATAAACGCCGTCATCTGAGTGAACGTAGTATTTTTGATGCCTATGACCGAATGCGTGAAATCGAGACCGAAGCGCTGGCCAAAAGCAAAGCAGCCCGCCGAGCGAACCAACGGCGAATTCATCACCAACAGGTTGAAAAGCCGTTGAGCACGACATCAACAGTTAAAAGCCCGGAACCAGAATGCCCAGTGATAAGTGACTCGACTCCGGCCATACCGGATATTATGCCGTTTGATGAAATGGATGACTTGTTATGACCACCTATAGCCACTTAAATGATTCAGCAATTGAGGCTCTGGCTCTGTCGGACAGAGACAGGATCCTCAAAATACGATCAGAGCGATGGATCGGCTATCCAAAAGCAAAACAGATACTCGCCAAACTGGAAGATCTGTTGATTTATCCCAGAACCCACCGGATGCCCAACCTGCTGATCGTAGGTGATACCAATAATGGCAAAACCATGTTGGTGCAGCGCTTCAAAAATCTGCATCCTGCCATCGACAATCCATCCGGAGAGGGCATTCAGGCTCCTGTTATACTGGTTCAGGCTCCACCAGTACCCGATGAAGGGCGTTTTTATAATGCGATCCTTGAACTGCTATTCGCCCCATACCGCCCCAGCGAGCGAGTAGACAAAAAACAGTTTCAGGCAATAAAGTTACTCCGTTATGTCGGCCTGAAAGTGCTTATTATCGACGAAATTCACCATATTTTGGCGGGTAATATGAACCGCCAGAAGGCATTCTTGAACGTAATTAAATATCTGGGTAACGAACTCCAAATCAGCATCATTGGTGTTGGTACCAAAGATGCTTTTCGAGCATTGCAAACAGATCCTCAGATTTCAAACCGGTTTGAACCGGTCACTTTGCCTCGATGGGAAATGGACCACGACTTCCAGAGATTGCTAGCCAGCTTTGAGCGGATGCTTCCTTTGAAACAGATTTCAAATCTTTCTCAGCATGATATGGCATCCACTCTTTATGCCATGTCGGAAGGTTATATCGGTGAACTGTCACGCTTACTATCAGAAGCTAGTGTACTAGCCATTCATTCAGGAGTTGAGACAATTTCAGCAAAAATTCTCCAGAAAGTAGACTGGACTCCACCATCTAAGCGTAAACGCCAGTTGGAAGGTGTGCGCTAATGCTGTCGGGTACACTCTGGCCTGCACACCCCCATCCGTTGCCAGGGGAATCTTTATCTTGCCTGATCGTTCGGACTGCCCATGCAAATGGCGTGAAGGTGCAGACATTTTGTGATCAAGCATTCGGAAAAGATTTTCAGATATGGAACCGAGACATAGATAGGAATGCACCAGAGTGGCTACTTAAAATAATGAGTAGTAAAGCAGGAACTCCAATAAAAAAATAAAAAATACGACTTTTAGACTTTATGAGAAGAGGTTATTCCCAATTCTACATACGGCAAGTTATCTCCGTTGGGTCATGCCAATAAAGCATCATCACCGCCTTAATACTGGCTATGCTATTCAATATTGCCCACAATGCCTAGCTCAGGATGATATACCATACTTCAGACTCGCTTGGCGTTTGGCACTCTATACCTTTTGCCCAAAACATCAGATTATGATGGTTGATAGATGCCCCCACTGTGGGGCTTCGATTGCGTTTCATAGGATTGAATTGGGAAGACCTAAAAAGTCACATGTTGATACGTTAGACTGTTGTTGGCAGTGTGAAAAAAAATTAAGTAGCACCATAGTTGAAAGCGAAAATATAGCCTCGGTATTTGTAAAGAACCGATGGGCTAAATAGCTGTTCCGAA
>NZ_LSGW01000083.1 GCF_001643305.1 Aeromonas salmonicida subsp. salmonicida
TTCGCATAATGGGGATTATGTTACTGGCGCTCCGGTGTTGGGACGATGCCAGCGAGCTGGCCCACGTCCCTGCCTAGTCGCGTCCCCTGCCCCTTCGGGATTATGGCAGGGGAAGACCCTCAACATAATGCCCATCGACATTATGCGCGGTCATCGCCAGTTGGCTCATACTGCCAATAGACGCTTCTTTCTGGCTTTGCTACTGCGGAAAAATCAGCCACAACCGACACCCCATTGATCGAGTCCCAAGACCCGTTAGTAACCATTCGCGGTTACTGTAGAACCGCACAAGGTTACTGTCAATCATGAAGTTACGTAGCTGACCTGGTTACTATGTCCGATAATCGAACAAACCCTCTCTAAGTGACTGAAATATGAAATGGTTTGACAGCTACATTGATGAGCTTAAAGAAAAGCTAAATCTGCCCAGCGACTATGCAGCCGCAAAATTCCTGGGAGTGCCGAGACAATCCATGACGAAAGTAAGAAACGGACAAGTGCTAGGGAAGGACAAATGCTTGAGGTTGGCGGTGGCGCTGAAGCGAGATCCTTTAGAGATCATCGCAACAGCGGAAGCGCAGACAGAGAAGAATCAAGAACTTAAAGCCGTATGGCTTAAATTGGCGAAGGAAAAGGGCAACTCCTGACCTCGCATAACACGAGTTATATTAAACATTCTCAGGCGTCTGGATGATGCCAGCAAGCTGTCCCACCTCCCTCCTACCTCGAAGCCCCCTGCCCTGTTCGATTGTGGCAGGGGGCCTAGTGTTCAACATAACCACTAATCACATTATGCGCGGTTTTGTTTATGAGATGAAACACGCTACCGAGTTGGCACTTATCTGGTTCGTGACGGTCGCTCTTGTTCCTATCAGCGCGCGTGTTCGGTTGGCCACTGTATCACTCACATTGATTTGTTATCTCTCATTCTTCATCGACACACCAACACACGTTCATTCATGCAACCTATCAAGCGGTTTATGGTTGGCGCTTTCGTGCCGTTCACTGTTGCCGGTGTGCAGATATTTGGAGGTGGTGTCTATGCTGTCATGACCCGCGTCAGCTTGAACATGGGATAAGGGTCTGCCATTGAGATTGATGTCATGGGTAATGCCGGTGTGGCGAATGGAGTGCGGTGTCAGATTGCACATCTCGGCGGCGTCCTGGGTAAAGCCGTCCTGTTCGGCCAGATTGGCGGCAGTCTGGATCACCGTCATCACCAGTTCACGTAGTTGACGGATACCGAGATTGGCATTGAGCTCTCCCTGTTCACGGCCATGCGCGGCGGCTTTATGGCGTACAAAGAGTGGTGTTTGTTCATTGGGGGCCGGCAATGGTGCTAGCCCCAAGAAAGTGCGATAGCGCTTGAGCGCTTCCAGCAAGGCCTGAGACACCGCCACAGTACGTCGTTTTCCGTCCTTGCTGCGTGGAATGTAATAGCCCCAGACGCCGGTTTTACCGTCGCGGCGAAACTGACCCATGATGGGCGTGAACCCGGGTCTGGCTGCCACTTCCGAGATGCGCAGATAACAGGCGTACATCAGGCTTATCAGGAAGCGGCTGCGCTCGTGCTGATCCGGTGATTCGGTTGCCAGTCGGTCGGCGGCCTGCATCACGTAGAACCATTGCAACTCACTGAAGGCCTGGCCCTGATCATCCGGTTCCTGCTGGACCGGTCGCTTGACTCGTTGCAGCAGCAGAGCCGGATTCCTGTCCATGTACTCTTCCTGGATCAGAAACTGGAAGAAGGCCGACAGAATGGCGAGCTTGGTCTTCATTGCCTGCTCACTTAGACGATACGGCAGTTCACGTCCCAGCTCCCGTTTGCCGAGGAATGGCCGCCACAACGGATTGGGCAGCCGTTCTCCCCACTCTTTGTCGAGGATGAACTGCGCCACATTGCGGTAAGCAATCAGCTGGTCTGGTGGCGCCTGGCAATAGTCGAGATAGCGCATCATGATGCGCCGGGTCAGGTCTTTCGGGCTGATGGCCAGCTCGCTGAAACACCAGTGCAGAAATGTCGTCAGCTCGCTACGGTACGTTTTGTAGTTGTTCTCGTTATGGCGTTGCTCCAGCAGCCAGTCGACCGCCAGTTCGTAGACGAGGCCTGCATCGGGCACGTCGTTCAGGCTGAGGTTGGCCAGATACTGATTGACCTGGGGATTGCCCGCCTCAAGGTGAGCAAGGCCGTCAAACAGCGGCATGGCGGGTGGAAGTAACATAGAGGTCATGGTGGTGCTTGCTTGGTCTACAGGATGGGAGCCGTGTGCTCTGTTCAAAAGCTGATGCCGATAAATGGGGTTATCGGCATCATGATGTGACAAAAAATCCAGCTGTGTGCGATGCCGCATCGGCTGTTGTAACCCGTTTGGGCGACTTTCTATGTTTATTCAATGGATATGCACCTTTGTTCGAAATTTCTCGGGGTAAATATCCGTAAAAGTGACTGTAAATTCTTAAATTATGAATGGTCTGGGGTGTTTGAGCTTGCTGTTTCACTGTTTCAACCTGGCGCCTCACTCCCCTTGCCTTCACGCCACGCTCTTGAGGGATTTTCCCTTGGGTTTGTCAGCGTCAGCCTTCTCTTCCATTGGTTGGGGATCCTCTTTGGTACTCCCCTGCGCCTTGCCACCGCGCAGTACGTTTTGCAGTACGTCACGCTGTTCGGCCAGGTAGAAGGCCAGGGTCTCTTGCTGTTCGGGTTCAAGATTGACAGGTGCCCCCGCCAGCAAGGTCATCAACTCGTCGGCGGTATCCAGCAGCTTGTCATAGGCATCCGCCTCTTTCTTGCTGGCTCATCTTTTCCACTCCCCCACGCACGACAACATATTTGATTTCAACAGCCATAATGGCGTCCTCCTCATGATAGTGAACACAAGTATATGTACGGATATACAGTATTGCAAATATCCAGATAAAGCGGGTGATGATGAGAGACTGTGGCCGATTACGCGGCCATTATCACATTGATGAAAGGGTCATTTGACATCCGCTTTAAGCAAGCTGGATGATGGGCTCATGACGATCACAAGACAACTGCTCATACTGCTGCTGGTTGAGGTGATGCTCCTCGGGGGCATCGCGCATCTGGTCATTGGCTTCTCTCCCCTGCTCTCTCTGCTGTTTGTGGTATTAACGCTATTGGGGCTGCGCTGCCTGGTGGTATTGCTGACCTGGGGGTTCTCCCGCTTCTATCCGGCACCGGCCATCGGCTTGCGGGCCTGGTTACGCATGGTGGTTTGGGAGATGCTCGCCTATCTGTTTACCTTCACCTGGCTGCTACCATTTGAGCGGCTGCTGATGACGCCGGACAGGCTTACCCCCTCCCCCCTGCCCCTGCTGCTGGTTCACGGTTACGGTTGCAGTCGCGGGATCTGGCGGGTACAAAGAGCCCGTCTGGAAGCGGCCGGTCACGTGGTCGCCACCATTACCCTGACTCCTCCTTTCGGTCATCTCGATGACATGGTACCCCTGCTGGCTAGGCGTATCGATGAAGTGCTGGCTGCCACGGGTGCCGCTCAGCTGGTGTTGATTGGCCATAGCATGGGGGGCCTGGTGTGCCGTGACTATCTTGCCCTGGCCGGCGGTGGCAAGGTGGCGCAGCTTATTACCCTGGCGACGCCCCATCAGGGCAGCCAGCTGGCGACCATTGCACTGGGTGACAACGCGCGGGAGATGGAGCCAGGCTCCGGTTGGCTGCAACGCTTTGCCGCCGTGCCGCTGTGTGTGCCCGGGATTTCGGTGCGCACCAGTCATGACAACTTTGTGTTGCCCCAGTCCCGTCAGCTGATGGCGGGCATGGAGGACATAGAGCTCGCAGCCCTTGGCCACCTCTCCCTTATCTACTCGCGCCGTACCACGGCCCTGCTGCTGACCCTGCTTGCCCGCGCCCAGCCAGAAACGAAAAGGGCCTGATTGCTCGGCCCTTGGTGTTTGTGCTCTCTCTTGATCGATGAAAGCAGGTTAGAAGTGAATGCCCTTGATAAGGGTAGAGACCGCCATCTGATCCGCAGATGCCTTGGACTCACCGCCCTCTTTGGGATCCGAGAAGGTGCGAAAGCTGGTGTTCATGATCACCTGGGCCACTCGTGGCGCCAGGGCATGGATCACCTGACCGAATACCCCGAGGCGGGTAGCCAGCCGTACATGCTTGTTGATGATGGTGTCGCACACCAGGTCGGCGGCCTCTTCCGGTGTCATCATGGGCACCTGCTCATACACCTTGGTCGGCGCCACCATGGGGGTTTTCACCAGCGGCATGTTGATGATGGAGAAGTTGACTCCCTTGTCCGCAAACTCGGACGCCGCGGTGCGCACCCAGGCATCGAGCGCCGACTTGGAGGCCACGTAGGCGGAGAAGCGCGGCGCATTGGTCAGCACCCCGATGGAGGAGATGTTGATGATGTGACCCTTCTTCTTCTCGATCATGGTGGGCAGCACCCCCATGATCACCTTGAGGGTGCCAAAGTAGTTGAGCTGCATGGTGCGCTCCAGATCGTGGAAACGATCGAAGGAGTCCTCGATGGCGCGGCGGATGGAGCGGCCGGCATTGTTGATGAGGATGTCCACTCCACCATGCTCGGCCACTATCTGCCGGGTGATCGCCTCCCCTTGGGCAAGATCAGCCAGATCCCCCTGATAGACTTGCAGGGTCAAGCCTTGCTCGGCAAACTCGGCCTGGGTCTGTGCAATCTTGTGCTCATCCCGGGCAATGGTCAGCACTGTTGCGCCCGCCTCGGCCAACTTTCTTGCGGTGGCCTTGCCGATCCCCGAGGTAGCGCCGGTGATCAGCACTACTTTACCCTCGACCCGGCCGCGCAGAGTGCGGTCGATGAACAGCTCGGGGTCGAGGTGACGCTCCCAGTAGTCCCACAGTCGCCAGGCATAGCTGTGCAGCGGGGGCACTTCGATACCGGTCCCTTTCAACACCCGCTGTGCTTCGCGGTTGTCGAAGCGGGTGGGATAGTTGATGAGCCGGAAAATATCCTTGGGCAGACCGAGATCGGCGATGGCTGCATCGCGAATGCGGCGCACCGGCGTCAGTGCCATCAGCATGGCCATCAGGTGGCGGGGAATAAAGCTGAACAGGGCCGCATTGATGCGAATAGCTGGCTCGGGCGCGTGGGCTGCACGGGAGAAGGTGCTCAGCATGTCGCCAACCCGCATCGGATGGGAGTCGGTCAGGTGAAATGCCTTGTTGTCCTCTCCGTCCAGATGGGCGATGTGATCGATGGCATCCACCACGAAGTTGACCGGCACCAGGTTGATACGTCCCCCCTCGACGCCGATGGCGGGCATCCAGGGCGGCAGCAGGCGCCGCAGCTTCTGGATAGTCTTGAAGAAGTAATAGGGGCCATCCACCTTGTCCATCTCGCCTGTGTTGGCATCCCCCACCACTATACCGGGTCGGTAGATGCGCCAGGGGATGGTGCTCTCCTTGCGCACTATGCCCTCGGCCTCGTGCTTGGTCTGGAAATAGGGCATGTCGAGGTGTTCTGCCTCATCGAACATGTCTTCACGAAACAGGCCGTCGAACAGACCGGCCACTGCGATGGAGCTGCAATGATGGAAGCAGCGAGCGCCGAGTCGTTCGGCCAGTTGCAGTGCCTGACGGGTGCCCTCAGTGTTGACCTGCTGCTGAATGCCCGCCTTGGCGTTGAGGTCATAGATGGCAGCGAGATGGAGGAAGTGATCGATATTGCCGACGAGTGGTTCCTGCTCGGTGGCGCTCACTCCGAGTTGGGGATGGGTCATGTCTCCGACGATCGGGATTGCCCTTTGCTCGTCGACTCCCCAGTAAGCCAGCAATTCGGGTACCCGCTCAAGATGGGCTGCGCGCATCAAGAAATGCACCCGGCTATTCGGGCGCTGCAGCAGTTTTTTTATCAGTCGGCGGCCGATAAAACCGCTGCCCCCCGTGATGAAATAGTCCATGGTATTTATTCCCTTACTGATTGGGCTGTTAGTTGTCGTTAGATATATCACGCTTCAATTGGAAATATGCATTCGAACATCATCTTCGTGACCGAGACCAAAATTACCACGACTGCCTGTTCCGTTATTAGGTAGAACCCTCTATTTTTTCCCCATAGACTGAGAATGAAAGCTCAGTAATGCCACAACGAATGTTCCAAGGTTGTTGTCATTACCTCATCCCACTCTCCAGTAAGGAAACAATCATGGCCAAGAAATTGAAATCGCTGGCAAGCTCGGTGACCGACAACCAGCTCACCTCGACCATCAAAGAATCCACCCAGCAGATCTGGCTGGCGGGCTTGGGTGCCTATGCCAAGGCACAAGAGGAAGGGGGCAAGATCTTCGAAGCCCTGGTGCAGGAAGGCGAAGCATTGCAGACCCGCCCCCGTCAGAGTGCCGACGAAAAGATCGCGGCCATCACTGACAAGACCACTGGTACCTGGGGCCGTCTGGAACAAGTGTTCGAGGATCGCGTGGCCCGCGCCGTTGCCAGCCTCGGTATCCCGACCCGCAAGGATATCGACAAGCTCTCCAAGCGGATGGCCGAGCTGACCGAAGTAGTACAGCAACTGGCCGATGCACAGGATGACACGGTTGCACCGGCTGCCGAAGCCAAACCTGCCGCCGCCACTGTCGCCAAGAAACCGGCGGCCAGGAAGCCACCGGTGAAAAAGGCTGCAGCCCCCATCGCCAAGGTGAAAGAAGAGGTCAAGGCGTTGGCATCCGAGGTAGAAAGAGTCGCCAAGGATGTCAAGGAGAAGGGCGAAGCCACCCTCTCCTGATCTGACTGGCCAGACCTGCTTGGCCTGGCATAGTGATTGACCGGCCCATGCCCTCTTGCTGGGCCGGTTTTGCTTGAGAAGGGAGGCTGTGTCATGAGCACGATTGCGATTGCCCTCGCTGGAGGGGGTCCTCTGGGGGGGATTTACGAGATCGGAGCCTGCGCCGCCCTGGCCGACAGTATCAAGGGGCTGCGTTTCGAACAGGCCGATATTTATGTGGGGGTCAGTTCCGGTGCCGTCGTTGCCTCGGCGCTGGCC
Organism: Aeromonas salmonicida subsp. salmonicida; assembly: GCF_001643305.1. Taxonomy (GTDB): domain Bacteria; phylum Pseudomonadota; class Gammaproteobacteria; order Enterobacterales; family Aeromonadaceae; genus Aeromonas; species Aeromonas salmonicida. Next base: position 7,017 of record NZ_LSGW01000083.1, read on the forward strand.
AATGGCATTTCCCCCGACAAGCTGGTGCGGATCCTGCTCAGCGATGACAGCAGCGAGTTTTTCGACCCCTCTACCCTGCTGCGCCCCGCTTTCGGTGAATACCTTGACCGACTGACCTCACTGCCGCCATTGGCGTGGGAGTGCCTGGCCGATTACCTCTCCGCCCCCTGGAACAAAAGCTTGCTCGGCTCCTTGCAAGGCATGTCCAAAGCGATCCCGACTGGTTTGTTTGACAGCCGCGGGGTGGATCGCTTCCTGACCCAATTTTTCTCTCGCCGTGGCCGCAGCAATGACTTTCGCAAACTCAAGAGCCGCCTGTTCGTCATCGCCACCGAGCTCGACACAGGCCGCGCCGTGGCATTTGGCAGCCTGGGGCTCGATGACGTGCCCATTTCGGCGGCGGTACAAGCCTCTGCTGCCCTGCCCGGCCTGTTTCCACCGTCATTGATCAATGGCCGTCACTATGTGGACGGTGCGCTGATCAAGACGCTGCATGCCTCGGTGGCGCTGCAGGAGGGAGCCGACCTGGTGTTTTGCATCAATCCACTGGTGCCGTTCGATGCGGGGATCGCCAGCGAGCGCCCTGCCAATCTGGTGGACAGTGGTTTGCCTGTGGTGCTGGCCCAGACTTTTCGCGCCATCATACATTCGCGCATGCACGTGGGGATGGATCGCTACAAGCATCAGTACCCGGATGCCGACGCCTTGCTGTTCGAGCCCTCCCAGGCTGATGGCGAAATGTTTTTTGCCAATGTGTTCAGCTATCGGGATCGCCGCCACCTGTGCGAGCACGCCTTCCAGCATACCCGTCGTGATCTGTGGCAGCGCCGGGCCGAACTTGGCCCCATCCTCGCCAAACATGGGCTTGAGCTCAATCTGGGGGCGCTGGCCGATCAGCAGCGCTCCCTGCTCACTCCGGGAACTGGCTCGGTCGCGGCACTGGATGCCTCCCTGACCCAATTGCAACATTGGTTGACCCATCGTTATGGCGGCAAGGGCCGCCGGCAACCGAAGGAGTAGCATGGACAGCAAACCAAAGCGGCGAACGCGGGAGCGGATCCTGGCCACCGCCCTCACCCAGTTCAACCTGCTGGGTGAGCCGACCGTCACCACCTCCGCCATCGCGGCCGAGCTGGAGATGAGTCCGGGCAATCTCTATTACCACTTTCACAATAAGGAAGAGATAGTCAACGCCCTGTTCGGTGAATTCGAACAGGAGATGGCTCATCTGCTCGACACCGTCACCCCTCCGCTGGATGAAACAGAAGATATCTGGTTCTTCTTGCACCTGATGTTCGAACTCATCTGGAAATATCGCTTCTTCTACTACGACATCAGCACCCTGATGAGCGGCAATCACAAGGTGGAGCTGCGCTTCTCTGCTCTGCTTCGGCGCAAGGAACAGACCGCTGCCGCCATTTGTCACAGCCTGTCCGGCAGTGGCTTGCTGCAGGGCAGCGACGCCCAGATTGCTGCCCTGGCGGCCAATATCGCGCTGGTGGGCACCTTCTGGATCTCCTATCAGCGCGCACTGCACCCGCGGGCCGATGCCGACATCGCCCTCGGGGTGTTTCAGGTAATGCAGCTGGTGGCCCCCCGTCTTCGGCCCAATGCCCGTGCCCATCTGGATGCCATCGCCATGCATTACTGCCCGTCCCTTGCGACGAGGGCACCCAATTCCGATTTTTAACAGGGAGCACAACATGACCATTTCACAGCAAAAATTGTCCGAGTTCACCCCGTTCCCCTGGCCGGACGCGGCCTATGACTACGCGGGGGCGGGCCTCAAGCAACATTGGGCTCGCCTGCATCAGGGGGATGCAGAACCCTGGCCTCAAGACGCTCAGGTGCAAGCGGCCTGGCGTGCCTACCATGCCGGTGACTTCGGTCAGGCGGTGGCATTGGGGAATGCGGCGGGGGACGCGGGCCTCAACGTGGTGAACAAGGCGCTGGTGATCCACGCCAGCTACCTGCTGGATGACAAATACGCCAAGCGGGCGGCATTCGAGCTGGCCGCCAGCAACGCCGAACAGTTGCAAAAGCGTCAGCCCGACAATGCCAACGGCTGGTATTTCCACGCCCTGGCGCTGGGTCGCTATAGCCAGGTGATCTCGGTCTCCAAGGCTCTGTCACAAGGGATAGGTGACAAGATAAAAACCAGTCTGGAAAAAGCACTGACACTGGTCCCCGAGCATGCCGAGGCCCACATCGCCTTCGGTGCCTGGCATGCGGAGATCATCGACAAGCTGGGCGCCATGATCGGCGGGATCACCTATGGTGCCAAAAAAGACGAAGCTGAGCGTCACTTCAAGGCTGCGTTGGCCATAGTGCCCCACTCCGCCATCGCCCGCATGGAATACGCCAATGCCATGGTGATGATGCATGGCAAGAGCAAGATGGCGGCGGCTGAAGCACTCTATGCCGAGGCTGCCGAGTGTGAGCCCATGGATGCCATGGAGCGGCTCGATGTGGAAGCAGCCCGTGAGGAGCTGGAGGACGAATAACGCCGCCTTGTGGCCATGAAAGAGGCCAACCCTTGGGTTGGCCTCTTTGTTTTCCTGTAAGACAGCTTGCTCGGTACGCTTAGTCTCCTTGCAGCAGTTGCTCGAGTACCGCAGGGTCATAGACCAGATCCGGTTCCATCAGCACCAGCAACAGCAGTTGTTCAAACTCCACGGCAAAGCGGTCGACGATAAGGTCGGGATCCGGCACCCGCTTCTTGTCGGTGATGAGGCCAAGTTGCACCTTGTTGTCATAGGAGAGGATGGAGACACCGACACCTATGTCACCCGCCTGGGGCACCCAGAACAGGGGCTGGCGCAGACGGGCACCGGCCAGATAAAGGGTCTGCTGGGGACCGGGCACATTGGTGATGACGGCGCTGGCCTTGGCCGAGAGAATATCGATGGTCTGCTGTTGCAAGGCCTTGGGGGCCATACCCATTACCTCCAGCAGGTTCAGCACCACGGCGGGTTGCAGGGAGGACTTGAGCGCCTGCATCCGCTCTCGCACCGCATGCAGCCGTTGCAGCGGGTGTTCGATATCCAGAGGCAAGTCCAGGGCCACCAGCCCGAACCGGTTGCCAAGGGCACCGTTGTCGTCGGGGGCACGCATGTTGACCGGCACCAGGGCCCGTATTGCGACGCCATCGGCGTCATCCCCTTTCTCAATCAGATAGTGGCGAAGCGCTCCTGCAGTGGCGGCAATCAGCAGATCGTTGACCGAACAGCCGAGCACCCGTCCTACCGCCTTCACATCCGGTAGCGGTATCTGTTCAGACCAGGCCACCCGCTTGGTGCTGCCGGTCTCCCCTTTCAGTCGGGTCTTTGCATCGTCTGATAGGGTGGCGATGGTGTAGAGCTCGGCGGTCACATCCCGGCTTATCTTGAGGTAGTCCATCGCCTTGGTGGGATGGGTCAGTACTTCGACATACTTGAACCAGAGGGTGCCGGTCAGCTTGAGACCGGCTCGCAGCAGGCGACTGCCCTGATGAGCGTCGTGGTCGTCATCATGGTCGCTGGCCAGGGGCTCGGGCTGTGGGCGCGGCGCGGACACCGGGCTCTCATCCATCATGGTGAGCAGAGCGCGCACCAGGGAGAATCCATCTCCCATGGCATGATGAAAGCGAACCACCAGCGCCTGACCACCGAGGGAGGTATCCACCAGGTGCATTTCCCACAGGGGGCGCTGATGGTTGAGCGGGGTGGAGGCAAAGTCGGCCACCAGCCGCTCCAGCTCGGCCTTGCCAGCCTTGCCCGGCAGGATCACCCGCTTGAGGTGCAAATCGAGATCGAAATCGGGATCGTCACGCCAGTAGTACTCACCCCCCTCCTGGCTGGCCTTTTGGTGAAATCTGGGCTGTACCCGTATGGTGTACTCGAGACTGGTACGCAACTGGGCCTCGTCGAGCTGACCGTCAAACATCAGCACACCGACGATTTGCATCAAATTGTTGGGTCTGTCCATCCGCAGCCAGGCGGTATCGACACAGGAGATAAGTTCACACGGTGACATGGTTTTTCCCTACCGTTTCGCTTATTTGTCCGCCATCTTCCCATGAAGACTGCAATATCGATGGCGAACAAACAGGAGTCGTATATGTTGGTGCCAATACGCTTCGATTAATTATTTCTGCTTGGGCAGAATGAAACGTGGCGACGTGAACATGGCATCGTAAAAAAATAATTTATCCGCTCGTCTTGCCTCCGGTTTATTTGTTATTCGGAGGTCGTCGCATCGTTCAGTTAATATACAGATGTGCTGTCTGGCATCTATTTTCGGCGACAGACAGAGCGAGTGTTGATGTTCCTGTGCGGCTTATCCCTGACTGGGACAAGGCAGGCGGTTATCGACATATTCGAGGATCTCCTGCTCCAGCACACTGCGCACCGGCAGCAGCATCAGGCCGAGACGTACCTCCAGTTGCAGGTTTGTGTCGGTCAGGCAGAGAAAGCCATTGACCCCGGCACCGCGAAACAGCAACCGGGTCTCTTCCTCATCTTCCCATTCACAGTCGAGTTGGTACTCCTCGCTCATGTCTTGTGCAATGGCTTCGGCGGCGAGGCGCACACCGGCCAGCCCCAGGGGGTGCTGGCGATTGACCTGGATGGTCGACAGGCTGCTGCCGACAAGGGGATCGTATAGGAACATGCTAACTCTCTGAGCGATGACAACATTTATTGATATTAAACATATGAATCAAACAAGTGAAAGCCATTTGCAACATAATTGGGACTCACTTAACAAAGCCGCTTGAGCAAGGGCACCACGCATTTATCCCCTGCCCGCCCGCGAGTTACACTCAAGGAGAAGGATGTATCGGCGCGGTAGTGCACGCTACTATCCGCCTCACTATCCACTTATCATGTTCCCTGTTTTTATCGGTTCGCCAAGCCATTCGTTGCAGGTCACCAGAGAGCTGAATATGACCCAAGAGACACGCCTATCCGATGATCCGCAGTCCGAAGACGAGAGCACACTGGGGCGGCTCTATCGTCAGCTCAATCGGGTCGCCTCCCTGCGCGAGCAGATGCGTAACCATCCGGAAGATCAGCAAGACAGAGACAGATTGCGTCAATGGCAGGCAGATCGCTTGGGCCGTACCCACAGGGATCTGCTGGAGAGCGAGCGCTACGGCCCGGCCGCCGAATTTTTCCTGACGGATCTCTATGGCCCCGGGGATTGTGCCCGGCGCGATGCGGACGTGATGCGGGTCATGCCGACCGCCGAGCGATTGCTGCCGGAATCGGGCCTCAAGGTGCTGGCCCAGGCGATTGAGCTTGACGCCCTCTCCGAGGAGCTCGACTACCTGATGGTGGTGGCGCTGCGTCGCAGTGGCGCCATAGGCCGGTTGACGGCAGCGGCGTATGCCCTCGCCTATCGGGAGGTGGGTGAACCCGAGCGACGCGCCCATCAGATAACCCTGGTCACAGAGCTGGGAATGACGCTTGACAGGTTGGCCCGCAAGCCTTTCCTTGGCACAACCCTCAAACTTGTCTCTGGGCCGGCGCATCTGGCGGGGCTTGGCGAGCTTTTCTCTTTTGTCGAGCGGGGCTATCGGGTCTGCCATCAGATGGGGCGGGCCAACGAGTTTTTGGAAACCATCGCCAGCCGGGAAACAGCCATCATGACGGCGCTGTTTGACGGGGATGCCAGCGTGCTGGCCTGACTGGCGGCGTGTGACGCTCCAATAAGAAGCGGGCCCCTGCGGCCCGCGTCTATTTCTGGTGGGGAAACCTGCGGATCAAATCACCAGCAGATCCATAAAGGCGTGGACTGGTGTGCTGGCCAGCTGCTTGCCATCCTGGCAGAGGGCGAGAATATCGTGCACCCGTTTGGCCGGGAAGCGTGTCGCCAGATTGTGCTGGAATTTTTCCACCAGCAGGGGGATCCCCTCCTCACGCCGGCGACGATGGCCAACCGGATATTCCACCTCGACCTTGGCGCTGTGGCTGCCATCCTTGAAGAAGACTTGGATGGCATTGGCGATGGAGCGTTTGTCTGCCTCCAGATATTCGCGGCTGTAGCGCTTGTCTTCCTGTACCACCATCTTGGCGCGCAGGGCATCGATACGGGGATCGGCGGCCACGTCATCTTCATAGTCCTCGGCTATCAGGCGCCCGAAGATGAGCGGCACGGCCACCATGTATTGCAGGCAGTGATCCCGATCCGCCGGGTTGTTGAGTGCCCCCACCTTGCTGATGATGCGAATGGCCGATTCATGGGTGGTGAGCTCGATGCGGTCGATCTCGTCGAGCCGCCCCTTCACCTCCTCATGCAACTTCATGGCGCACTCGACGGCTGTCTGGGCATGGAACTCGGCCGGATAGGCGATCTTGAACAACACGTTCTCCATCACATAGCTGCCATAGCCCTGATGCAGGGCGAACTGATTGCCCTTGAACAGCACATCGTAGAAGCCCCACTTGGGTGCGCTCAGTACGCCGGGATAGCCCATCTCGCCGCTCATGGTGATGAGCGCCAGACGCACGGCGCGTGATGTCGCATCCCCGGCCGCCCAGCTCTTGCGTGACCCCGCGTTGGGGGCGTGGCGATAGGTGCGCAGGCTCTGGCCATCGACCCAGGCCTGGGAGATGGCATCGATCACCTGATCGCGATTGCCCCCCAGCATATGGGTCACCACGGCGGTACTGGCGACCTTCACCAGCACAACGTGATCGAGCCCGACCCGGTTGAAGGAGTTCTCCAGCGCCAGCACGCCCTGGATCTCGTGAGCCTTGACCATGGCGGTCAGTACATCGGCCATGGTGAGCGGCGCCTTGCCCTCGGCGACGCGAGTGCGGGACAGCCAGTCAGCGGTAGCCAGAATACCCCCCAGGTTGTCGGAAGGATGGCCCCACTCGGCGGCCAGCCAGGTGTCGTTGTAATCGAGCCAGCGAATGATGGCGCCTATGTCCCAGGCCGCCTTGACCGGATCGAGACAGAGCTGGGTGCCGGGTACCCGGGCACCGTGAGGTACCAGAGTGCCGGGGACTATGGGCCCCAGATGCTTGGTGCACTCGGGAAAGCGCAAGGCCAGCAGGCCGCAGCCCAGGGTATCCATCAGGCAGTAGCGGGCCGTATCGAGCGCCGCCTGGCTGGTAATGGGGTGGTTGCAGACATAATCGGCAATATCGACCAGCACCTGATCGGGAGAAGGTCTGTGGTTGACGTCGACGTTGGCGGACATCGTGATTTCCTTATCGTTGTTGCAAAGAGACGAAATGACGGGGGCCGGGCCGACGTAATCGGCGCTCGGGCGAATGATCCTGTTGTGTTCCCGCTGCTCCATCACGTGGGCACACCAGCCGGTGACCCGTGAGCAGACAAAGATAGGCGTGAACAGCTTGGTCGGGATCCCCATGTAGTGGTAAGCGCTGGCGTGGAAGAAATCGGCATTGGGGAACAAGGCTTTCTCCTCCCACATCACCTTCTCCGCCTCGCAGGAAACGCGATAAAGACGTAAGTCTCCCACCGCCTCGGCCAACCGGGCCGACCACTCCTTGATGATAACGTTGCGGGGATCCGAGGTGCGATAGACGGCGTGGCCAAAGCCCATGATCTTCTCCTTGGCGATGAGTTTCGCCTGCAGCTCGCGCCGGGCTTGGGCCTCATCCTGCCAGGGCTCGATCATTGCCATGGCGGCCTCGTTGGCACCACCGTGCAGCGGCCCGCGCAGGGTACCGATGGCGGCGGTAATGCAGGAGAACATATCAGAAAGCGTGGAGGCACAGACCCGGGCTGCGAAGGTGGAGGCGTTGAACTCATGCTCCGCATAGAGAATGAGGGAGACATGCATGACGCGGCGCGCCAGCTCGCTCGGGGCTTTCTGGTGCAGCAGGGCCAGGAAGTGACCACCGATGCACTCTTCGTCGGTGTCGAGCGCAATGCGCAGCCCTTCGTGGCTGAACTTGTACCAGTAGATCAGTATGCCAGGGAAGGCCGCCAGCAGGCGATCGGCCACTTCATGCTCGTGCTCGAAGCCATCTTCCGGCTCCAGATCGCCGAGCATGGAACAACCGGTACGCAACACATCCATGGGATGGGCAGTGGCAGGGATGCGCTCAAGCACCTCCAGCAGGGCGGTGGGCAAAGTGCGCAGGCGGCGCAGCTCGCGCTTGTAGTCCACCAGTTGTTGTTCACTGGGCAAGGCTCCCTTGAGCAGCAGATAGGCGACCTCTTCAAACTGGGCGCCCTCTGCCAGCTCCTTGATGTCATAGCCGCGATAGGTGAGCCCGGTACCGCTCTTGCCCACGGTGCAAATGCTGGTTTCCCCCGCGCTCTGACCCCGCAGGCCAGCGCCGCCCAATGGCTTCTGTTGTCCCATAACCTTGCCTCCTAATCCCTGGATGTGAACAGACGATCCAGTGTCTGCTCGTAATGGTGATAGCCGAGGAAGTCATACAGGGCTTCCCGGGTCTGCATTGTGTCCACGACGGCTCTTTGGTGGCCATCCTGGCGAATGTGCTGATAGACGTTGAGCGCGGCCTGATTGGCGGCCCGGCTGGCACTCAGGGGATAGAGCACCATGTCGACCCCATGCTTGGCGAGCGCCTCTTTATCAAACAACTCGGTCTGGCCGAACTCTGTCATGTTGGCGAGAATGGGCACCCCGGCCGCCTGCTTGAAGCGATCATATTGATCAAGCTCGGTCACCGCCTCGGCGAAGATCATGTCGGCCCCGGCGGCCACATAAGCGGCGGCGCGCTCCAGCGCAGAGCCAATCCCCTCCACTGCCAGTGCATCGGTGCGCGCCATGATGACGAAGTCATGATCCTCACGGGCATCTACCGCCGCCTTGATGCGATCGCACATCTCATTGAGGGATACCACCGCCTTGTTGGGTCTGTGGCCGCAGCGTTTCTGGGCGACCTGATCTTCCATGTGTACAGCCCCCACCCCTGCCCGCTCGAACGCGCGAATGGTGCGGGCGATATTGAAGGCGCCGCCCCAGCCGGTGTCGATGTCGACCAGCAAGGGTACCCTGGTGGCTGCCGTGATCCGCTCTGCATCGATCAGCACATCATTGAGGGAGGTCATGCCGAGATCCGGCAGGCCATGGGAGGCATTAGCCACACCGGCACCGGAGAGATAGATAGCCGCAAAGCCGCTACGTTCGGCCATCAGGGCCATGTAGGCATTGATGGTGCCGACGATCTGCAGTGGCCGTTCGTTGGCAAGGGCGGTGCGAAAACGCAGGCCTGCCGAAGGGGTAAGGCTGGACATCATGACTCCTTTCATTTGTCTGGTCTGACTATCTAATATCACGTTTACGTTAACGTCAATCATACTTTCGTGGCAGAACGGCGCCAGGCAAGACAGGGTGCGGGTTTTAGGGTAAATTTCACCAATTCCTTCAACAGGTTGAATCGTATGTCGGATCCCAATCCCGTGATCGTCTGCCCGGCTTGCGACTTGCTGATCGAACGCAAGTTATTGCCAATGCGACGCCACGCTCACTGTCCTCGTTGCCATCAGCATCTGTATGGACGCTACGCCTTTCGCCCTTCCCAGTTGATGGCCCTGACCATCACAGGTTTTCTGCTGCTGCCCTCCGCCTTCTTCGAACCGCTTATCTACCTGCGTCTGGCCGGGGTGAACTCGGATGCCAATTTGCTCAAGGGCATCCTGGTGCTGATGGTCGAACACGAATTCTGGGTGGCGGGACTGGTGCTCTGGTGCGCCGTGCTGGCACCTGTGGGCCTGCTGCTCGGGATCTTTTTGCTGTCCTGTGGTCTGGCCAAGCGTTGGCACATACTGGCCCCGACCCTGAAAGCGGTGGAGGTGTTTCGTCACTGGGCCATGCTGGAGGTCTACATCGTCAGCCTGCTGGTCGCGCTGTTCAAACTGATCGATATTGCCGATGTGCGCCTGGGGGGCGGCTTGTTGAGTCTGGGTATTCTGATGCTGCTCAACATGACACTGCTGACCCTGTTTGATCCTGCGCCTTACTGGGAGCGGGTGCCACTGGAGGAGCCGGAACATGACCCAGACCAGCGCCCGTGAGCTGGGGCTCTGCCGCTGTCACAGCTGCGGTTTGCTGGTGCGCCATCAGGCCGGCGCAGTCTGCCCCCGCTGCCACAGCAAGTTGCAGTTGCGCATCCCCCATTCGCTGGCCTGGTCATGGGGCTTGCTGGCACTGGCCACCTTCATGTTGCTGCCCGCCAATCTGCTGCCCATCACCCACTTCTATAACAAGGGATTATTGCAGTCCGATACCATCTTCAGCGGTATCATGATGCTCTATCGCAGCAAGATGTCGGGGATCGCCACCATAGTGCTGACCGCCAGCATCATAGTGCCGGTGGGCAAAATTTTGGGGCTGGGCTGGATCTGCTGGCAGTTGCAGCGCACCAAGCCGGTACGGCGCAAGCGTCAGCTCATCATGTATCGCATCATCGATTTTATCGGCCGCTGGTCCATGCTGGATTTGTTTGTCATCTCGCTGATGGTGGCGTTGGTTGATCGCGGCGTGCTGCTCAATGTGCGGGCGGGCCCCGGCGCCACGGCGTTTGCCTGCGTAGTGGTGCTGACCATGATGTCGGCCAGGATGCTGGATACCCGGCTGCTGTGGGACAAAGCGGCCCGCTGATACCCCTTGGATAATCTCCCTTTCTGTTTTTGGACAAGGTGACTTGTTGATGATTTGTTTGTATCTGAAGTGCTGTTCACATCAGCCAATTAAGGAGTCGGTATGATCGGGGCTGAACCCGTCATTGAGAAGCGTCGCTGGTTATCGCCAGTCTGGTTGTTGCCCTTCATTGCCCTCTTGCTGGCGGTCGGGTTTATCTACCAGCAGTTTGCGAGCAGTGGACAACTTATTCGCATCAATTTTGCCCAGGGCAACGGCATTCTGCCGGGCAAGACCCAGCTGCGCTATCAGGGGGTAGCCATAGGGGTGGTGCAGGATCTGGAGCTGGCTGAAGATGGCCACAAGATAGCGGTACTGGCCAAGATAGACAGCCGAGCCCGTTCGCTTATCCGCAAAGGCTCCGACTTCTGGTTGGTGAGCCCCAAGGCATCGCTGACCGAAATTTCCGGCCTCGATACTCTGGTCTCCGGCAACTACATCAACCTGCAGCCCGGCCGGAACAACAATCCGCTGGAAGAGGAGTTTGATGCACTGGACGGCCCTCCCCCGGGTTATCAGGCTCAAGGGCGCATGTTGCACCTGACTGCTGACTCGCTGGGGTCGGTCGGGATTGGCGCCAGGCTTTATTTCCGTGGTATCGAGGTGGGCAGCGTCATCAATACCCGCTTGGGCCAGGACAACCAGAACGTGATCCTGGATCTGGTGATCGAGCCGCGCTTCGAACACCTCGTCAAGGCTGACACCCGTTTCTGGAACATCAGCGGCATCAAGGGGTCCTTCAGTCTGGCCGGCGTCAGTGTGGAGGCGGGCAGCCTCACTTCCATCCTCAGCGGCGGCATAGCATTTGACTCTCCCAAGGCCTCGCCAGAGCCGCAAAAGGGGCAGACCTTCACCCTCTACAAGGGGCTGGCCGAGGCCGCTCGTGGTGAGCGTATCGACATAGCCGCGGGGGATCTGCCCATCAAGGAGGGAATGCCCATCCTCTATGAGGGGATCGAGATTGGCCGTATTGATCCCATTCGCCTGACTAACAAGGGCCGGATCGTGACGGCTTTGATCAACCCGGAACAAGCATTTCGGATCACCGGCGAAAGCCGACTGGTCTGGGAGACAGTTTCCCTCGGCGCCAGTGGTCTCAAGCACGCTGTCGCCTGCTGGCAGGGCCTGCCATTCGCCTCGACTATGTGGCGGGGGAAAGGGTCAAAGCCATCACCTTGAGCGGCCAGGATCAGGTCAGCGGCACCCGACTCACACTGTTGGCCGATGATCTGGCGGGCCTCAATGAAGGGGCTCCGCTCTGGTACAAGGGGTTGCAGATTGGTCAGATAAACCAGCTGAGCCTGGATGCAAACGGCAATGCCAGCGTCGCTCTGGTGGTCAATACGGAATATCAGCACTTGCTGAAACGGGCCCGTTTCTATCGGGCGTCACCACTGCAGATCGATGCCGATCTTAGCGGTATCAAGGTGGAAACCAGCCCGGCAAGCGCCTGGATTGGCGGCGGTATCAAGCTAGTGCAGGCCGTCACCGGTGAGCGCATCAACCGCCTCTACCCGAGCCAGGAGCTGGCATTGCTCGGAACCCGTGATGCCAAGCCTCAGCGCTGGTTGCTCAAGGCAGAACAGGCAGATGGTATCGGCATCGGCTCACCCGTGCTCTATCTGGGGCTTGAGGCAGGCAAGGTCAAGCAACTGCGCGCGGCCAAAGAAGGGGTGGAGATCGAACTGGAGATTGACGGCGTTTATGCCCCCCTGCTCTCCCGGCAGCCGCAGTTCTGGAAAAAACCGGCCCTGGATACCCGGGTGCGCGTCGATGGCGTACACGTCAAGGTGGGCAATCTTGCTACCCTGCTGCGCGGTGTCATCGAGTTTGACAGGCTTGGAACCGGCCGTAGCAGCCATCAACTGTTTGATAGCAAAGAGCAGGCACGGGCGAAAGTGCGCGCCCTCTCCCTGGTGGCCGACAACAATCCGGGTCTGGGGGTCGGCAGCCCGCTCCGCTATCGCGGTGTCGACATCGGCAAGATTGAGCAAATCGAGCTGGAGCCATCGCTGGGTCAGGTGATCTTCAAGGCCGAGCTGGATGGTCAGTATGCGGAGCGCTTTATGCAATCCGGTGCCTGCTTTACCCTGGTACAAGCCAAGCTGGGATTGGGCGGCATAGCTCACCTCGATACCCTGATCAAGGGAGCCTTCGTGGAGGCTCAGCCAGGCCAGGGGGCGGGCAAGGACCGTTTTCCCTTGAGTCAGACGGGCCCGGTTGGGCTAGCCTTGACCCTCAAGAGCCCGTCGGTCAGCGGCTTGAGTGTTGGCAGCCCCTTGCTGTTTCGCAAACTGGTGGTGGGCAGCGTCACAGGCGTGGCGTTGGCCCGCGATGGCAGCGAAGTGTTGATCGATGTGAGCGTGGATCAGGAATATGCCCACCTGGTGCGGGCCAACACCCGCTTTTGGAACGTCTCCGGCGTCAAGGCCGACATAGGTTTGACCGGGGGCACCATCGAAGTGGAAACCGTGCAGAGCCTGCTGGCGGGCGGCATTGCCTTCAACACCCCAGAGCGGGAGATGGGGCCGACCGTCAAGGCGGGCCATCGTTACCCCTTGCATGGCAAGGCAGAGAAAGAGTGGCTGGAGTGGAGCCCTCGCATTCTGCCCTGATCGTCTCTTTCCTATCACACCAGCCCGGCCATGACGCCGGGCTTTTTTATGTTGCCGGTCGGCACTGTTAAGAAAATTCCTAGCCTTGTGATAGGATATCGCCCCTTATTTTGGGTCAACGAGACGGCGCCGTGCACGACAATACCTATCTTCCCGATCACTTCTTGCACCATATTGCGGCCATCATGCCGGCTCATCTCTCCATGGATGAATTCGTAGCCAGTTGTCGGCGGCCGCTGCGGCGCAGCATCCGGGTCAACACGCTGAAGATATCTGTCTCCGACTTTGTGATGCAGATGCAGCCACTTGGCTGGCAATTCGATGCCGTTCCCTGGTGCGAGACCGGTTTCTGGTTGACCCGGGCCGATGAGTCCGTGCCCCTTGGCAATACGGCAGAGCACCTGAGCGGCCTCTTCTATATTCAGGAAGCGAGCTCCATGTTGCCGGTGACGGCGCTATTTGCCAGCGATCAGGTCAAGCGAGATGGCATGCTGCTGGATGCGGCAGCCGCCCCTGGTTCCAAGACCACCCAGATAGCAGCGCTGATGAACAATCAGGGCATGCTGGTTGCCAATGAATATTCCAGCAGCCGGCTCAAGGTGCTGAGTGCCAACATCCAGCGCTGCGGCGTCACCAATGTGGGCATGACTCACTTCGATGCCAAGGTGTTTGGCCAGTGGTTGCCGGAGACCTTCGATGCCATCTTGCTCGATGCCCCCTGCTCCGGCGAAGGGACAGTGCGCAAAGATGAAGATGCCTTGCGCAACTGGAGTATCGAGAGCATCGACGAGATTGCTGCTGTGCAGCAAGGGTTGTTGGAGAGCGCGTTTCACGCCCTCAAACCCGGCGGTGTGCTGGTCTACTCCACTTGCACCTTGAGCCAGCAAGAGAATCAGGCAGTCTGTCAGTCTCTGCTGGAGAAGTTCGGCGATGCCCTGACCCTTGACTCGTTGGCCGACCTGTTCCCCAATGCGGAGCAGGCCTGTACTCCCGAAGGATATCTGCACGTTTGGCCCCAGATCTTCGACAGTGAAGGCTTTTTCGTCGCCAGATTGCGCAAGCATCACTCAGTGCCCAACACCATGTTCAAGCCGGGCAAACTCGGCAAGTTCCCCTTCTCGCCACTGCCGGCCAAAGAGGCTGAGCCCATGCTGCGCGAGATTGAAGCCAATTTTGGTGTGGTACCCCCAGGTCAGCTGTTTGGTCGCAATGACGAGATCTGGCTCTTCCCTCACCTGTTTGGGCAGGTGCAGGGCAAGCTGCGTTTCGATCGCATCGGCATCAAGCTGGCGGAGACCTTCAAGAAGGGCTATCGCCTAACCCATGAGTGGGCGCTGGCCTATGGCGATAAGGCGACACAAGGGGTTGTCGAACTCGACAGTGCCAATGCGCGAGAATTCATGATGGGGCGGGACGTCTGGCCCGAGCAGGAGGCTGGCACTGGCGAGATGATCGTTCGTTATCAGGGGCACACCCTGGGCATGGGGAAGTGGGTAGGGAGCCGGGTCAAGAATGCCCTGCCCCGTGAGCTGGTGCGCGACAACAATCTGTTCGGTGCATAAACTCCGCGCCTGATCGAGTCTGGAAAACCCACACTTCGGTTGAACTTTTATTCGGATCTTGAAAAGCCTTGAGCCTTGTCTAAGCTTAAGGCTATCCGAACACCAGTTAGCGCACGGCTCTGCAAGGAGCCAATTCCCCTATGCCAGGTACAAGGAATTCGTGCCTGGCTTTTTTTATGTCCGGACGTTCTGTTTTCTGCCTTTCACTCAAGCACATCCGCCATCTCTTTCTCAACCTGGGGCTGGGATGACAACTCATGCTGATAGAGCAGATCGATCGCCTGCTCGATGAGCGAAGCCTGACTGTCTTCAAGGTGCATCCCCAATTCCTGTAACCGCTCTGCGTGGCGATTGCTTATCCAGCACTGCAACCGGCTATGGGTTTCCTGCTTGCGTTTCA
This sequence comes from Aeromonas salmonicida subsp. salmonicida, assembly GCF_001643305.1. Taxonomy (GTDB): domain Bacteria; phylum Pseudomonadota; class Gammaproteobacteria; order Enterobacterales; family Aeromonadaceae; genus Aeromonas; species Aeromonas salmonicida. Next base: position 22,224 of record NZ_LSGW01000083.1, read on the forward strand.
CATGCTGGCGCTGTCGTTCGGCATTGTTGTGTGGGGCTGCCGCTTGGGGCTCATTCACATTTATTTCCTGGCTCATATGACCTTGCAATGTTCTGTTTTAATGTTTGTTATCTCTAACCTGTGGTGCATTGTTGCCTGAACAAGAAGGCTTTCCCCTCCCATCAGGCACTTTGGCAAAGCGCGATAAATATATCATCAGATCAACAAGATATAATTTAACATAAAAAATGCAGTGACGCGGAGTGTCACAACAAGCCATCTAGAGCGTGATCGGAGAACTTGTGGGCATCGTCGAAATACTCCTGCAGGGTACGCATGTCCTTGTGGCGAGTCACCTCAATGATCTTGTTCATGGGCTTGCCGGCGGTGACGGCCGAGGTGATGAATCCCCGTCGCAGGCTGTGGCCACTGACATAAAGATCGTCGATGGCCGGTGCGCCGCTTGATCATCAGGTTTATCCCCTGAGGGCCGAGAGGTTCCGACATAAGCTGACCCCAGCGGTTCATGCGACGAAACAGCGCGCCCTCACCGATCCGGCTTTTTTTAAGCCAGGTGTGCAGCGCCGATACGGGGCAATACTGCTTGCCAGGAATGAGCGCTATCTCGGTTTCATGGAGCTGATGTTTGCTCGGCTTGAGGCGAAGCCGGATCCCCTGCCCCACAAAATCGAGGTCGCTTACCTCGATTCTGGCCGCCTCCGAGCGGCGCAAGGCACCACTGAACATCAACAGCAGCAGGGTGTGATCCCGTAAACCGGCCAGGTTGGAGGTGTCGATTTCATCGAGTACCCTGCCCAGCGGTTGCAGGGTCAGAGCCCCGGTCTTGCGCTTGCGGTTATCACCAAGACGCACTATGCCACGCATCATCTCCTTGATTTCAGCATGCTCGGTCGGCATGGGATGAATGCCTTTCTGCTTGAAGGCGTAGCGGATCCCGGCCAGTCGCCTGACCAGGGTCGCAGGTTTACGTGGTTCACCGTTGCGCAGCTCCCCTTTCCCTTCCTCTTTATCCAGCCACACCCAGTCCGCCAATATGCCATCGGCCTGATCCGCCAGAAAATTCATGATGTCGTGATGAGTGGTTTGCAGCGGGTCAAGCCCGTGGAGCTGGCACCAGAATACGAAAATACGGGTATCAGCCTGATAGGCATTGAGGGTGGAAACCGCTTTGGCACTGCGCAAGAAGCGTCTCGCCCGACTATTGAGCTGAGGATCGAACACAGTCTGCAATGACTGATAAACAGGGGGTGAGACGGTTGGGTAAGCCACGTAAGTCTATGATTCAATGTGGGGTTTGGGAGGATCTTACAGGATCCTTCATATACATCAAGTATCGATAATGAATATTATCGATACTTATAGAACCGCTTATTAAACCCCCTGAACCTCGATGTTCATCTGCAGCAACATCATCTGTAATGAACCAGTTTATCAACGATGTCATCGCGCTGACATTCAATGAGCTGTGAGAGATAATAAGTGGCATGGGCAGTCATAACGAGGGGAAGTGTGCGGATGATTTTAAATAAAGAGGCCCCTTTATCCGGGGCCTAGTCGTTTATTTTTTTGCCAACTTGAACAGTTCAAAGAAGTTTCGGCTGGTCACCTCTGCCAACTCGGTCAGTGGCATCTGACGAAGGTCGGCAATAAACTGGGCAACATCTCGCACAAAGGCAGGTTCATTCTCTCTCCCCCTATGAGGCACAGGGGCTAGATAGGGAGAGTCTGTTTCAACCAGCAAGCGTTCAAGCGGCAACGCCTTGACCACGGCTTGCAGTGCGGATGCATTCTTGAAGGTCGCTATGCCGGAAATGGAAATATAAAAACCCATCTCCATCGCGGCCTGGGCCATCTCCAGGGATTCGGTGAAACAGTGCAACACACCGCCCACCTGGTCCGCCCCCTCTTCACGCATGATCTGCAGGGTATCTTGCTGGGCATCACGGGTGTGAATGATCAGCGGCTTGTTCAAGGCACGAGCGACCCGGATATGTTCGCGGAAGGAGGCTTGCTGCACCTCCTTGTTTTCCGGCGAATAGAAGTAGTCGAGCCCGGTTTCCCCGATGGCCACCACTCTTTCATCGTTGGCCTGCGCCAGCAACAGCTCGGCATCGACACCGGGTTCCTGATTGAGCGGATGCACACCACAGGAAGCAAACACCTGGGGATAAGGGGCGATCGCCGCCAACATGGTCGGGAACTGTGACTGAGTCACGCTCACACAAAGAAAGTATCCCACGTCCTGCTGCGCAGCCTTGGCCAACACGTCGGCCATGTCGGTCTGCTTGCTGCCATAGCTGAGGCGATCGAGGTGGCAATGGGAATCAACGAGTAACATAAAGAACCTTTGCGTCTTGTCAGATTTATAACCAGCGGCTGAGCCAGTTCATCAGATGAATGGTGGAATTGGAGAGCTGGCCAGGTTGGCAGGCGGCCTTGAGCGCCACGAGCTGCTGCTCCGCCTCCAGCAACTTTTCGCTGGAGTTGCCCTCGGCCAACTGCTGGCTGAGGGCCGCCAGATCCGGCATCGCCAGCTGATGATGACCACAGCCGGCCTGAGTCTTGAGTGCATCGCACAAAAACAGCTGCAACCAGTGCAGCCTGACCTGAGTTTCATCCGCCAGCTGGCTGCAGACATGGGTGGCCCGAGTCGGGGTCAGTGACAGGGAGACGAAACTCTCCAGCAACTCCCGGCGTTTGCCATCCTGCTGCTCTTCGATGTAACGCAGCACCCGCAGTGGAGCCCCCTGGCAGATCCGCACCTGAGCCAATGTGGCCTGGTGACCCTGCTCGGCCAGCCAGCGCACTGTCTCCCCTTCCGTCGGCAACTGGCAGACGTGCTTGTGACAGCGGCTCAGGATAGTGGGCAACAGACGGGAAACCTGGGAGGCAATCAGCAGCAAGAGACTGTCGCCGGCCGGCTCTTCCAATGTTTTCAGCAAGGCGTTGGCGGCGGATTCCGTCATGCGCTCCGCATCCGGGATGATCACCACTTTGCCTCGGCCGAGCTGGGCCGAGTTCTGCAGACGAGCACAGATCTCGCGAATGGCCTCGACCCCTATGGTCTTGCTGTCGACTGTAACGGTACCAAGATCCGGGTGATGTCCTTTGTCAAACAGCTGGCACGAGTGGCACTGGCCACAGGGTTCTCCCCGATCCGGTTGCTGGCAGAGGTGCAAACGCGCCAATCGTTCTGCAAGCTGCTCCTTGCCAAGACCGGGATCCCCGAGCAACAACCAGGCGTGGCCCAGCCGACCGGCCTCGGCCGTCTGACTCAGGGCATGCCAATCCGGGATCAGCCAGGGATGCATACGTGCTCGTTCGACAAGTAGTGGTCCAGTGCGGCCTCGATGGCCGTTTTGACCTGATCCGGAGTTTGTCCGGCATCGATCACCCGGATGGAATCATCCTTGGCGGCCAGTTCGAGATAACGGCTGCGAGTGCGCTCGAAGAAGCTGAGCTGCTCCAGTTCGATCCTGTCCAGCTCGCCACGATGACGGGCTCGCTGCAAACCAAGGGCAGGATCGATATCGAGATAGAGGGTGAAATCCGGTTTGAAGTCACCGAGCACTGCCTGCTTGATGGCGCCGATGAGCCCAGCATCGATGCCACGCCCGCCGCCCTGATAGGCCTGGGAGGAGAGATCGTGGCGATCCCCCACCACCCAGCGACCCTCAGCCAGAGCCGGCTTGATCCGGGTCTCGACCAGCTGCACCCGGGAGGCATACATCAGCAACAGCTCGGCTTCGATGGTAAGGCGCTCGTCGTGCACCTCCTTGACGATGGCGCGCATCCGCTCGGCCAGCGGGGTTCCCCCAGGCTCACGGGTGCATTCGATCTGGTCGATGCCGTGGCGTTGCAGATAATCGGTAACATAACGTACCGCGGAGCTCTTCCCTGCCCCTTCCAGTCCTTCAATCACGATAAATTTAGACATTAGGGTTTCTTCAATATGTATTCGCGAACCGCCCGATTGTGTTCATCGAGGGTCTTGGAGAAATAGTGGGCACCGCCCCCTTTGGCGACGAAATAGAGATAGTCGGTCGACTTGGGGTTGAGGGCCGCTTCGATGGAAGCCTTGCCGGGCATGGCGATGGGCGTAGGCGGCAGTCCATCGATCACATAGGTGTTGTACGGATTCACGTCCGTCAGATCGCTGCGGCGGATATTGCCATCGTAACGATCCTTGACCCCGTAGATGACGGTAGGATCTGTCTGCAGCTTCATGCCTAGACGCAAGCGGTTGACGAACACGGAGGCGATCTGCGCCCGCTCATCTGGCTGGCCCGTCTCTTTTTCGATGATGGAAGCCATGATCAGCGCTTCATAAGGGGTCTTGTAGGGCAGATTGGCCTGGCGCTTGTCCCAGCTCTGTTGCAGGAAGGCTTTCATGTCCTGATAAGCGCGACGCAGTATGGAGATGTCGCTGGCATGGGTGGTGTAGGCGTAGGTCTCCGGCAGGAACCAGCCCTCCAGCTTGCCATTGTCGATGCCAAGCTCGTGAGCCAGATCGGCTTCAGATTGCTCCACGGTCAGCCGCTCCAGATAGGGCGCGCCGGAGAGCTGCTTCAGCCAGTCCTCAAAACGGGACCCCTCGACGAAGGTGAGGCTGAAGTGAAACTCCTTGCCCGATGCAAACAGAGAAAGGGTCTCTTTAAGTGGCGCCCCTTCCTTGATCTCGTAGGTACCGGATTTGATGGCAACCAGTTCGGGGTGACCGCGTAGCCAAAGCCGCACGGCCCAGGGACTGGTTTCCCCCTCCCCCAGCTCGGCGATCAGGCGCGCCGCATGGGCCCCTTTCTCGACGGTAAAGAGGCGGGTCGGCCCCTTGTTGGTGAGCGTCTCCACCTGCTGCCACTTGTGATATACATAGCCCACGGCCACGGCAACTGTCAGCGCCGCGCCCGCGAGCAGGGTGTAAAGCCGATTAAACTTCAATGACCAAACGCTCCTGTAAACGGCGGATCAATACCGGGCTCGGATACTGAGTATCCCCAATGCCGGTCACCGGCACTATGCCCATCAGGGTATTGGTCAGCCATACCTCTTCGGCCTGCCACAGTGACTCCAGCGGAGCCTCCACGACACGCAGTTCAATACTCATCTGTTTTAGCATCGCCATCACATGGCGCCGCATGATGCCATCAATACCGCAGTGGGAAAGATCCGGTGTAAACACCGTCTTGCCACGGCGCCAAAACAGATTGGCACTGACACCTTCTACCAGAAATCCCCGACTGTTCAAGACTATACCTTCGACTCCCGAACGCGTCGCAAGTTCGCTTTTCAGCAAAACCTGTTCCAGCCGGTTCAGGGTCTTGAGTCCCGCCAGCATGGGGGCGTCGCCGAGCCGTTGCTGGCAAACCAGCAGGGGAATGCCGTTTTGCTGCCAACCCTGATAATGGCTCGGGTAATCGGCAAGGGAGACGATACGGGTTGGCGCCTCGCAGGCACTGCCGTCATAACCGCGCCCGCCAGTTCCCCGGGTCAGCATCACCTTGGCGACAGCCTGCGTCTGGCCGGCAGCCAATTGCGCCACCTCGCGGGTCAAGGTTGACCAGTCCATCTCGGTAAATCCGAGTCTGGCGCTGGCCTGCTGCAGCCGTGCCAGATGGGCAGGCCACCAGACAACCTGCCCGTTTCTGACCAGCATGGTGGTGAAATGACCATCCCCATAGGCCAGCCCACGATCCCTGGCGGACACAGCATCTGTCTGCATTCCATTGATAAGCAAAAGGATCCCTCCGATAAAAAAGGCCCGATACCGGCAGTATCGGGCCCGAGTCATCCGCCCTGGGGCGAATTATACGCGTTTGAAGATCAGTGAGCCATTGGTGCCGCCAAAACCGAACGAGTTGGACAAGGCATACTCAAAGTGACCAGGTTTGGCTACGTGGGGCACCAGATCCAGATCGCACTCTTCATCCGGATTATCCAGATTGATGGTGGGTGGTGCCACCTGATCACGCAGCGCCAGCACTGTGATGATGGCTTCGATAGCACCCGCCGCACCCAGCAGATGGCCGGTCATGGACTTGGTGGAGCTGATCATCAGGGCGCTGGCATGCTCGCCAAACACCTGCTTCATGCCGCGCAGCTCGGCCACATCACCCAAGGGGGTAGAGGTGCCGTGGGCGTTGATGTAACCAATCTGCTCGGGAGCGATACCGGCATCCTTGATGGCATTTTTCATGGCGCGCGCACCACCGCTGCCGTCAGAGGGAGGTGCCGTCATATGATAAGCATCGCCACTCATGCCAAAGCCAACCAGCTCGGCATAGATCTTGGCACCACGGGCCTTGGCGTGTTCATACTCTTCCAGTACCAGCACACCGGCGCCGTCACCCAGCACAAAACCGTCGCGATCCTTGTCCCACGGGCGACTCGCCTTCTGGGGCTCGTCGTTGCGGGTAGAGAGTGCCTTGGCCGCCGCAAAACCGCCCATTCCCATGGGGGTAGAAGCCTTTTCGGTACCGCCGGCTACCATCACGTCCGCATCACCGTAGGCGATCATGCGGCCAGCCATGCCGATGGCATGGGTGCCTGTGGTACAAGCAGTAGTCACCGCTATATTGGGGCCTTGCAGTCCCTTCATGATGGAGAGATGACCGGACACCATATTGATGATGGTGGAAGGCACGAAGAAAGGGCTCAGCTTGCGCGGGCCACCGTTGATCAGGCTGGTATGGTTCTGTTCAATCAGACCCAGACCGCCGATACCGGAACCTATGGCCACACCGACCCGCTCTGCATTGTCTTCATTGACAACCAGACCCGCATCATCGAGCGCCTGGATCCCCGCCGCCACGCCGTACTGGATGAAGAGATCCATCTTGCGGGCTTCTTTGCGGTTGATACCGTACTGTTCGGGATAAAACTCTTTGACCTGGCCTGCGAAACGGGTCGCAAACTCGCTGGCATCAAAATGTTCGATAGGAGAAATGCCGCTCTGCCCGTTGAGCAGGGCTTGCCAGCTGGATTCGGCAGTGTTGCCCACCGGGGAAAGCATCCCCAAGCCGGTCACCACGACTCTGCGTTTTGACACTGAGGTAGTCTCCGAGAGGTATTTTGAAAGGGAGTAAACATAAAAGAAGCGGCCCTTGGGCCGCTTCTTTCAGAACAGGAACTTATTCCTGATTAGCGGTGATGTAATCGATAGCCGCTTGAACAGTAGTGATCTTTTCGGCTTCTTCATCAGGAATTTCGGTATCGAATTCTTCTTCCAGCGCCATTACCAGTTCAACGGTATCCAAAGAGTCAGCGCCCAGGTCGTCGACGAAGGAGGCAGCGTTCTTGACGTCTTCCTCTTTAACACCCAGTTGTTCGATGATGATTTTCTTTACGCGTTCTTCGATGTTGCTCATGACCTGAATTTTCCTTTAAAAATACGCTATTGCGTCTGGTTGGGGTAGTTTATTCAATTAACGTCAGTTTGCAAGTAGCTTGCCTCTGGTCAAACCACGAAATTCGCCAAACTTCGGCGTACTATCGCAAATTTGAACAGATCTCACGACAAATTGATTACACCATGTACATCCCGCCGTTAACATGCAGGGTTTCGCCAGTGATATAGGCGGCATCATCCGACGCCAAGAATACCACAGCTGCGGCAATTTCTTTTGGATCACCCAAACGGGCTGCTGGCACCTGATTCATGATGCCGGCACGTTGTTCGTCATTCAGTGCCCGGGTCATGTCGGTCTCGATAAAACCGGGCGCAACCGCATTCACTGTAATACCACGGGATGCCACTTCCCGAGCCAACGATTTGGTAAAGCCAACCAGACCCGCCTTGGCGGCTGCATAGTTGACCTGGCCTGCATTGCCCATGGTTCCGACCACGGAGCCGATGCTGATAATCCGGCCATGACGCTTCTTCATCATGGCGCGCAATACTGGCTTGCTCAGACGATAGAGGGAAGTCAGGTTGGTGTCGATGATTTCATTCCACTCGTCATCTTTCATACGCATCAACAGGTTGTCGCGGGTGATGCCGGCATTGTTGATCAGGATATCGATGTCGCCGAAACGCGCCTTGATGGCCGCGAAAACAGTCTCGATGGATTCAGGACTGGTCACGTTCAGTGCCATGCCATAACCCTGCTCACCCAGATAGGCGCTGATAGCCTCTGCGCCGCTGTCGCTGGTCGCTGTGCCGACGACTTTTGCGCCACGGGCCGCAAATGTCTCGGCAATCGCACGGCCGATACCACGACTGGCACCGGTCACCAACACAACCTTATTGGTAAAACTCATTATCTGCTCCTGTTTACTTGGACTGGGCCAGCGCCAGCTCGAAAGAGGCTACATCGTTGGTATGGATACCTTCCACGCGCTTGTCGATGCGCTTGGCCAGCCCGGTCAATACCTTGCCCGGCCCCATCTCGATCTCGAGGGTGACACCTTCATTGGCCATCCGCTCCACCGTCTCGGTCCAACGGACCGGACTGAACAGCTGACGCACCAGCGCTTGCTTGATGGCGGCCGGATCCTGTTCACAGGATACGTCGACATTATTGATGACTGCGATGGTTGGAACCTTGATCTCGATCCCGTCCAGCGCAGCCGCCAGTTTTTCTGCGGCAGGTTTCATCAGTGCACAGTGGGATGGCACCGAGACCGGCAGCGGCAATGCCCGCTTGGCGCCAGACTCTTTCATCAGTGCGTTGGCGCGCTCAACCGCTTCCTTGTGACCGGCGATCACCACCTGGCCCGGGGAGTTGAAGTTGACCGGAGAGACCACCTGACCTTGCGCCGCTTTTTCGCAGTTGGCGGCGATGGCTTCATTATCCAGACCTATGATGGCCGCCATGGCACCGGTCCCTTCCGGTACGGCTTCCTGCATGGCCAAACCACGCAGTTCAACCAGTTTGACCGCATCGGCGAAATCCAGCGCGCCGCTGCACACCAGTGCTGAGTACTCACCCAGACTGTGGCCGGCCATCATGGCGGGGGTCGCCCCACCCTGCTGTTGCCACAGACGCCACAGGGCGACGGAGGCCGTCAGCAACGCGGGCTGGGTGCGCCAAGTTTTGTTCAGATCTTCAACCGGACCATCCATGACCAAGGCAAACAGGTCATAACCCAGCACCTGGCTCGCCTCGGCGAAGGTTTCCTTGATCACGGCGTGTTGCTCGGCCAGCATGCCAACGGCTTGGGAGCCTTGTCCCGGGAAGGCAATGGCAAATTGGGTCATCATTGATTCCTTTAAGGTAAGACAAAACGAAATCGGTCACGGGATGATGCCTTGGCGCCATCCCGCTAAAGATCAGAGGCGGATCAGCGCCGAACCCCAGGCGAAACCACCGCCGAAGGCCTCCAGCAGTACCAACTGGCCCGGTTTGATCCGGCCGTCACGCACCCCTTCATCGAAGGCAATGGGCACGGAGGCAGCAGAGGTGTTGCCGTGTTTGTCGAGGGTCAGCACCACTTTATCGAGGCTCATGCCGAGCTTCTTGGCGGTCGCGCTGATGATGCGGAAGTTGGCCTGGTGCGGTACCAGCCAGTCGAGTTCGCTCGGCGCTATGCCAGCGGCTGCCAGCGTCTCGGTCACGATCTCGCTCAACCGCGTCACCGCCACCTTGAACACATCGTTGCCCTTCATATACATGTAGGCTTCGAGCTCGGTGCCCGGCATGCCGCGACGAGGGTGCGGCAACTTGAGCAGATCGCCATAACGGCCATCTGCATGGAGGTGCGTTGACAGGATCCCAGGCGTCTCGTTTGCGCCAACAATCACAGCCCCTGCCCCGTCACCAAACAGTATGATGGTGCCACGATCTTGCGGGTCACACATGCGGGACAGCACATCGGCGCCAACAACCAGCACATGGCGGGCGGCCCCGGACTTGACGAACTGATCGGCAATGGAGAGCGCATAGGTGAAACCGGCGCAGGCGGCTGCCACGTCAAATGCAGGAATGCCTGGTACACCGAGCAATCCCTGCAGCTCGCAGGCGGCAGCCGGGAAGGCGTTTTCGGCGCTGGTGGTCGCCAGCACTATCATGTCGAGATCGACAGCGGTCAGACCCGCGGCTTCCAAGGCGCGCAGGGCGGCCTGGTGAGACAGGGTGGCGACAGTTTCGTCGGCACCGGCAATACGGCGTTCACGGATCCCGGTACGTTCCACGATCCACTCATCACTGGTTTCAACCATTTGCTCGAGATCGGCGTTGGTACGCACTGAACTCGGCAGATAACTGCCAGTACCCAGAATTTTGCTATGCATAGAGTTCTTATAGATCCCTGTCGGAAAAGACAGATTCAAGGCGATCTGCTATTTGCAATGGAAGTTGATGCTTGGCCTCTTGTGCGGCCAGCAGGATCGCATTACACAGAGCGTGCCGTTCGGCTCGCCCATGGCTTTTTACCACAATGCCGCGCAATCCTAACAGACTTGCACCGTTATACTGGTCGGGGTTCAGGTAAGAAAAACGTCGTTTGAACATAAATCCGGCGAGTCGGCCAAGAAAACTGCGTTTTTTGCGGGGATATCCGGCCAGCTGGGCCATCATCCGCACTACCCCTTCCGCCGTTTTGAGGGCGACATTGCCAACAAAACCATCGCAGACAATAACATCACACTCGCCGCTGAAGATGCGATCACCCTCGACAAAGCCAACGAAATTGAGTGCGCTGCACTGACGGAGCAACTCTGCGCTGTGACGCACCAGGTCATTGCCCTTTATCTCCTCCTCCCCCACGTTGAGCAAGGCAACCCGGGGCGACGCAATGCCTTCAACCTTTTCGGCCACCACCGACCCCATCACAGCGAACTGCAACAGGGTGTCGGCATCGCAGCTGACATTGGCGCCGAGATCCAGCATCACGGTACGCTTGCCACTCAAGGTCGGCAGCGCCTTGATGAGCGCAGGTCTGTCGACACCGGGCAAGGATTTGAGCACACACTTGGCCATGGCCATCAGGGCACCGGTATTACCGGCACTGACGCAGGCATCGGCCTCACCGGCTTTCACCAGATTGAGCACAACCCGCATGGAGGAGTCTTTCAAAGTTCTCAGCGCCACGATCGGCTTGTCGCCCATGCCAACCACTTGGGATGCATGTACGAAACGAACGCGAGGATGAGTCAGCAAGCCATGTTGCTGCAATAAGGCAGTGGTCTGGTGTTGATCACCAACCAGAATGAGTTTTAGCTGGGGCAAAAGAGACAGTGCCTGCACAACGGCAGGCACTGTTTCCGAGGGGCCAATATCTCCCCCCATTATGTCTAGCGCGACAGTTTGCGTAGACAAAGGCAATCCTTAAGCGATTACCTTTTTACCGCGGTAGAAACCATCGGCAGTCACATGGTGACGACGATGGATTTCACCACTGGTCTGATCAACAGTCAGAGCTGCACTGGTCAGCGCATCGTGTGAACGACGCATGCCACGCTTGGCACGGGTTTTACGGTTCTGTTGTACGGCCATTGTAGGCTAACTCCTAGATTCACTTACGTTTAAGCTCTTCAAGAACTGCGAAGGGATTCGGCCGCTCATCAGCAGGTTCGATATCACCCCAAGTCATGTCCATGTTACCGCGAGGGCAAGCATCCATTGGATGCATTGCCACCTGAGGCAACGAGAGGATGAGTTCATCCTCCAGAACTTGATGAAGATCTATCTCGCCGTTTTCGTCCAACTCAATGGGCTCATAAGCTTCCGGCAGTTCTTCCTCGTTTGTTTTTTCAAACAGCGGAGTGTAGATAAAATCAGCTTCACAAAGGTGCTCGAATGTCTCTCCACAACGCTGGCAAACCAGGTCAACCTTGGCATGGGCAGTGCCTTTCATAACGGTCAACTTCTGGACATCTTTGCCAAAGTGCAGTGATACATCAACATCACTCTGCAAGCCTGCGGTTGATTCCTCCAGCCTGGGCATCTGCGACTTTTCCACTATCCCGACATAGTCGAGCAGCTTCAAGGCATTACGGACTGGATCAACCTTAACGGGCAACTTCACCTTTTGCATAGGGCGCGAATATTATAGGTCCAACAACTGATAGTCAAAGGAAAAAGTCCTTACCGCCGATGATTTTAACCATACAAGTCCCTGAGATGCCGGGACTTGTTCTCATCGGTGGCTGATTATGCCATAAACAGCAGGATCCTACACAGGATCCTGTCCGGATTTACTGCTCACTCAGAATGACAACCCAAGTGCCATCCGCATCATTGCCGGTCCAGCATGGAAACCTCATCGGAGATTTGCCCGGCTCACGGCGTGGCGATACCATCGGCACCTGACTGCATCAAATCAGGACATCACAACACAATGCCAACACAGCTTATCCTCGCCTCCACGTCCCGCTATCGTAAAACCCTGTTGGAAAAACTCGGCCTTCCCTTTGAATGTGCGGCACCCGAGGTGGATGAATCTCCCCTGCCCGGCGAATCTGCCGAGACGCTGGTGGCGCGGCTGGCCTATGCCAAGGCGAATGCCATTGCCAACCGGCGTGATCAGGGACTGATCATAGGGTCCGATCAGGTGTGTGTCTGCGACGGTCAGATCCTGGGCAAGCCAGGCACTGTGGAGAAGACGGTGGCACAGCTGATGGCCGCACGGGGCCGCAGCATTACCTTTTATACCGGCCTGTGCGTACTGGATGCCGCCAGCGGCAAAGCAGAACAGCTGGTGGAGCCCTTCACTGTGCACTTCCGCACTCTGGATGAGACCGCCATTCGCCGCTACGTGGCAGCGGAGATGCCCCTTGATTGCGCGGGCAGTTTCAAATGTGAAGGTATGGGGATAATGCTGTTCAAAGGGCTGGAGGGGCGCGATCCCAACGCCCTGATCGGCCTGCCCCTGATCGGTCTGATCGAGCTGCTGGAACGCCACGGCCTCGCCCTGCCCTGACGGGAATAGTCTATCCACGACGAGCCAAACGAAAAACGGGAGCCAAGGCTCCCGTTTCGTCATCTATTCAACTGGCATATGGCAAGACTAACCCAGCAGCAGCTTCAACTCGTCCATGGTATCGACGACCGCAAGCGGATCATGTGTCTGCAAGCGCTTCTTGTCGTGCACACCCCAGCTTACGCCGATCCGCGGCATGGCGAGCGCTTCTGCCATCGTCATGTCGTGGATGGAGTCACCGATCATCACTGCCTGATGGGGAGCAAAGCCCAGCTCATCCAGAATTTGCGTCAACATCAGAGGAGCGGGTTTGGAGTTGGCCTCGTCCGCGCCACGGGTGGCAGCAAACAGCGGCCGCAGGCCAGTATCATCCAGCACCCGATCAAAGCCGCGGCGAGACTTGCCCGTCGCCACCGCCAATGCAATTCCCTGCCCGTGCCAGTGATGCAGCAGCGCACTCGCCCCGGCAAACAACGGACTCGGTGTACCGTCATGCAGATAGTGATGACGATAGCGGGCGATCAGGGCGTTGGCCCGCTCGCCACCCGGCGCCAGTTCAAACAGCAGTGGAATGCCGACCTCCAGGCTGAGCCCTATTATCTGATGTGTCTGCACCTTAGTGGGCACCGGCTCGCCGCAATCGCGCGCCGCCCCCGCGACGCAGGCAACAATCCGCCCCACCGAGTCCATCAGGGTACCGTCCCAGTCGAAAATGGCGAGTCGGATAGCCTTCATCAGCGTGCCAGCTTGTTGAGGAAATTGTCGAGCTCAGGCGCGAGCGGTGCCTCGATCAGCACCTCGCGGCCATCAACCGGATGAGTGAATGTCAGCTTCCAAGCGTGCAAAAATAGCCGTTTCAGCCCTTGGCTGCGCATTTTCTCGTCAAAGGCAGCTTCCCCATACTTGTCATCACAGGCAATGGGATGACCTGCATGCTGGGTATGGACCCGGATCTGGTGGGTACGCCCCGTAATCGGGCTGCACTCGACTAGGGTCGCCTCGGCAAATTGACGGGCGATGCGGAAACGGGTTTCGGATGGCTTGCCATCACTGCTGACCCGCACTACCCGTTCACCGGATTGCAGATCATTCTTGCGCAGCGGCGCATTGACTACCTTGACGTGGGGCTGCCACTGGCCGCGCACCAATGCCAGATACTGCTTGCGCATGGTTTTGACCCGCAACTGCTCATGGAGGCTGCGCAGCGCACTGCGCTTCTTGGCAACCAGCAGCACGCCAGAGGTGTCACGATCCAGCCGATGCACCAGCTCCAGGAAGCGGGCGTCCGGGCGCAGGGCTCGCAGTCCCTCTATGACGCCAAAACTCAGACCACTGCCGCCGTGCACGGCCATGCCGGACGGTTTGTTGAGCACTATCATGGCGTCGTCTTCAAACAGGATCTGGCTCTCCAGACGCTGGATGCTGCCGAGGTTGGCCGAGGGCAGTTCGTTTTTCTCGGCAACCCGCACGGGAGGAACCCGTACCTCGTCGCCCGGGCAGAGTTTGTATTCCGGTTTGATGCGCTTTTTGTTGACGCGCACTTCCCCTTTTCGAAGGATGCGATAAATCAGGCTCTTGGGGACGCCCTTTAGCTGAGTCTTGAGAAAATTGTCGATGCGCTGCCCTTCATGCTCAGCTTCGATGGTGAGCAGCTGCACTTGTTGTTGTATCTGTGTCATGGCGCGGATTTTAACACTGCCGGCGCCCCTTGGCTGCATGCTTTGTTGAAAAATGGCGCCTTGCTATAAAAGTGGTTTAAATGGGATAATAAACAAGGTTTTGTCATTGTGTTCAAGCCTTGTACTAAGTGGCCAATATTTATGCCACCCAATCCCAAAACACCGTGTATACAAGAACATGACGGTTCCCGGGTGCGAGGTACAACGCATGGAGAACACAAGCAGAACCGATTATTTGTCTCCACATCGGCATCCTTAATTCATGCCTTCTCGAGAAGGCCGAACCAGAGCGCCCTTAGTTTGCGCCTCATGCATACCCCAACCGGGAGGTTGCCCAAGTATGCTGAAGACCCGAGGCCGGCGCCGGCAGGATCCTGTGGAGGAAATCAAAATGACAAAATAACGAGAACTCAATGAAAAGAATGCTAATCAACGCGACTCAGGAAGAGGAGTTGCGCGTAGCGCTGGTTGACGGACAACAGCTCTACGATTTGGATATTGAAAGTCCGGGCCATGAGCAGAAAAAAGCGAACATCTACAAGGGTAAGATCACCCGCGTAGAACCCAGTCTCGAAGCTGCTTTTGTCGACTACGGCGCTGAACGCCACGGTTTCCTGCCGTTAAAGGAAATCGCCCGCAATTACTTCCCCTCCGGTTATTCCTATCAGGGTCGTCCCAACATCAAAGAAGTGGTCCGCGAAGGCCAGGAAGTGATCGTCCAGATCGATAAAGAAGAGCGTGGCACCAAGGGTGCAGCCCTCACCACCTTTATCAGCCTGGCCGGTAGCTACCTGGTGCTGATGCCGAACAACCCCCGTGCAGGCGGTATCTCCCGCCGCATTGAGGGCGATGAACGGACAGAACTGAAAGAAGCCCTGAGCGGACTGACAGTGCCGGACGGCATGGGCCTCATCGTGCGTACCGCCGGTGTTGGCAAATCCCCGGAAGAGCTGGAATGGGATCTCAACGTTCTGCTCAACCACTGGGATTCCATCCACAAGGCGTCACAGGACCGAACTGCTCCCGTACTTATCCACCAGGAAAGCAACGTGATAGTACGCGCCATTCGTGACTACCTGCGTCGCGATGTCGGCGAGATCCTGATCGACGACCCTGTCATCTTTGAACGTGCCCGTGCTCACATCGAGCTGGTTCGTCCCGATTTCCTCAACCGCGTGAAGCTGTACAAGGGTGAAGTTGCCCTGTTCAACCACTTTCAGATTGAGAGCCAAATCGAGTCGGCCTTCCAGCGCGAAGTGCGCCTGCCCTCCGGCGGCAGCATAGTCATAGACCCGACCGAAGCACTGACCTCCATCGATATCAATTCCTCCCGCGCCACCAAGGGCGGCGATATCGAAGAGACGGCGCTGCAAACCAACCTGGAAGCGGCCGATGAAATTGCCCGTCAATTGCGTCTGCGCGACCTGGGTGGCCTGATCGTCATCGACTTCATCGACATGACGCCGGTTCGCCATCAGCGCGAAGTGGAAAACCGTCTGCGTGAAGCGGTACATCAGGACCGCGCCCGCATCCAGCTGGGCCGTATCTCCCGTTTCGGTCTGCTGGAAATGTCCCGTCAGCGTCTGCGCCCCTCCCTCAACGAGTCAAGCAGTCATATCTGCCCCCGTTGCCAGGGCCAGGGGGTCATCCGTGACAACGAATCACTGGCCTTGTCCATACTGCGTCTCATCGAAGAAGAGGCCATGAAGGACAACACAGAGCAGGTTCATGCTCAGGTGCCGGTCGATGTTGCCGCCTATCTGCTCAACGAGAAGCGCGCCTCCATCGCCAGTCTGGAACAGCGTAATGAAGTACGTCTGTACATCATTCCTAACCAGCACCTGGAAACCCCGCACTACGAAGTGACCCGCATCCGTCAGAACGAAATCCCGGAAGCGGCCAGCTACGAGCTGAAAACCGAGATTGCCAAGCCGGTCTACCAGCCGAAGCAGACTCAGGTGATCGAGCGTGAGCAACCGCTGCTGCAAGGCTTCGTCCAGGCACCTCAACCGGCTGCGCCGGCTGCAGTTGCTGCCCCCGTCGCGGCGCCAGCCCCCGTTGCCGCCAAAGCGGAAGCGGGTCTGTTTGGCAAACTGTTCAAGGCCATTTCAGGTCTGTTCGGTTCCGACGCAGCCCCTGCCGATGTCAAGGCACCAGCCGAGAAACCGGCAGTGCAACGGGAAGCACGCAAGGACGAGGCTCATCGTCATCAGCGTGATGACACCCGTGGCCGTGGTCAGCGTCCCCGTCGTGACGACAACCGCAACAGCCGCAACACAGCTGAAGCGGGTGAGAAGCGCGAAGCCGCCGCCAACCGCGAGGGTGGCGAAAGCCGCAACCGTCGTCCGCGCAAAGAGCGTGAGCCCCGTCAGGAACGTGAAACTCGCACTGAAGTACGCAGCGAGCAGCGAGTGGAACGTGAGCCCCGCGAACCGCGTCAGGAACGTGAACCGCGTGCCCCGCGTCCGGCTCGTGAGCCCCGTGCACCGCGCGAGCCCCGTGCCGAGGCGGTCGTTGAAGCAGTAGAAATCGTTGAAACTGCCGTTGTCAGCGCCGAGCCGCAGCAGGAAAAAGAGCAGAAAGTCGCCGAGCGCCGCGAACGTCGTCAACTGCGCAAGCAGATCCGTGCCGACGTACCGGCCAGCGATGTTGCTGTTGTGCCGACCGAGGCTCCCGTTGCTGTCGTGGCGGATACCGTTGAGCAGAGTGACGAGCAGGCCGACGGCCAGCGTCGTTCCCGTCGCACCCCGCGCACTCAGCGTATCGAGGGTCAACGCCGCAAGCGCATCAACGAAGATGCCCGCAGCCAGCGTGATGATGAAGAGCCGCAGGCCGACACTGCAACCATGACCACAGCCGCCCAGGCGGATGCTGCTCAGGTGAAGGTGGAAGATCCGGCTGTGCCTGTCGTCACCATCCCGAGCGCCGCTGCCATTGCCGCTGCCGTACAAGCCTCTTCCGCTCTGACCGAGCACGTAGTGGCAGAAGCCGTTGCCGAAGAAGCTCGTGAGCAAGCAGAAGCCGCCGTAGCCGTAGTTGCAGCACCTGTCGAGATCATGACTGCTGAGGTCGTTGCAGCAACGCCTGCGGTTGAGGCCCCTGTTGTTGCCGAAGCAGCCCCTGTTGCCGAAGCTGCGACCATTGAGGCAGCTCCTGCTGTCATCGAAACTGCGCCGGTCGTGACTGCTGACGTTGCTGTGGTTGAACCGGTTGCTGAGCCTGCGGCTGAACAGCCTGTCGCCAAGGTGGCTGTTGCAGCTCCAGTGGCCAAGCAGGTCAACAAGGGTGCCGGTCTGCTGGCCAGCGCTCGCAAGGCTTCAGCCCCGATGGCAACGCCTGCTGCAGCGCCAGCCCAGCCGGAGCGTGAGCCGGTAGAGCAAGCACCGCTGGTTCGCAGCGAAGTGGCAAGCTCTGGCCGTCATGCGGGCAGTACTGCTGCCGTCAATGTGGCAACCAGCCCGGCTGGTCGTCCTTGATAGCTGGCTAACTAGCCTGATAGAAAAAAGAGCCACACAGTGTGGTGGCTCTTTTTTTATCCTCAATTCAGGTAGATGAGGCTCCCGCTGCAATATCCCCCCTGCTCTCCGGCATATAAGATTCCCCTGCCCCGCACCAGTCAGCTGGTGTCATCCCTTTGGCAACGCTAGCAAGCCCTTATTGCCTCTCCAGCCAGTTCGCTTCATTAGACAATGATGCCTGGCCCCGCGCTTATGATTGATGCTTGCCTGTCATCACCCCTCTCTCGGACAAATGCGTTGGTTGAGCAAGAGCCCTGCACATGCCCTGCTCACCCTTGTCTACTCGTGTCTGTCTTGGGGCGAGCAAGCAGAGACTCTGTTTAGCCAGGGATCCTCTGTCACATCTGTCTCCCATATTCAGCCAGGATGGGTATCTGCGGTAATGGAGAACATGTTGGCATGTCCCAGATGATGAGCACAGATGCCCCCTCTTGCGCCCTGGGTATGTACCGTATGCTGACGACAGCATAGAGTAGCAGCCCCCTGAGTGACGTCTCCAGTTTGATGGCATACATAATATAACCCGGAAGCCCATACTGTTTGGTCAACGCTTTGCATTGCTTCGAGAATAAGCGGACGGACTCTGATCCAGAGAAATGAAAAAGGGCCCGCAGGCCCTTCGTCAATCAACAAGATTAGCTGTTATCAGCCGCCAAACAGATGGTGACTGATAAGGAACAGACCGCCCGAGAGCAACATGGTCAGCGGCAAGGTCAGCACCCAGGCCATCAATATGGTCTTGATGGTCTGGCTCTGCAGGCCAGATTTGTTCGCTACCATGGTCCCCGCTACCGCAGAAGAGAGGATATGGGTGGTGGACACCGGCATACCGGTCAAACTGGCAACACCGATGGAAGCTGCCGCAGTGATCTGGGCGGCAATGCCCTGGCTGTATGTCATGCCGGTGGCGCCTATCTTCTCACCCACTGTGTAGACGATACGACGCCAGCCTACCATGGTGCCACAACCCAGCGCCAAGGCGATGGAGACGATGACCCAGGTCGGTGCATATTCAGCGGTCGCTGTCAGATCCTTGCGCCATTTGGCAAGGTCAGTCAGCTCTTTGGCCGGCAGCGGCAGCTTGGACACCTTGCGCGCTGTGTCGTCAATGCACAGCAGCAGGCGACGCACTTCCCGACGATTGGTCAGGTCCATCTCTTCATAGGTACGCACAACGCCCAGACGGGCATCCAGGGTTGCCATGTTTTGCAGCGTAGCGTCCGCAGAGCAATGGGTCATCAGTTCTTCCTGGGCCTGAGCAGGCACCTTGAAGTCCACGACCTGAGACACCAGCTCGTGGTTGCGCTGATAGATCTCCATGATGCGCTGGTTGGCATCCTGGGTGCGATCCAGTTCGTAGGAACGGCTGTTCATGTCCAGTGCAAAATAGGCGGGGGCCATGCAGATCAACACCAGCATCACCAGACCAATGCCCTTCTGACCATCGTTGGAGCCGTGCACGAAGCTTACCCCCATAGCAGAAGCCACCAGGGTGAGGCGCGCCCAGAACGGCGGGTGCTTCTTCCCGTCCACCAGCAACCGCTCTTCCGGAGTCTTGTGGATCTTGCTTCCCAACCAGACTCGCTTCATGGCAAACAGCAACAGGGCTGCCACGATGAAGCCCACGGTCGGCGAGATGATCAGGGAAAGCATGATGTCGATGGCTTTGGCGACGTTGATGCCCTGAGTCAGCGGCTGATGGTTGAGCCAGGCATAGGCGCCGCCTACCCCCAGAATGGAACCGATCAGTGTGTGAGAACTGGAGGCCGGAATGCCCAGGAACCAGGTCCCCAGATTCCAGACAATGGCGGAAAACAGCAGGGAGAACACCATGATCAAACCCTGGGTGGAATCCATGCCCAACAGCAAATCAATCGGCAGCAAATGGACAATGGCATAGGCCACGCCCAGACCGCCGAACATGACGCCAAAAAAGTTGAAGATCCCGGATGCGACTACCGCCAGGTGAGCTGGCATCGCTTTGGTGTAGATAACCGTTGCTACCGCGTTGGCGGTATCGTGAAAGCCATTGATGAATTCATAGGCAAGCACAAAAAAAACGGCCAATACCAAACCGATTGACCACCACAAACCCAAACCACTAAACATTTCAAACATAAAAAACGAACCTGTTTATGAGTTGCGGCGGATTATGCCAGAAGGCTGGCGGTGCCATACCCGTTGTTGAAATATTTCAGTAAGAAAAAAAAAGGGCATTCAGTAGGGAAATAGCTTAGAGCCAGTCACGACGAGGCTTTTCATTGATTAATTAAACAAACTTGAGCTGACAAAAACAGTCCCCAAATGGGGACAATTCATCACATTCAGGCAGCGCAAGACAGATCTTCTATCGGCTCCAACGTCAATTTTCGGCCGACCGACACCTGATAATGGAGACATAAGGGCAAGCAATCAGCCCGCTCCCCTGCCCCAACCACTTGGGTCTCCTGCACGCTGTCACTGGGCACAATGTCAAGCCCAACAGTAAGGGGCGCTATGGGCGCCCCTTTCAACACTCAGCAAGTGGATCACATCAGGGGATATCAATCCTGGTTGATGCGGCTGGCAACGGCGCCCTGCTGGCTCTTGTACTTGGCGTTTTCCCGCTTGTTGTAAGGGCGGGCGGCTGGGCCGGAGAGCATCTCGAAGTTCAAGGCACCGATCTTCATCTTGGGGCGTAGCGCCAGCGGCAGTTTGCCACCGTTGTAGAACTCCAGCACTATGCGGCCAGACCAGCCCGGATCGATCCTGTGCGCCGTGACGTGCACCATCAGACCGAGACGGGCCAGGGAGGAGCGGCCATCCAGCCAGCCGACAATATCCGCAGGCAAGGTGACGGATTCATAGGTCACCGCCAGCGCCAGCTGGCCCGGGTGCAGATAAAAGGCTTCGCCATCCGGAATGTGGATCTCGTCGCTCATCACCCGATCGATGGCATCGGCCATCTCGCTGTTCGGGCCGCTCAAGTCAATATAGGGAGCGGTATGATCGCGAAATACCCGAAACTCGTTGCCCAGCAGCACATCGACGCTGACGCCGCTGATCCGCTCAACACCGGGCCTTGGCTCAATGACGATCTTGCCCTCATCCAGATGACGTTCAATATCGGTATCACAAAGACGCATTGGGCGACTCTCCTGACAAAATGTTCATTTAAAAAAGCCGGGCATCACCCGGCTTGTTTCATCTTAACCAATCAACATGTGGAGAATGCGCGCCTTGAGCATGTCGATGGCGATGCGGTTCTTGCCACCGCGGGGCACGATCACGTCCGCGTACTGCTTGGAAGGCTCGATAAACTGCAAAAACATGGGACGCACGGTTTTCTGATACTGCTTGAGTACGGAATCCATGGTACGACCACGCTCCTGTACGTCACGCACCAAACGGCGCAGCAGACAGATATCCAGCGGGGTATCCATGAAGATGGAGGCATCCATCAGATCCCGCAAGCGACTGTCGGTCAACAGCAGGATCCCTTCCAGAATGATCACCCGACGCGGGGCGAACGGCGTCACATCGTTCATGCGGGTGTGCTCTGTATAAGAGTACTGGGGGATATTGACCGCATCCCCTTTCACCAACTGGCTCAGATGCTGCACCAGCAGATCGTGATCCAGGGCATTGGGGTGGTCATAGTTGGTTTTGACCCGCTCTTCCATGGTCAGGTGGGTCTGATCACGGTAGTAGCAATCTTCGGTGATCACACCAATCTGACCTGCGCCCAGTTCGGCCACCAGCTCTTCATAAATGGTTTGAGCGATAAGACTCTTGCCAGACGCGGATGCGCCAGCAATACCGATGATCACACACGAATGTTGAGTATCAGACATTGAAAATACCTAAAGAGAAGAGCAGTGGGGATTGTTTAAACCGATCCATTATATAAAAAAGGGTGAGCCATGCCCACCCTCAAATCCACCTCAAACAGCCGACAGCCGATTATTCATCCAGCGCCATGGCATAGAGAGGGGTCGCAATCGGTTTACCGCTGGAATAGAGTTCAGCCCCCACCCGACGAGCCAGCTTCAGATAGGCCTGTGCCAGACTTCCTTCCGGTGCACCGAACACGGTTGGGCAGCCATCATCCATGTGTTGGCGGATATCAATGTGCAGCGGCAGCTGACCCAGCAGCGCCACATTATACTGCTCTGCCATCTTCTGGCCGCCACCTGTCCCGAACAAGGACTCGTGATGGCCGCAGGCACTGCAAACGTGATAGCTCATGTTTTCTATGATGCCGAGCACGGGCACATTGACCTTGTTGAACATGGCGACCCCCTTGCGGGCATCGGCCAGCGCCACATCTTGCGGCGTAGTGACGATCACGGCTGCCGACGTGGGTACCTGCTGGGCCATGGTGAGTTGTATGTCCCCCGTGCCTGGCGGCATGTCCACCACCAGATAGTCCACCTCGCCCCAACGGGTCTCATGGAGGATCTGGGCCAGCGCCTTGCTCGCCATGGGGCCGCGCCAGATGGTGGCATCCTGCTCGGCCACCAGATAACCAATGCTGTTGCTCTTGAGGCCACAGGCAATCACGGGCTCCATCAACTTGCCGTCAAGGCTGCTGGGACGCTCCTTGAGGGTACCCATCATGGTCGGAATGGAGGGGCCATAAATGTCCGCATCCAGAATGGCGACCCGCGCCCCCTCTTTTTGCAGCGCCAGCGCCAGGTTGACGGCGGTGGTCGACTTGCCGACCCCGCCCTTGCCGGAGGCGACCACCAGGATGTTGCGAATGCCCTGCACCGCGGCCAGCCCTTGCGCCCGCGGCATGCTGGCCACCTCGATGTCACAGGTCCAGTCGATGCGGGTCGCACCGGTAGCGGTACGCAGGCGAGCATCGAACTCCTGCTTGATCTGCTCAAACAGGGAAGATCCGGCAAAGGGCAACACCAGTTTGATGACCAGGCCTTGCCCTTGCTGCTCTATGCTGCGCGCAAACCCGGCCGCAACCAGATCCTTGTCCCACCCTGTCGGCTTAAATTCGGCCAGGATCTGTTTTACTGAATCAATCACCAGTAACTCCTCATTATCTTGTCATTATCTTGAGGTGAACTGTTACCGCACACAAATCAGTGGCTTGCCTGCTTGCCAACCAGCGCGAGCACCAGGGCGGACAGCGCCGCCACCCTAGGCAGGCGACCCCCAATTCGGGTAACATGCACGGCACTGTATCATCCCAACAAGCACATCAAGAACGACTATATGGCAACTGATCCTCGTACAATGCTGGTAACCTGCGCCCTCCCCTACGCCAATGGCTCCATCCATCTTGGCCACATGCTGGAACACATCCAGGCCGATATCTGGGTTCGTTATCAGCGAATGCGTGGCCATCAGGTGCACTTCATCTGTGCCGATGATGCCCATGGCACCCCCATCATGCTCAAGGCGCAACAGATGGGGATCACCCCGGAAGAGATGATCGCGGCTGTCTCCAAAGAGCACCAGACCGACTTCGCCGGTTTCAATATCAGCTTCGACAACTATCACTCCACCCACAGTGATGAGAACCGCGAACTGGCGGAGCTGATCTACGGTCGTCTGAAAGACGGTGGCTTTATCAAGGGCCGCACCATCACTCAGCTGTTCGATCCGGAAAAATCCATGTTCCTGCCGGACCGCTTCGTCAAGGGCACCTGCCCCAAGTGCAAGTCTCCGGAGCAATACGGCGACAACTGCGACAGCTGCGGTGCCACCTACAGCCCGACCGAGCTCATCGATCCGAAATCCGCCGTCTCCGGTGCGACCCCGGTGATGAAGGACTCCGAGCACTTCTTCTTCGACCTGCCCCAGTTCGAAACCTGGCTGGCCGGCTGGGTACGCGGCTCCGGCGCCATTCAGGAAGAGATGGCCAACAAGATGCAGGAGTGGTTCGAGAGCGGCCTGCAGCAGTGGGACATCACTCGTGACGCTCCCTATTTCGGTTTCGAAATCCCGGGCGCGCCTGGCAAGTACTTCTACGTCTGGCTGGATGCTCCCATCGGCTATATGGCGTCGTTCAAGAACCTGTGCAACAAGCGCGGCGATATCGACTTTGACAGCTACTGGAAGGCGGACTCCGAGGCAGAGCTCTATCACTTCATCGGCAAGGACATCGCCTATTTCCACTGCCTGTTCTGGCCATCCATGCTGGAAGGCGCGGGTTTCCGCAAGCCGACCAAGGTCAACGTACACGGCTATGTGACCGTCAACGGTGCCAAGATGTCCAAGTCCAAGGGCACCTTCATCAAGGCCTCCACCTACCTGAACCACCTGGATCCTGAGTGCCTGCGCTACTACTACGCCGCCAAGCTCAACAGCCGCATCGACGATCTGGATCTCAACCTGGATGACTTCGTGGCGCGGGTCAACGCCGACGTGGTCAACAAGCTGGTCAACCTCGCCTCCCGCAATGCCGGCTTTATCGCCAAGCGTTTCGACGGCAAGCTGGCCGCTACCTGTGCCGAGCCCGAGCTCTATGCCGAGTTCGCCAACGCCAGCGCCTCCATCAGCGAGGCCTATGAAGCGCGCGAATTCAGCCGCGCCATCCGTGAGATCATGGCGCTGGCCGACAAGGCCAACCGCTATGTGGATGAGAAGGCGCCCTGGGTGCTGGCCAAGCAGGAAGGCGCAGACGCCGAGCTGCAGGCGGTCTGCTCCGTGGGCATCAACCTGTTCCGCGTGCTGATGGCCTACCTCAAGCCGGTCATGCCACTGTTGGCCGAGCGTGCCGAAGCCTTCCTGGGTGAGACCCTCACCTGGGATGGCGTCGCCCTGCCGCTAACCAACCATCAGCTGACCCCCTTCAAGGCACTGTTCTCCCGCATCGAGCCTGCCAAGATTGAAGCCATGATCGAGGCCTCCAAGGAAGACCTGGCCAAGGAGCAGGCACCGAAAGTGACAGGCCCGCTGGCAGATGACCCCATCAGCGAAACCATCAGCTATGACGATTTTGCCAAGATTGACCTGCGCGTCGCGCTGATCAAGAAGGCGGAAGCGGTACCGGAAGCGGACAAGCTGCTCAAGCTGCAACTGGATCTGGGCGGTGAAACCCGTCAGGTCTTCGCCGGCATCAAGTCCGCCTACAACCCGGAAGATCTGGAAGGCAAGCTGACCGTGATGGTGGCCAACCTGGCGCCGCGCAAAATGCGCTTTGGCATGTCCGAAGGCATGGTGCTGGCCGCAGGCCCGGGCGGCAAGGACCTCTGGATCCTGGAGCCGCAGGAAGGCGCCCAGCCAGGCATGCGCGTCAAGTAAGCACGCTGGCTGCAACCCCATGAAAAGAGAGGCCATCTGGCCTCTCTTTTTTATGCCATTTTCCCACGGCATGGGCAGACTCGCCCCCGATCCCCCACACATAGGCGGTTGTTGCCGCGGCACAATTTGCCTAGACTGCCTTTTCACCAAGGGGCGCACATGGGCCCGTCACTCATCAGACAAGGAGCAAACATGATCACCTTATACGGAACCCCGGTCAGCCGGGCACTGCGCATATCCTGGTTACTGGAAGAGTTGGGCGTGGCGTGGCAATTTCAGTTTCTCGACTTCGCCAAGGGCGAGAATCGCAGTGAGTGATTTCTGGCGCTGAACCCGAGCGGCAAGATGCCGGTGCTCAAAGATGGGGATTTCGTACTGACCGAATCCGCCGCCATCATGCAGTACCTGGCCGAAGTCTATGGCTCGGATTGGCTGCCAGCCAGAGGGACGCAGGCATCGGCGTTGCATGCCCAGTGGGTCAGCTTCATTACCTGTGAGCTGGAGCAACCCTTGTGGACCATCGGCAAACACAAGTTTGCCCTGCCGGAACCCCAGCGCCTGCCAGCCATCTTCCCCACCGCCAAGTGGGAGTTTGACAAGGCGGCGGCCATCGCCGAGTCCTGGGTGCCCGAGCAGGGCTACCTGCTGGGGGAGCAGGTCACCATAGCGGATCTGCTGCTGGCCCATACCCTGATGTGGGCAACCCGCTTCGAGCAGACCATTCCCCCCAAGCTGACCGCCTATCGGGATCGCCTGGCAAAACGCCCAGCCCTGCAAGCCGTGCTGGCCAAGACCCAGGCCATCGCCGACGCCGCCCAGGCAAGCTGACACCAACATAGGCAAACGGGAGCCCCGATGGCTCCCGTTTTTATGCGTGGCATGGCGGTTTCCCTCCGCTCAATTGGTGTGAAATCCCCCTTTCTGTGGTGGCGGTGCCTCTTCATACTCCATCCTAGTCACCTCGGCGGTGCGCGGCCCGTGCTCCAGCCAGCCCAGCATCATCTGCACCCCCTGCTCGGGACCACAGATCAGGATCTCCACCGAGCCATCAGCCAGGTTGTAGGCGTAGCCACGCAGTCCCAGTTGCAACGCCCGCTCACGGGTAAAGTAGCGAAATCCCACCCCTTGCACCTGACCCCAGACGTGCACGACAAACGATTGCTCTCCCATTTCTCACACCTTTCCCTTAAGAAATTTCTCTCCAAGGCGATAATGAGCGCGACACTCTCTTCCCCCTTGCAGGACGCAATATCATTATGAAAGAAGTAAAATTCCGGTGGGTTGACCGCTATCTCATTCATCTCACGATCAGTGAAAAATTTCTCATTACCTTCTGGTGCCCTCGGCTGTTTATCGCCTTTCTCACCTGGTATCTGCTGGCCGATGGTCATGATCAGCAGATGCAGATCAGGCTGGATCAACTCCAACAAAGGGTCCAGACCAGCGCCCAGCTGGTGAGCCAGCAACCGACCCTCACTCTGCCTGCGGATCTCACCCTGAGCCCGACCGGCAGTGCTGGCCTGACCCAACAGGGAGACAACTACCGCTTCAGTGCCAGCGCAGGCCAGGCTGGCTTCGTGACCGGCAGCCTGGATGCCGGCCGCTACTCCATGTGGGACGGACAGGGCACCACCCTCACCATCATCGCCGTGCTGGCGGCCTTGCTGGCCCTCATCACCCACTACCTGATGACCTTTGTCTCCGGCGCCCTCTACTCCACCAACAAGGCGTTGCAGACAGTGGCTGACGGGGATCTCACCTTCCGTCTCAACTTCTTCCCGGTGCGGGACGAGTTCTCCATCCTGGCGGGCAGCATAGACAGATTCACCGACCGCCAGCACAAGATAGTGCAGCTGGTGGAAGAGTCTGCCGAGGCACTTACCATGGCCGCCGACGAGTTTCGTGACCACGCCAGCGAAGGAGAAACCATGGCCCGCTCCCAGCGCCAGCACATGGACTCCCTGGCGGCCGCCATGGAGCAGATGTCGGCCGCCATTCGGGAAGTTGCCCGCAACGCCAACGACACTCTGCAGCAGACTCGCCAATCGAGCGAAGAGGCGGCCAACGGCGCCGCCCGGGTATCGCGTACCATAGCCGCCATCCGCACCCTGGCCGACGAGATAGGCAACGCCTCAGGCGCGGTGGAGCGACTGACCCACAACGCCAATCGCATCAACGAGGTGGTCAACGTCATCAATGCCATCTCCCAGCAGACCAATCTGCTGGCCCTCAATGCCGCCATCGAAGCCGCCCGCGCGGGTGAGCAGGGTCGTGGCTTTGCGGTGGTGGCGGACGAGGTGCGCACCCTCGCCAGCCGCACCCAGCAGGCCACTGTGGAGATCCAGCAGATGATCGAAGAGCTGCAGGCCGGCACCGGTGCCCTCAACGACATCATGGAGAAGACAGTCGGGCGCGCCGCCAGCAGCCAGGCGCTGATCAGTGAAGTGGGGCTCGACATCGACAAGCTCAGCAACCACAGCGATGCCGTGCTGGAGATGAGCACCCAGATAGCCACCTCCAGCGAGGAGCAGAGCTCGGTCGCCGAGGAGATCACCCGCAACCTGGACCAGGTGCGCCACGAAGCGGGTCAGGTGGAGGAATCCGCCAGCGCTTCGGTGGCCGGCACTGCCGGTCTCAAAGGCACGGCAACCGAGCTGGCCCAGGCATTGAAGGGGCTCAAGATCTGATCTGAAGTTGATGCCAGATCAGACAAGCCAGGCTCTCTTGCCAAGGTTGTTTGAGTTTTACCAGCGGGCCACATAGAATGTGGCCCCTTTTCTTTTTACCATCGGCAAACACCCATGAGCGTTTTCATCTATCTCGTCAAAGGCCGCGAAAAATCCCTGCTGCGCCGTCACCCCTGGATCTTCTCCAAGGGGATTGAGCGGGTTGAAGGCAATCCCGTTGACGGCGATACCGTCGAGATCTACGCCAACGATGGCCGGTGGCTCGCCCGTGGTGCCTGGTCAGGCAGCTCCCAGATCCGTGCCCGGGTCTGGACCTTCGATAAAGAGGAGACAGTCGATCTCGACTTCTTCCTGCGTCGCCTTAAATATGCCCAGGAGTCCCGCGATCCGCTGATCAAGCGTCAGGGCCTCACCGGCTATCGCCTGTGCGCCGCCGAATCCGACGGTCTGCCGGGTCTGACCATAGACAGCTATGCCGATTTCCTGGTGTGCCAGATCCTCTCCGCCGGTGCCGAGTTCCAGCGCGAGCTGATCACCCAGGCGCTGCGTACCCTCTACCCAGAGTGCAGCATCTATGAGCGCTCCGACGTGGCAGTGCGCAAGAAGGAAGGGCTGAAAGAGCGCACCGGCGTCATCCATGGCGAGACCCCGACCGAGCCTGTGGTGATCGAAGAGAACGGCGTCAAGATCCTGGTGGACATCCGTAACGGTCACAAGACCGGCTTCTATCTGGATCAGCGCGACAACCGCCAGGCTGTCTCCAAGTACACCTCGGCTAAGCGGGTGCTCAACTGCTTCAGCTACACCGGTGGCTTTGGCATCTATGCCCTCAAGGGTGGCGCCAAAGAAGTGGTCAACGTGGATCTCTCCCAGACTGCGCTGGATATGGCCCGCCAGAACGCCGAGCTGAACGGGCTGGATATCTCCAACACCCAGTTCATCCGTCACGACGTGTTCAAGCTGCTGCGTGAATACCGCGAGAAGGGTGAGAAGTTCGATGTTATCGTGCTGGATCCGCCCAAGTTTGCCGAGAGCAAGGCCCAGCTGCTGGGTGCCTGCCGCGGCTACAAGGACATCAACATGCTGGCGTTCCAGCTGCTGGCGCCGGGTGGCGTGCTGCTGACCTACTCCTGCTCCGGCCTGATGGAGCAGAGCCTGTTCCAGAAGATAGTCGCCGATGCGGCGCTCGACGCCGGTCGCGATGCCCAGATCCTGGAGCTGTTGTCACAAGCCTCCGATCACCCCATTGGCACCGCCTATCCGGAAGGCTTCTATCTCAAAGGGCTGGTGGTTCGCGCCCGCTGATCGTCAATACCCGTTCCCTTTGATCAAACAGGCCCGCATTGCGGGCCTGATTTTTAGGCATCGCTGCGTATAATGCCCGAGCGAGACGCGGCTCCCTTGCCCCCCTCATTCTTCTTCGGCCTGTTATCTTTCCCTGTCTTTATTTCACTGCTTGAACTGTTGTTGTACACAATCCGTGCACACTTTATGACTTTAATCACACTCGTATGACTCTCTTTTGGGTAGTGTGGTCCCGCCTGTGACCAGCATGAGTCAAGGCTGCGGGGCATCAGGCTTGATGCCCCTGCACAACAACAAAATCGATGTCAGGCCAAGCTGAACATCACAAGGGATCCCGATATGAATCAATCATTGCCGCTGTTGACACCGCTGAGGGGCATCGCTGCCCTGATGGTGGTGCTATTCCATGCCCGATTACTGCTCTTTCCCCAGTGGATGGAGTCGATCGCAGGCCACACGCAACTCATCGAAAACGGCTACCTCTGGGTCGATCTCTTCTTTATCTTGAGCGGACTGGTGCTGGCCCACGTCTATGGGGAGGCATTCAGCCACGGGCCCCGCACCATCGGCTATGGACGCTTCCTCTGGCTGAGGCTGACCCGGGTCTACCCCCTCTACGTTGTCACCCTGGTGCTGTTGGTCGGCTGGGAGCTTTACAAGGCCCGGCACGGGATTGGCTTCTATGCCGGCCCGCTGTTCAAGATGTGGGAGTGGGAAGGGATGCCGCCCTTCGGTTCTCCCTTCACCCCGGCAGAGGCGCTGCCAAGCGCCTTCCTGCTGCTGCAGGTGGTAACCAATCACGGGCTGACCTGGAACTTCGCCGCCTGGTCCCTCAGCGTGGAGTGGATAAGTTATCTGCTGTTCCCGCTGCTGATCCCGCTCGCCGTGACCCGCAGTCGCTGGGGCCATCTCGCGCCGCTGCTGGCGCTGACGGTGCTGGCTTATATCGTGCACAGCCGGGGCACCCTGGATGTCACCAGCGGGGCGCTGGCGGTGGGACGCGGGGTGAGTGAGTTCGTGCTCGGACTCTGGCTGCTGCCCAGGGTCAAGGTCGCGCGACGCTTGCCCATGATGCAACGGGATCTGCCGTTGCTGATCGCCTTTCTCCTGCCCTTCGTGCTGATGCAATTCACCATGACGCCGCAGCTGACCCTGTTGCTGATCGGCGCCTACGTGTTGCTGATCTGGATTGCCGCCTCCCAGGGGGAACGTCAGAGCCCGCTGCTGCGCCTGCTGGACAACCGCTTCACCAACTGGCTGGGGGATCTCTCCTACTCCATCTACCTGCTGCACGCGCTGGTGCTGCTCACCGGCTGCGAGCTTGCCCACTATCTGGCGCCGGGGCTCACCGAGTGGTGGTATGCCCAGACCAACCCGCTGCTGGGGGTGGTGGCGACCCTGTTGATGCTGGCAGTGCTGATCGGTCTCTCTTCTTTAAGCTACAACCTGCTGGAACGGCCACTGCAACGGCACCTGCGCCGCCTTGGCAAGTCGCGGCAACCGGCGGCGATGGAGCGAGTCAGTTAAACAAGCAGTGACCAAGACTGGATAACCTATCGGTCAGCGTCTCCAGGTTTGCTCAGACGACTCGGATGCTAGCTAAAACCGATGCTGTTGTGCATGGAACCATGGTTACCAGTACCCTGCCCGTCACCCCTTGCCCCCCCCAATAACCTGAAAAAGGGGCCACCTTAAGAAGGTGGCCCCTTGATACCGGGTTTAGCCATGATATGACTCACTACAGGCGGCTTATTTAACGCCGTAACTGGTCAGGATCTGATCCATGGTTCCGTCTGCACTGATGATTGCCAATCCCTTGTTGAAAGCCTCGATCAACTCCTGGCCGCGTGGGTTTTTCACGCCACTAGCGATATGGAGCGGGTTGGTGGAGAGCGCATTGGCCGTGAAGGCAAACTTGCTGGCATCCATCCCCTGCTGGGCCATGATGGCCCGCGCAACAACCTCGTCTTCCAACGTCAAATCGATACGCCCATCAAGCAGCTTCTTCAGATTGGTCGGCAAGTCACCGGCCTCCTGGCGGTTTAGCTCAGCCTGCATGAAGTCGTCACCGTAGCCATAACCCCGCACTATGCCAATGCTCTTGCCTTTGAGACTGGCCAAGCCATTCAACTCGAAACTGCCGCCAGCCAACTGGATAAATTTGACCTGATTCTTCAGATACTCGTCACTGAAACGCAGTGACTTGGTGCGCGCTTCGGTGAACCATGCCCCTACCAGAATGTCGATATTACCTTCCTCAACTTCCGACAACGCCCTGACCCAAGGCATGATCCGCATGTCGAGCTCATAACCCTGGGTGGCAAGTGCGCGTTTGACCAGCTCTACCGAGATGCCTTTGTTGGCATCAATGACAAAGGGCGGCCAGGGATCTTGCGCAGCCTTCACACTCGCGGCATGCGCCCCAAAGGTCGACAGTGCCAGCAGTAATCCTATCATCCATGATTTCATCTCATACCTCTTGCCTGTGTGGGGAAACCCTTTGAGATAAGAGGAGCGAAGGACACTTTGTCAAGGCAGCAGAGACGACAGGCTATTGTGATTCGAACCCGCAGAGTCCTTGTGGCATAATGCCCTGTCCAATGGCCCGCTCAGGGTCATCTCCTTTTGCCTGATATACGCTGTTTCATCTTGAGAAACAGCCAAACAAGGGGTAATCATGTCTTCCATTCGTCTGACCCAATACAGCCACGGGGCTGGCTGCGGCTGCAAAATTTCTCCCAAGGTGCTCGACACCATTCTCAAGAGCCAGATCCCGGGCTTTGACGACCCCACCCTGGTGGTTGGCAACAGCAGCAAGGATGACGCGGCTGTGGTCGATATCGGCAACGGTCAGGGCATTGTTTCCACCACCGACTTCTTCATGCCCATCGTCGATGATCCCTTTACCTTTGGCCGCATCGCGGCCACCAACGCCATCAGCGACATCTACGCCATGGGCGGCAAGCCCATCGTTGCCATTGCCATCCTTGGCTGGCCCATCAACACGCTCGCTCCCGAAATTGCACAGCAGGTGATCGACGGCGGCCGCCAGGTGTGCCATGAAGCGGGCATATCCTTGGCTGGCGGCCACAGTATCGATGCCCCCGAGCCCATCTTCGGCCTTGCCGTGACCGGCATAGTGCCGCTCGATGCCATCAAGCAGAACGACACGGCCCAGGCGGGTGACATCCTCTATCTGACCAAGCCCCTTGGCATCGGCATCCTCACCACGGCCCAGAA
Source organism: Aeromonas salmonicida subsp. salmonicida (assembly GCF_001643305.1). Lineage (GTDB taxonomy): Bacteria > Pseudomonadota > Gammaproteobacteria > Enterobacterales > Aeromonadaceae > Aeromonas > Aeromonas salmonicida. The sequence goes on from NZ_LSGW01000083.1 coordinate 54,756, forward strand.
GAAGGGCAAGCTCAAGCCCGAACATGAGCAGCTGGCCCCCAACGCCATGTGCACCCTCAACAAGATTGGCCAGCGCTTTGCCGAACTGCCCGGCGTGCACGCCATGACAGATGTGACCGGGTTTGGCCTGGCGGGACACCTGCTTGAGATGTGCGAAGGCTCAGGGGTGTGTGCCACCCTCGATTTCAAGGCGCTGCCACTGCTCGACGAAGTAGATTACTACCTGTCTGAGGGCTGCGTACCGGGCGGTACTCTGCGCAACTTCGATTCCTATGGCGCCAAGCTCGGTGCCATGGATGAACGCACCCGCAACATCATGTGCGATCCGCAGACCAGCGGCGGCTTGCTGGTTGCCGTCGGTAAAGAAAGTGAAGCCGAGCTCCTTGCCATCGCGACACAAGCGGGGCTGACCCTCTCCCCCATAGGCCAACTGAAAGCCTATACCGGAAACCAGTTTATCGAGGTTATCCAATGAGTCAGCAGCTGCTTGCTATTGATACGGATCTGGCTCGGACGTCTCTGGAGGTCCTGCGATGAGCCAACTGCCACTCACCTCGGATCTGGCCCGGATTTTTCTGGATGATGTCCCGCTTATCGACTTGCGTGCCCCCATCGAGTTCAAGGAAGGGGCCTTCCCCTGCTCGACCAGTCTGCCCCTGATGACAGACGATGAGCGTGCCCAGGTGGGCACCTGCTTCAAGCAGCGAGGCCAGGCGGCGGCGATTGAACTGGGCCACCAACTGGTGGGGGGTGCCGTGCGTGCAGAACGGCTCGACGGCTGGTTGGCACAGTTGCGAAAACAGCCCGATGCCCTGCTCTACTGCTTTCGTGGCGGCCTGCGCTCACAAACCGTGCAACTCTGGTTGCATGAGGCCGGGGTCACCCGCCCTCGGGTAGCCGGTGGCTACAAGGAGATGCGCCGTTTTCTCATCGATACCCTGGACAAGGCCGCGGCCGAGTGTCACTGGACAGTGCTGACCGGCATGACCGGCTCCGGCAAGACCCATATGCTGGAGCACGTGACTCAGGCGGTGGATCTGGAGGGGCATGCCCATCACAGGGGCTCGTCATTTGGTCAGCTTCCAGGGGGCCAGCCCAGCAACATCAATTTTGAAAACAAGCTGGCCATCGAGCTACTCAAGCGCCGCCACCAGGGTGAACATGCTTTCGTGGTAGAGGACGAGAGCCGGCTCATCGGCCGCTGCTGCCTGCCCAACCCCCTGTTTGATGCCATGTGCGAGGCACCGCTGGTGGTGGTGGATGTGCCGCAGAGCGAGCGTGCCGAACAGATCCGCCAGGACTATGTGCACGATCTCTGGCTGCGTTATCAGGCCATGTTTGGTGCCGAAGAAGGCTGGCCACTGTTTGCAGCCTATCTCACCGATGCGCTGGCCCGCCTCAAGCGCCGCCTTGGCGATCAAGCACACCGCGAGCTGGACCAGCTGATGCAAATCGCCCTTGCCGAGCAAGCCAACAGCGGCACCACCGAGCGCCATCTGGCCTGGATCACCCTGCTGCTGACCCGCTACTACGACCCCATGTATCTCTATCAACTGGGCAACAAGCGTGAGCGCATCGTGTTCCGGGGTGAGAAGCAGGCCTGTCTGGACTTCTTTGCCGAGCAACACGCAGCCCGGCAGCAAGGCTGACTCACTCCCGTCAAACAAGAGGACCCCCTATGTTGAAATTCGAGGTGATCCCGGTCACCCAATTCGCCCAGAACTGCTCCCTCATCTGGTGTGACGAGACCCACCAGGCGGCGCTGATTGACCCGTGTGGCGAGGCCGACAAGCTGCTCGCAGCCATCACCCAGCGCGGGCTTACCCTGACCCACATCCTGCTGACCCATGGCCATCTGGATCACGTGGGCGCCGCCGCAGAGCTGCGTGAAACAACCGGCGTAGCCATCACAGGCCCCCACAAAGAAGATGCCTTCTGGCTCGACATGCTGCCCCGGCAGAGCCAGATGTTTGGCTTCGCCCATACCCCTGCTTTCACGCCGAATAGCTGGCTTGAGCAGGGTGACAAGGTGAAAGTGGGCAACTGCGAGCTGGAGGTCTATTTCTGTCCGGGCCACACTCCGGGCCACGTCATCCTGCTCAGCCAGGCCGAAAAACTCGCCTGGGTTGGTGACGTGCTGTTCGCCGGCAGCATAGGCCGCACCGACTTCCCACGCGGTGATCACGCCACCTTGATAAAGTCGATCACTGAAACCCTGCTGCCGCTGGGTGACGAGATTGTCTTTATCCCGGGCCATGGCCCCAGCTCCACCTTTGGCCGAGAAAAGGCAAGCAATCCTTACCTGACCCAAGCCGTCTGGTAACAGCAAGCAGGCTTGCCACTGACGCCAAGAGGGCGACCCCGGGGTCGCCCTCTTTCATGACTTGCTGCACGCGTCATCAAACGCCAGACAGCAAAAAGCCACTCCTGAGAGTGGCTTTTTCTTCAACCAGATTGGCTCGCTATTAAACGCGAACGAAATCCAGGTGAACCAGCTTCGGCTTAACCGGGTGACGCTGGATAGCCTTCACTTTAACGTTGACTTCTTCACCGTTGATGACCAGGGTCAGCACGGATTCGTAGAATTCCGGCTTCTCTTGGGCGATGATGAATTTTTTGTGGTCAACAGTGATGGACTGAGCTTCTTTGCCGGCACCGTAGATGATGGCAGGAACTTGGTCAGCGTGACGCAGGCGGCGGCTCGCACCTTTCCCCAGGTCAGAACGGACTTCAGCTTGGAATACGAAAGACATTGTGGTTATCTCATATAGATGAATTTATGGTGCTGACTGCGACCGGTCAGCACCTCGCAAAACGAGGGCGCATACTAGCATGGGCCCTGAACAGTGACAAGATACCTTAACGCCCCTGCTCCAGCCGGGCAAAACGCTGCTGCCGCTGTGCAGGACTCAGGGCATCGAAGCGCGCCAGCGTCTGCGGCGCAGGGCAGTAGAGGGTATCCCCCGCCTTGACCCGGATGCCGTTGCCCATCAGCGGGCGATTGTCATCGACAATGGCCAACAGATAGCTGTAAGTGTCCCCCGCTATGCCCGTGACAGTGCCGTTCTGAGCCAGGGTCGCAGCAATGCGCCACAGGGTTTCTCCCGATGCCACCCGATGACAGACCTGCTTGCCACCGGCAGCGGGAGCCGCCAGCGTCAAGGTTGTGTTGACGGATGTCGGTGTGACAACGGGTTGCGATGCTCTCTTCGCCTCGTCTAGGGCGACACTCGCCAGCATGGCCTCCGGCGCCAGCCAGGTTGCGCGCAGATTGAGACTCACCAGCAGCGGCTCGGCTCCATCACGGATGGCTCTTGGCTGACCGGGCATCACCGGCGGGGAAAATTCCGCCATAAAGGGTACCTGACCAGGGATCGCAGCCTGTTGGCTCTGCCCCCGATCCAAGGCAGGCAGCAGGGGCGCAAGCCCGTAGGCGGCCTCATCGATACGCCTGAGCCGGGCCAGATACGCCTTGGAGAGTTGAGCCTCCCCCTCGAACAGGTCAAAAGGGGGCACCAGCCGGGCCGGAAACAGCACCTGCCAGCGGCCCTTCTTTTTCTTGAGCTCAAGGGGGGGAAATTGATTGCCCCGCCAGGCCACGAACATGGCCGGCGGAGTACGGTGTAGCGGGTAATACTCCGGGTTCAGTTGTACCCAGGTTTGCTCGGCTATGGGTTGATAGCCACTGATGTTGACCATTGCCACGCTTAACCAGAATCCAAGCATCCTTGCTCCTCCGTTAGCCTTTTCCTGGTCGGCGGCAAGGGCCACCGACACGAAGACCTGCCTGTCTCCTACAGCAGATTAGCACTGGGCGATGGCGTTGAGCACCCGTTTATCTGACACCGGATAGGGGGTCCCCAGATTCTGGGCGAAGAAGGAGACCCGCAACTCCTCGATCATCCAGCGGATATTGGCCACTTCGGTCGGGATCAACTGGGATTTGGGGATCTTGGCCAAGAGAGCCTTGTACTCGGCTTCAACGCTCTGCACCTTGAGCATGTAAACCCGATCCCGGTTGGGATCGATGGCCAGCTTTTCCATCCGGCGCTCGATGGCTCGCAGGTAGCGCAGCAAATCCGGCAGCCGCTGCCAGCCAGTCTCGGTCACGAACCCCTTGTGAATGAGGTTGCCCAGCTGAAGCTGGATATCCGACATGGCAAAGGCGGTGTCGAGCTGCATCTTGCCCTTGAGCCGCTTCTTGATTTCGTGAGAAAGCGTCAGCACGGCTTCCACCTGGCTGGCCACTTCCACCACGGCATCGTTGAGCTCGGCGCGCACAAATTCCTTGAGCGCTTCGAAACCGGCCTCATCCCATGCCAATCCACCATGCTGGGCGATCAACTTGTCGCAACCGCAGGCAATGCAGTCATCGATAAGCTCTGCCACCTTGCCAAACGGATTGAAATAGAGCCCCAACTTGGCCTTGTTGGGCAGCTTCTCCTGCAGGTACTTGATGGGTGATGGCACGTTGAGCAGCACTAGTCGGCGCTGGCCAGCCCACATCAGCTGCTGCTGGGCCACAGAGCTCTCCACCAGCTGGATGGAGACAGAGTCCTTCTCATCCACCAAGGCCGGATAGGCCTTCACCTCGAAGCCGCCGCGCTTCTGGCTGTATTCCTGCGGCAATTCACCAAAGCTCCACAGCGTCAGGCCTGACTGCTCGATATCATCGTCCGCCACCTGGGACAGCGTCTCCTGCACACGCCCACGCAAGGATTCTTTCAGTGCCTCCAGATCCTTGCCTTCCGCAATAGGCTTGTGCCTATCGTCCACCACCCGGAAGGTGAGTTTCAGGTGATCGGGCACCGCAGCCCAGTCCCATGCCTCGCGGGGCACAGTCACCCCCGTCATGCGCCGCAGTTGACGCTCCATCTCGTCCAGCAGTGGTCCCTGCTCGGGGTTGAGGCTGGCGAGCAGCGCATCGGCGTAGTTGGGGGCCGGTACGAAATTCTTGCGCATCGGCTTTGGCATGGATTTTATCAGCGCCACCAGCAACTCATGGCGCAGCCCGGGGATCAGCCACTCGAACCCCTTTACCTCCACCTGATTGAGCAATGGCAGCGGAATATGCAGGGTAACGCCATCGGCCGCCTCCCCCGGTTCAAACTGGTAGCTCAATTTAAGTTTGAGTCGCCCCTGCTGCCAGAAGTTGGGATAGTCGAGATCACTGATGTGGGCCGCATCCCCCTTCATCAGCATCTCCCGCTCGAAGTTGAGCAGCTCTGGGTCCTGCTTTTGTGCCTCTTTCCACCAGTTGTCGAAGTGGCGACTTGATATCACCTCTTCCGGCAAACGGGCGTCGTAGAAGCGGAACAAGTCCTCATCCTCCACCAGAATGTCGCGACGGCGGGACTTGTGCTCCAGCTCCTCCACCTCGGCCAGAAGCTTGCGGTTGTCGCCAAAGAAGCGGTGACGGGTCTCGAAATCCCCCTCCACCAGGGCACGACGGATAAAGAGCTCTCGACACAGCACAGGATCGAGGCGGCTGAAGTTGATGGTGCGCTCATTGACCAGCGTCAGACCAAACAGGGTCACTTTCTCCTTGGCCATGACGGCGCCATTCTTCTTCGACCAGTGGGGATCGCTGTGGTGCAGCTTGATGATGTGAGCCGCCAGCGGCTCCACCCACTCGGGTTCAATCTTGGCATTGACCCGGGCATAGAGGCGGGAGGTTTCCACCAGTTCGGCGGCCATCACCCACTTGGGCGGTTTCTTGAACAGACCCGAGGCCGGGAAAATGTGGAAGCGGCCGTTGCGGGCGCCGAGAAACTCGGGCTTCTCCAGATCCTTGTTGCCGATATGGCTCAGGAGGCCGGTCAGCAAGGCGCAATGCACCGTCTTGAAATCCGCCGGTTCATGATTGGCTTTAAAGCCCAGCTCTTTCACCGTCTGGCGTAACTGGAAGTGAATATCCTGCCACTCGCGCACTCGCAGGTAGGAGAGGAACTCCTTCTGGCACATGCGACGGAACGAGTTGCTGCCCAGTGCATCCTGCTGCTCTTTGAGGTAATTCCACAGATTGACGAAGGCAAGGAAGTCAGAATCCTTGTCTTCAAAGCGTTTGTGTTGCTCGTCGGCGGCCTGCTTCTTCTCCATGGGCCGCTCGCGGGGATCCTGGATGCTGAGGCCGGCGGTGATCACCATGACCTCGCTCAGGCAACCGGTTTGCGCCGCCGTGATCACCATCTTCGCCAAACGGGGATCAAGGGGAATGCGCGACAGCTGACGACCTATGTCAGTCAACTGCAGTTTGGGTTCCTGATCCCGGGTGCCAGGCAGCTCTCTTACTGCCTCCAGCTCCTTGAGCAGGCTCAGGCCATCCTTGATGTGGCGCGACTCGGGCGGCTCGACGAAGGGAAAGGCCTCCATGTTGCCAAGCCCCAGCGCTAGCATCTGCAAAATGACGGAGGCCAGGTTGGTACGCAGGATCTCGGGATCGGTAAAAGCGGGACGATTGTTGAAATCCTCCTCGGAGTAGAGGCGGATACAGATACCGTCCGCCACCCGGCCACAACGCCCTTTGCGCTGGTTGGCACTGGCCTGGGAGACCGGCTCTATGGGCAGGCGCTGCACCTTGGTACGCCAGGAGTAGCGACTGATGCGGGCAGTGCCCGGGTCTATCACATAACGGATGCCCGGCACTGTGAGAGAGGTTTCCGCCACGTTGGTGGCGAGCACGATGCGCCGCCCGGCGTGTTGCTGGAACACCCGGTTCTGCTCTGTATTGGAGAGGCGCGCATAGAGCGGCAGCACTTCTGTATCTCGCAGGCCCAATTTGTTCAAGGCATCGGCGGTATCGCGGATCTCCCGCTCGCCGTTCATGAAGATGAGAATGTCCCCCAGTCCTTCCTCGGCCAGCTCCTGCACCGCATCGAAGATACCCTGCAACTGGTCGCGATCGTCACTCCCCTCCAGCAGCGGCCGATAGCGCACATCGACGGGATAAGTGCGGCCGGAGACCTCGATCACCGGCGCCTTGTTGAAATGGCGGGAGAAGCGCTGGGGATCTATGGTGGCCGAGGTGATGATCACCTTGAGGTCGGGGCGCCTTGGCAGCAGCTGCTTGAGATAACCCAGAATGAAATCGATGTTGAGGCTGCGCTCGTGGGCCTCATCGATGATGATGGTATCGTACTGGGTCAACATACGGTCGTTCTGGATCTCCGCCAGCAAGATACCGTCTGTCATCAGCTTGATGTGGGTCTGCTCGCTCACCTGATCGGTAAAGCGCACCTTGTAACCCACGTACTGGCCGAGTTCTGACTCCATCTCCTCTGCGATACGGGCAGCTACAGTACGGGCAGCCAGACGGCGCGGCTGGGTGTGGCCGATAAAGCCCTTCACCCCGCGCCCCAGCGCCAGGCAGATCTTGGGGATCTGGGTCGTTTTGCCTGAGCCGGTTTCACCGGCGATGATCACCACCTGATGCTCACTGATCGCCTTGGCGATCTCTGCCTGCTTCTGGCTAACAGGCAAGTTGTCCGGGTACGTGACCTTGGGGACACCGGCCAGACGGGACTGATAACGCGCCTGCGCTGCGTCCAGATCGGCGGCAATGGTCTCCAGCACTGTGATCTGCTTGCCCTCGGGCAGCTTCTTGATCCCGTTCAGACGACTGGAAAGACGACGGGCATCAAGGTTCATGCAGGCTGATAGACGGCGGCGCAGCGCCTCGATAGAGAGAGACAAGGTACAAATTCCTTAATAGAGAGCCCGGCATGGGGCCATATCGACAAGCTTCGGCAGATCCTAAAGAGCGGGCGGGAGCGGTGCAAGCCTTAAAGCGATTGGGGTAGCGATGAAAGCCGGAATAGATCCGGTATGAAGAGAATGCCTGAATAAAAAGAGCAGGCACCCGGCCTGCTCCTGATGACGCCTTCCACTCAACCTGATCAGACCCGGGCCTTGTGCACGAAGCAGGTACCCAGCTGGGCATGGATCGCCTGCATCACATCGTGACGGCTGATCACCCCGAGCAGGCGACCCTCCTCCACCACCGGATAGATCTTGGGCTTTTGCCCCATCATCATCTCGGCCAACTCCAGAATGCTGGTATCAGGCCCGACGGCCAGCACCTCATTGCGCATCACATTCTTGACCTGAGCCACCTGCTCGCAGTGATAGGCCTCTTTGAGCATGACGGCGATACAGTCCTGCTCGGACACCCAACCAATGAGATGACCCAGTGCATCCACTACCGGGCCACCGAGCTGGCGGCTATTGAGAAACTTTTCCACCGCAGATTGCACCATCATGTCAGCGCTGAACGTGATGGGCCGGTGCTGCATGTAATCCTTTGCTTTTAGTGATTCCATTGTGCTTCCCCCAACCAGCCTCCCGGGCGGGAGGCGCAAGTCAGACACTATGTCCGACCCACACCAAGCATAGCTCGCCCAATATCAGGAGATGGATTGCAGCAGCAACAGCAACTCGTTCTGGCTGTGGCAGTCGGTTTTCTTGAAGACCCCTTTGAGGGTCGAGCGGACTGTTTCCACCTTGACACCGCGCAGCTCTGCGATGTCGTTGCTGCTATAACCCTTGCTCATCAGCACCAACAACTCTTTCTCGCCGATGGTGAGGGGGTAAAGGCTCGCCAGTGCCTCGATATCGGGATTGAATGAGTGTTCGGGATCCCGCAGCACCACTTCCACATAACGCTCAAACCGGCTGAGGCCGCTCATCAGGGTGCACTGGATCAGCAAGGGCCTTAAATTGGCCTGACGGGGAATGGACATATAAGCGCTCGCTCCCGGCAACAGGTAAGCAAAGCCATTCAATATCTCTTTGAACTGGCGTTGCTGCTCCTTATTTTGCAGCGAGAAGATACCATTGATGGCTCGCAGCTCCACATTTTCATCTGAGATACGGTTGAAGGCCACATTGGAATAATGGATATGGCCTTTGTCATCGACGATGGCACTGGGCTTATTATGATTTTTAACCAGCTGCTGCAGCTGGTAGTTCTGGGTCTCCAGGGCCAGCAGATTCCAATAATGGTGGCTCCAGGCAGCCAGGCCGGAATAAACCTCTCCCAGTGAGGAGATATCCTGAGCGCTGAAATCATCCTGGCTGGCACCACGATAGGTACACAGGCTACTAAGGCCCCGCCCCTTCACCCGGCAGACGCCACCCGCCGCAAACTGGGCGCCGAAGCTGGCCAGCAATCCTGCCGAGTTGGACAGGGTGGTGGCATTGACTATGCCCTGGCAGCCCTTGTCCAGATAGTGATTGAACCACACATCCTGGCGATGGTGTTGCACATAGAACTGCTGCTGAGCCTCGGTCAGGCCGCTTGAGAAGAGTTTTATCCCGTCGCTTTTGTCATCATCCCGTAACAAAAATAGCGAGGAACTCCCCGACACATCGGTGCGGAACTGATCCACCACCAACTTAATGTCAGAATCATCAATACCGCACTCATATAACTGGCTTATATAGGGCGATACCCTTTCCTTTACTAATGCCTTCACACCCGAACTCCTAATTCTTATTTTTATTGAGGAGGCATCTTACTCTGCAATGAGAAACGCGAAAAGTAGTCAAATGAACAAAGGTTTTATAACTGTTCCGTAAATAGTAATGATGAAACGACATAAGGGTGAGCGAAAGCGAAAATTTAAAATCCAAGTTAATGTTTTTTATGCTTTTTGTCGCTATGGATTTTTTGTCGGCCTAAAGATTCCTGTCTCTGTGACATCCTGATTACCCGACAGGCCTCACATTTTATCCCTTTTGCCATGACAGCGGGTCCAGCCCGGATAAAAGCGTGACCCCCTGCAACCCCACAGCGCTGCGATACCGGGTCTACGCAGACAAGCCACTGGTTATCTATTCCATCGTGCTGGCGCCTGAACCAAAAAACCTCATCCCAAAGAGCCGGGCAAGCCGTTAGTTGTCTGTGTCCCCTCATAAAAGACTCAAGTTGAGCTTGTTTCTCAATGGTTAATTTTGTGTTTTATTTGTGAACGAGGACGAGCATTGTATATACAATTCGTTAGATGGATATCGGACAGGTATCAACCACAAGGAGAGTGTATGGAACCGGAAAATGTATTGATAGCGCCCACCCGATCAGCGGCGGGGATCAAGCTGCTGCTAGCCAGCCTGTTTGGTATCGCCATCTTCTTCATCCCCTTTGAACTGACAGGCCGCAGCACCATCATGGTGGACCACCTGGCCGGTTTTCTGATAGCGCAGCGCCCACTGGCGGTGGGGTTGATCCTGTTGCTGATTGGCTATGGTGCCATCACACCCTTGCTGGATGGTCGCTGGCGCGCCCGCCCCATCGACCGGCTTCTGAGCCTGTTCAAGCTGATCGGCCTGGTACTGGCACTCATGTATGTTGCCAATCTGGGGCCGGCCTGGCTGATGACGCCGGATCGTCTGCCCTTCCTGTTTGACAAGCTGGCCATGTCGGTCGGTCTTATCGTGCCCATTGGTGCCATGGCCCTTACTTTCTTGCTCGGCTTCGGTCTGCTGGAGCTGATAGGCGTACTGATGCAGCCCGTGATGCGGCCGCTGTGGCGCACGCCGGGGCACTCTGCCATTGATGCGGTCGCCTCTTTCGTCGGCAGCTATTCGGTGGGACTGCTCATCACCAACCGGGTCTTTCTCGCGGGTAAATACACTGTACGGGAAGCGGTCATCATTGCGACCGGGTTCTCCACCGTATCGGCCGCGTTCATGATCATAGTGGCCAAGACCCTCAACCTGATGGAACACTGGAACTTCTATTTCTGGTCCACCCTGGTGATCACCTTTGTCATCACCGCCATCCTGGCGCGCGTGCCCCCCATCTCCAACATGGCCCATCATGGGGAAACCGACGAACCATTGCCCGCCGGCAAGAACCGCTGGCAAGCCGCACTGGCATCCGGGTTGACCCAATCCAGCATGGCGCAACCCGTACTGCGCCAGTTGCAGGACAACCTCAAGGATGGCCTGCTGATGGCGGCTGCCGTGGTGCCCACCATATTGTCGGTCGGTCTGCTCGGTCTGTTGCTGGCGCAGCACACACCGCTGTTCGACCTGCTGGGCTGGCTGCTGTGGCCTCTCACCTGGCTGCTGGAACTGGGCGAACCGCTGGAAACTGCCAGGGCACTTTCTGCCGGGCTGGCAGAGATGTTCTTGCCCGCCATTTTGCTCAAAGATGCCGACCTGCTGGTGCGCTATGTCACCGCAGTGGTATCGGTCAGCTCGGTTCTCTTCTTCTCCGCCTCCATACCCTGCATCCTGGCCACCCGGATCCCGGTGAGTGTGGGCCAGCTGGTGGTGATCTGGCTGCTACGCACCCTGCTTGGCATAGTGCTTGCCGCACTGTGCGGCAAGCTTGCCATGGCAGCAGGCTGGCTGAGTTAAGCGAGGTGGCAAGACCCTAGTAATGACGTGCAAGCAAGTGCATAAACCAAGAAGGCGCCCGAGGGCGCCTTCTTTTGGCTTAGGGGCAGCCATTACACCAGCCCGGCACCGGGGCGCTTAATCGGAAAAAACGCCATAAAAAACGCAGCTGACACAGATCCCTGTATCAGCTGCGTCCTGGTCACGCTTGATAGGGCTTGCGATGCCAGATGAGGAACGAATGAAACACTCACTCTGCGCCACATCGCAAGGAGCATCAGACCGATCTGGCCCTGAGCTCACGTCCCTATCGACGCATTGGATTTACGTCAGCATCCTTAGAAGGGCAGCTTCATGCCTGGGGGCAGTTGCATGCCACCGGTCAGCTCGCCCATCTTGCTCTTGCTCTGCTCTTCCACACGACGTACGGCATCGTTGACGGCGGCAGCAACCAGATCTTCGATCATCTCTTTGTCATCTTCCATCAGGCTCTGATCGATCTCGATGCGACGCACGCTGTGACTGCCAGCCATGGTGACCTTGACCATACCAGCACCGGCTTCGCCGACTACTTCCATCTCGGCAAGCTGCTCTTGCATCTTTTGCATGCGCTCTTGCATCTGTTGGGCCTGTTTCATCAGGTTCCCCATTCCACCTTTACCAAACATATGTCGTCTCTCGTCTTGAAATCCGGCATCCAGCGCCGGGCTGTGGGCTTGTTCTGTCCTAAATGGGGACAGGCAAACCCCTTTTCAACCGGGCACAGGGCCCGGCATGGGTTTTAACGAATCGTATTCAACTGCTCAGCGGCTCTATGCTCTCCTGGTGGAGCACGGCGCCAAACCTTTGTCTTAGAAATTGCACATTGGGATCCTGCTCCAGATCCCGGCTCACCTGCTCGCGCACCCCCAGATAGAGGCGATGCTCGATCTCAAGGGGGGTTTCCTGATCCGGCACAGTCCCCAGTGTCACCTCCACCTGCACGGCTTGGCCAAGCTCGGGGCCTATGATCTCGGCCAAATCGACACGGGCCCTGTCGCTGACCAGATGACGCTGTTCGGGTTTCAGGGTCAACAACACCTTGTCTCCCTGCCGGGTCATAACAGAGTTGATCGCAAGCTGGCGAAGCCGGCCACCGACGCCAGTACGGGCAATCAACTCAGCCCAGGGATCGTCGCAATTGACCAGCAAGGAAGACGGGATCAGTCTGGCGACCTCTTCCCCCTCCTCGGGTTGGTTGTCGCTCTCCAGCTCATCCCAGTCGATGGTCTCCATCACGGAGTCAACCATGGGCGCTGGCTCGCTGGTAGCAACTGCTTGGGGCATCACGGGGGCGGCACTGGACACGGCAGGCGCTACCTGCGCCCTCGCGGCCGGCGTACCGTCCAGATCCCAGGGCGGCAGATCATCGGGGTTGGGGCGAGCCCTGGTGGGCGCCTGAGCCGGGGCAGCCTGACCATAGGCAGGCACGGCACTGGCTCCCGAAGCCGCCGTCTGTGCCACATTCGCCATTGACGCACTGGCAGCAGACTCGCCAAAGCCTTGATTCAGATACTCTTCATAGTCGCTGCCACCCTCATCATACGCATCCAGCGGCGGCAATTCGTCATATGCCGTCACAGGGGCTGAATGATGGACAGGCGCCACAGCCGCCCCTTGCCAGGGAGCTGATGGTGGCGTGACGGCTGGCTGCGCGACAGGGCGCCCCTCGGGCGCAGCCACCGGTTTGATGGGGGCAACACGCGGGGCCTGGGCTGTCGCAGGCTCGCTGCGCAATCGACTGCGCAGCAGATTGCGCTTGCCCAGCAGGCTCTGCATGCTGGACGCGGCAGACGGCGCGGCTTCAGGCTCAACCACCGACTCGGCGACTATCTCAGCCGGCACCTCGGTGGGTTGCTCAGCTGCCACTGCCATGTCTGAAGGAAGGTGCTGCATCGCCTCATCGGCAGCCACAACGGTGCTGATCGGGGCGCTCGGCGCATCCATGACAGGCTGCGCCTCGTAGCCCATCTGCTGCGCTTCGCGCAGCAACTCGTCCTGTTCGACAAAGAGCGGCGCGCTCAGCGCATCGCTGGCCATCTCCTGCTCATCCGTCTCGAGCACGGCATGCGCAACAAGGGGCACCATCTGGGTGGCGGTATGTTCTACCGACACGGATCCGGGGGCAGCAGGGGGAGCCACAATCGCAGTGGCCAGCGTCGGGGCGGAGTCAGCCCCGCGGGACTTTCCCAGCTGGGCCGGCGCGACTCCCATCCCTCCCGCCATGGAGGGTGGCAGAACCGTGAGATTGGCAGGATGCACGGCCTCACGACGCGGGGAGAAAGCCAGCATGCGCAAGCACGTCATCTCCAGCGAGGTGCGACCGTCCGGTGCCCAAGGCAGATCTTTTCGTCCCCCCAGCACGATTTGGTAACAAAGCTGCACCTCTTCCGGGCTCATGGCCTGGGCAAGTTGCAGCAGAGACTCGGCATCGGCCCCCTGCTCCTGCACTGTGGCAGGCAACAGCTGTGCCATGGCAACGCGGTGCAGCAGACCTTCCAGCTCGGCATGGAGCTGATCAAAATCGGGGCCCAGGGTAGCGATTTCAGTGATCTTGGCCATGGTGGCCGCAGCATCCTGGCGCAGGATCGCCTCCAGCAACTGGTGCAGGTGACGATGGTCCAGGGTGCCCAACATGGCCAGCACGCTTTCAAGGCGCACGCTGCCATTGCCATGGGCCAGCGCCTGATCGGTCAGACTCAGGGCATCGCGCATGCTGCCATCGGCCGCCTTGGCCAGGGCCAGCAGGGCACGCGGTTCGAACGGTTGAGCTTCCTGATCCAGTACACACTCCAACTGCTTGGCAATTTGGGTCTGATCCAGACTCTTGAGATGAAACTGCAAGCAACGGGAGAGAATGGTAATGGGCAGCTTCTGCGGATCCGTGGTGGCCAGCAGAAACTTCACATAGGGAGGCGGCTCTTCCAGGGTTTTGAGCAGGGCGTTGAAGCTGTGACGCGACAACATGTGTACCTCATCGATGAGATACACCTTGAAGCGGCCACGGGCCGGGCGGTACTGCACGTTATCGAGCAGCTCGCGGGTATCTTCCACCTTGGTGCGGGAGGCGGCGTCAATCTCCAGCAGATCGACAAAGTTGCCCTGATCGATCTCGCGGCAGGTGTCGCATACGCCGCACGGGTGACTGCTGATCCCCTGCTCGCAATTGAGACTCTTGGCCAGAATGCGGGCTATGGTGGTCTTGCCGACCCCTCGGGTACCGCTGAGCAGATAGGCATGATGCAACCTCCCCTGATCCAGGGCGTTGGTCAAGGCGGTCAGCACATGATGCTGGCCTACCACTTGTTCAAACGTATGGGGGCGCCATTTACGCGCCAGAACCTGATAGCTCATAAATCTCGATGCAGGGATAACAAGGCATTGAGGCAGAATGCTAACACAAATGGATGTTGGGCTGTATCGGCTATCGGCGAGGTCGGGAGGGATCGCTTGAATTTCAAACCGATGCCCGGACGGGCACCGGTTTCAAGACGCGCAACAGGCTGACGAGGCCTGCTTTGCATACTGGGGGATTATTCGCCGGCCAGTTCGACCAGTGAGACGACCTTGATGCCGGCGGCAGTCAGGCGGGCATCACCACCCAGGGACGGCAGTGAGATGATGAAGGCCGCATCGGCCACCTCACCACCGGCACGGCGGATAAGCTTGACGGTCGCATCGACGGTACCGCCGGTCGCCAGCAGATCGTCAACCACCAGCACCTTGTCACCCGGCACTATGGCATCGGTGTGCAGTTGCAGGGTGTCGGTGCCGTACTCGAGGGCATAGGACTCTTCAATCACGGCGCGGGGCAGTTTGCCAGGCTTGCGCACAGGCACAAACCCCAAGCCCATGGCGAAGGCGACCGGCGCACCGAAGATGAAGCCGCGGGCTTCCGTACCGACGATCTTGGTGATCCCTTGATCACGATAATGCTCGGCCAGCAGATCGATGGTGGCCTTGAAGGCCTCCGCATTCTCTATCAGGCTGGTGATGTCACGAAACAGAATGCCCGGCTTCGGATAGTCGGGAATGGTCTTGATGCTCGCTTCGATAAATTTCAGGGTTTCCGGATTCATGGTTTGACCGTTTGTTTTTCGACCCAGATGGCCGTTTATCTCATCTTCCCGCCAGCGGGAAATAAAAAGGCCCATCACGCAACATGACAGGCCGACTCCATAGCATTATTGCAGCAATAGCTTAGGGACTTCACTTCTCCATTGCAACTGGCTCCAGTACTGGCAAACGTATTAACCAGGTGAGCAGGATCACCATTATGGCAATGAGCAGCAATCTGACCCACAGCAGAGGCACCACCGCCAGGGACACAGAGAAAGAGAGCAGGATAAAGACGACAGCGCGGCGGCGGGCATGACGGCGAATGCCGCGGTGCAGCTGCCAGTCGACGATGGGCGGCCCGAACCAGGGGTGAGCCAGCAGCCAGCGGTGAAAGCGGGGAGAAGAACGGGCAAACAGCGCCGCCGCCAGCAACATGAAGGGAGTGGTTGGCAGCAGTGGCAGCACTATCCCGACAATGCCGGTCACGAAGGCCAGCCAGCCCAACCCCATCAGACACCAACGTTTCATGGCCGCTCCTTTACAATGCACCTTTGCTTAGCCTAACAGAATTGGCCCAAAAGCCGACAACGTCGGCTATCTCCGCAGCAATCTGCGGCTCATCAGACTCAATGAAGCTGCCAACGGCTATCGTCTCTGCAATCCCTTGCCTTCGGAACCGGTTATGCGCGTTATGATGTTCATCCCCTTGCACTAACTAGCTGGATGATTCATCCCGACGTGTGGGCCGACGGCTGACAACACCGGCCATTGCCACTACAATCTGCGCTCTTTTTTCTCCCCTTGTCTTCGGAAGCAGCTATGCGCGTTATTTTGGCCCCCATGCAGGGGGTGCTGGATCACCTGATGCGGGAGGTCCTCACCTCCGTCAACGATTACGACCTCTGCGTGAGCGAATTTATCCGTGTGGTCGATCAGCTGCTGCCTGCCAAGGTGTTTTATCGGATCGCGCCCGAACTCAAGCAGGGCGGCAAGACCCGCGCCGGCACACCGGTGCGAGTACAACTGCTGGGGCAGCACCCTGAATGGCTGGCAGAAAATGCTGTGCGTGCCATCGAGCTCGGCTCACCGGGGGTCGATCTCAACTTTGGCTGCCCTGCCCCCACAGTGAACAAGAGCAAGGGGGGCGCCGTCTTGCTCAAGGAGCCCGATGCCGTCTACCGCATCGTCAAGGCGGTGCGTGAGGCGGTGCCCGCTCATCTGCCGGTCAGTGCCAAGATCCGCCTCGGTTACGATGACAAGGATCTCTACCTGGAGAATGCTCAGGCTGTCTATCAGGCCGGCGCCAACGAGCTGGCGGTACATGCCCGCACCAAGCGCGAAGGCTACAAGGCGCCAGCTCATTGGGAGTATGTGGACGCCATCCGCCGCGCCCTGCCCATTCCCGTCACTGCCAATGGCGAGATCTGGGATCACCAGGATGCCCTGACCTGCGCCAGTGTCTCCGGTTGCGACGCCCTTATGGTGGGCCGTGGCGCCATCTCCCTCCCCAATCTGGCCAACGTGATGAAGACCGGCTGCACTCACATGAGCTGGGCAGCAGTGTTGCAGCTGATGGTGAGTTACACGGAGCAGGATCTGGCGAGCGAGAAGGCAGATTACTATCCCAGCCGCATCAAACAGTGGTTCAGCTACCTCAAGCGGGAATACCCGCAAGCCGACCTGTTGTTTCGTGATATCCGCCTGTTCAAGGAGACGGATCCCATTCGCGAGGCCCTGTTGCAAGCCACGAAAACTGTGATCTAACCGTCCTTTACTTGACGCATATCATCTTGATAATCCTGTCGCTTCCCTATACTGCCCTGGATTTGTAATTCGTCTGTTGGGGGCTAGTGTGTGTGAAATGACGCAAGCCCGGTTGGCCGTGTGGCGTGAACGCCTGCTGGCTGACTGGGCGCAAGTAAGAGAAGAGCTGATCGATCAGCTCAAAGCCTGCCGGCGTGACGAGTGGGCGGAAAAAGTGGATCACTGCGAGCGGGATCAGCTGGTTGACCTGACCAGTCGTCTCGATTTGCCCAAGGTGGAGCAGAGTGTGGCGAGCCTCAAGCGGATCGATGCGGCTCTCTGTCAAATGGATCTGGGCCTTTATGGTCTTTGCTCCGATTGCGAGGAGCCGCTCTCCATCGAGCAACTCGAGCAGGATCCGACCCTGCAACGCTGTCCGCGCTGCGAAACCCGTTATGACAAGGGGTTCCACGCTCACGAACTCTAAGGGATGCACATTCGTGCATCCTCTCTTCCCGGCTGGTCAGGCTGTCGCTTCTATCCAATAATCAACAACAACCGTGCTGAACAGGGATGTTTCCGTGTACAGAGTCTTGTTGTTATGGTGTTTGTGTTTCACCGCCTGGGCACAGGAGTCACTGAGCGTGGGCTGGTCAAGCTGGCACCCGTTCAGCTTTCGCGATGAACAACAGCAGTTGCAGGGGCTGGACATAGAACTGCTGGAAGCCATCTTCAACCGGGCCGACTTCGAAGCCCGCTACATCGAAATGCCCTGGGCCCGGACCCTGCGCGAGCTGGAGTTCGGCTCCCTCCAGATGACGATGACGGCCAACAAGACAGTTCAGCGGGAACAGTTTGCCCGCTTCTCCATCCCCTATCGCCATGAAAGCACAGTGCTGATCATCCGACGCCAGGACAAAGCACGCTGGCAAGGGGTCGACCAGCTATCCGAGCTGCTGCCTCTCACCCAATTCACCATAGGCGTGCTGCGCGACTTTGATTATGGGGCGGATTTTCGCACCTTCATGCAGGCCCCCCAGGTGACGGATCGCCTGATCATCAGGTTGCGGATGGAGCAATTGATCAAGCTGCTACTGGCGGGGCGCATTCAGGGGGTGGTCATGGATCCCATGGGCATGCAGGAGCTGGCCCTCGCGGGCATATCCCTCGATAAACTGACCACCTTGCTCGATATCCAGCAAAACCCCGTGCATTTGATGCTAAATCGCCGCACTACCACAGAGCCGCAGTTGCAGCGCCTCGATGAGGCCATACGGGCGCTGATGCAAAGCCCGCAATACGCCCAAATCCTCGCCCGTTATCACTACCCGCTACGCTGAGGCAGATATAAAAAATGGGCCCAGCGGCCCATCTCTCTTTTGGTGTCTGTTATTGGGCCAGCAAATGACCCACCAGCTCATGACGCCACCCTTGCAGCAACATGGGCTTGTCGCTTCGGGCGCGCTCTTCATCGCTCATGCGCCAGCTCCAGGTGAAGTACTGGTGAATGATCTTCTTGCTCGCCACCAGTTCAGGCGGAATATTGCAGGCCTTGGCCTTCTCTTCCACCATCCCCTTGATGCGCTTGAGTTCAGCCTTGTACTGGGGATAATCCACCAGTCGGCGGATCGGCTCGGGCCAGCTATCCGGCTCGCTGCGCTGGGCCTGGGCAACTATGTCCAGCATCCGCTTGCCATGGATCTTGATTTCGATGGGGGCCAGACCCAATTCGTTGAGGTCGCGCAGGGAGGCCGGACGACGCTCAGCCACCTTGAACAGGTGCAGCTCCTTGACCACAAAGTTGAGAGCCAGATCCCGGCGCACCGCTTCCTGCTGGCGCCAGGCAGCCAGCTCGCGCAGTATGGCCAGTTCGCGGCGCCCCAGTTGCCAGGCGTTGATAATGTCGAGATAGGCTTGATAGGGATCGCTACCCTGAGTCTTGCGAGCCGAGTGGTTCTGGCACTCCTGCTCGAACCAGGCAAATTTGCCGCTTTCGTGCAGTTTGGCCATCACCTTCTCGTAGAGGGGCATCAGGTAGAGCACATCGGCGGCTGCGTATTCGAGTTGACGTTCGGTGAGCGGGCGGGCGAGCCAGTCGGTACGCGCCTGATCCTTGACCAGATCCACCCCGAGAAACTCCTTGGCCAGCGCACCAAAACCCACAGAGACACCATAGCCCAGGAAGGCCGTTGCCAGCTGGGTGTCGTGCATCTGATTGGGCAGGTGACCAGCTTCATGCTGGATAAGCTCAAGGTCTTCGCCGGAAGCGTGCAGTATGGCGATCTGCCCTGCCCGACCGAGCCGTTGCCAAAGGGGGGCGAGATCCAGGGTGAGTGGATCCAGCAACGCCAGATGCTCACCATCATAGATCTGGAACAGACCCAGCTGGGGGTAATAGGTGCGGGTGCGAACGAATTCAGTATCGATGGCCAGGGGAACATCGGCCAGGGAGGCGAGATACTGCTCCAGTTCGGCTTGCTGAGTGATAAGTTGATAGTGCATCGTTGCCTGCGCGTTGATCAGGGCCAAAAGAAAAAACCGTGGATTGACCCACGGTTTTGCATGACAGCGGCGGATCGCCCGTTATTGCTTGGCAATTTCCTCGTCGCGCAGCACGCGCCGCAGGATCTTGCCCACATTGGTCTTGGGAAGTTCGTCGCGAAATTCTACCAGTTTCGGCACCTTATAGGCAGTCAGATGTGTGCGGCAGTGGGCAATTATCTCGTCCTCCTGCAACTTTGCATCTTTCTTGACCACGAAGATCTTCACCAGCTCGCCAGATACCTTGTGTGGCACACCGACCGCGGCCACTTCCAGCACCTTGGGATGGAGCGCCACCACGTCCTCGATCTCGTTCGGGTAGACGTTGAAACCCGAGACCAGGATCATGTCCTTCTTGCGATCAACAATCTTGAAAAAACCCTGCTCGTCGCACACGGCGATATCACCGGTACAGAGCCAGCCATCCTGCATCACCTCGGCGGTAGCTTCCGGTCGCTGCCAGTAACCTACCATCACTTGCGGGCCGCGCACCTGCATCTCGCCCGGCTTGCCGAGCTCGGTGATCACCTGACCTGCGTCATCCACCAACCGGATATCGGTAGAGCAGACCGGCAGACCGATGGAGCCGTTGTAATCGAGCAGGTCGTAGGGGCAGACGCTCACCAGAGGGGAGCACTCGGTCAGCCCATAACCTTCCAGCAGCGGGGTGTCGGTCAGCCCCTTCCACTGTTCGGCGACCGCCCGTTGCACCGCCATGCCACCCCCTATGGTCAACTTGAGCTTGCTGAAATCCATCGACTGGAACTCGCCGTTGTTGACCAGGGCATTGAACAGAGTGTTGACCCCCGTGATGCAGGTGAAGGGGTATTTTCTGATCTCTTTGACAAAGCCCGGTATATCGCGCGGGTTGCTGATAAGCAGGTTGTACCCGCCCATGCGCATGAACAGCAGACAGTTCACTGTGAGGGCGAAGACGTGGTAGAGCGGCAGCGCCGTGACCACAAACTCCTTGCCACGCTCCAGCATGGGGCCGTAGACGCCAAGGCACTGCTCGACGTTGGCAATCATGTTGCGGTGGGTCAGCATGGCTCCCTTGGAGAGACCCGTGGTGCCACCTGTGTACTGCAGGAAAGCGAGATCGTCGTTGGTGATCTCGGGCTTGATGTACTGCAGATAGCGCCCCTTGGCGAGGGCCTGGCGCATGGTGCTGGCATGGGGCAGGTTGTATTTTGGCACCAGCTTCTTGACGTATTTCACCACGAAGTTGACGAGCGTGCCCTTGGCCAGCCCCAGGTTGTCACCCATGCGGGTCAGGATGACGTGCTTGATCGGGGTGTCGTAGACCACTTTTTCCAATGTATGGGCAAAGTTGGAGACGATGACGATGGCCTTGGCGCCTGAGTCCTTGAGCTGATGTTCCAGCTCACGGGGGGTATAGAGGGGGTTGACGTTTACCACTATCATACCGGCGCGCAGTATGCCGAACACGGCAATGGGATATTGCAGCAGGTTCGGCATCATGACAGCTACCCGATCACCCTGGCTGAGCTTGAGGTCATTTTGCAGGTAGGCGGCAAAGGCGCGGGACTGCTCTTCCAGCCGGCGGTAGGTGATGGTCTGCCCCATGTTGACGAAGGCAGGTTGATCGGCGAACTCGGTCACCGACTCTTCAAACATTTCGACCAGGGAGCTGTATTGGTCTGGATTGATCTCGGCGGGGACCCCTTCCGGATAACGCTTCAGCCAGACTTTTTCCACGAACTTCTCCTGCATAACTAGCACCTGTGCGCTCACTGTGTTGCCTCCGTCCCTGTTCACATCCATTTCAATTGGTTGTTTTAAGCTCATGCTCTAATGCCGCACATACTTACATATGGCAACATCAATTAACAGCAAATTAACAAAGGAAAATGTGAGGAGGAAGACAAACCTAGAATGATTCAAAGCCGGTGATTCTAACGAATTTGACAAAATTTTTCGATACAAACGGCGGTATCGGCCGAATTTTCCATATGAAAGTGGTGGTTTCCCGCCAAAACGACCCTTTCTATCCGCTCGAATGCACCATGACGCAGCTGCCACTGCGCCAGCAGACTGGCAAAGCCCTGCTCACCCCGGATAAAGAGCACAGGACA
This sequence comes from Aeromonas salmonicida subsp. salmonicida, assembly GCF_001643305.1. Lineage (GTDB taxonomy): Bacteria > Pseudomonadota > Gammaproteobacteria > Enterobacterales > Aeromonadaceae > Aeromonas > Aeromonas salmonicida. The sequence goes on from NZ_LSGW01000083.1 coordinate 76,574, forward strand.
ACGGATGGCACGGATCAGCGCCTGGGCCTGGCCTTCGCTCATGCGCATCGGCGAGAGATCCCGCAGGCGGGGATCGCTGCGCCAATACCAGCGCCCTGCCCGTTCAACCAGCTGCCGTTCGCAGATAAGGCGGGCGGCCGATGGGGCTATATCCGCCACCTTGCAACGGGCCATTACCGCTTCGTCGATGGAGGCGAATCCATTGGGGGCTCGCTCGCGAGTGCGGCTGCGATTCAAGATCGCTTTACGCAGTTGCTCCGGCACAGTGTCATCGGGCTGGGTCAGTGGCCCCAGCCCCTCCAGCATGATGAGTCGCTCTACCTGCTCGGGAAAGACACCGGCATAAGCAGAAGCGATCAGGGCACCGAGGGAGTGACCGAGCAGGATAAAACGGGACCAGCCGGTGGCCTGAGTGATCTGGTAGAGATCATCGAGCCAGTCCACAAAAACATAGGGGGTGGTCTTGTGATCGGAGTGGCCATGACCTGGCAGATCGACACAGATGAGATGAAAATCGGCCAGATAGGACGCCAAAGGCAGAAAGCTGGCGCCGTTGTCGAGCCAGCCGTGCAGCGCGATCAACAGCGGCTTGCCCTGCTGACCAGGGGCCGGTTGTTCGTTCTCAAGCAAGGCCACCCGCCGACCATCGGCCAGGGTGACCATGTTCTCCTGCATGGTGACAGTCATGAGCAACCTTAGCGGCGCAGCGGCCGTCTCGGCCAGAAGGGATCATAGAAGGGATCATAGAAGGGGTCGTAGAAGTAAGGGTCCATGTAGTGGATCTCCACCTCCTTCACCGGCGGCCACAGCTTGCTGGAGTTGGCATTGAGCACGGAGAAGCGATACTTGTGCTCGCCAATCTGGCTGTCTACCGGTTTGTCTATGGTACCCAGCACCGTCAGGCTGCGTCCCTTGGCGTACAGAGTTGGATCGACAAATCCCTTCATGATGGCCAGAAATCGACCCGGGCTCTGCTCGGTCTGCTCCGGCACGCCATTGGACTTGAGCGGCAGATAGACCACCTCGACGACGCTCTGATCCGCCTTGTTATGTACCGCAGAAATGACCCCGCTCCAGCGGGCAGGCTTGCCTTCCTGACCAACCAAGCCGGGCTGATAAGCCACCAGCTGGTTTGCCGGCTCATACGCCAGCTCCTTGGGTACGGAGCTGCATGCACCGAGCAGCAAGCCTGCCAACCCTATTACCATCGCACGCTTGATCATGTCACTCTCCTTTTTGGGATACAGATACCGGGCGCGTTACCAGCCCTGTTGGTATGCAGCAAGAGCACCATCAATGCCACGGCTTTTCGCCGTTATTCGCGGCCCGGCAGTTTTTTCCAGGTCACCTTGTCTCGCAAATAGACGGGCGTGGCCTGCTCCACCGGCACCGCCTCCCCCGCCAGCCAGGCGGCGCGTGCCAGCGGCAGCATGTCAACCGCGGCCGGGAAGCGCACCTGGCTCACCGCCAGCTCTGCAGCGAGATCAGCAAGGACTTCGCCATAAGTTTCAAAACCGGTGCCAACCCGGCTCCAGCTGCCAGTCATCTTGCCATGTACCAGCGTACGGTCAGCCACCAGAGTGACCGGATCGCTCACCACTTCGTCCCCTACCAGCTGCATGCGGCCATCCTTCAGCTCGTACTGACCGAAGTAAACCTCCCCCATGCGCGCATCAATGGCGGTCAACACCCGCTCGGCGCCCTCCAGCCGGTGAGCCCCCTGCGCCATGGCAGCCAGTGTTGAGATGCCGATGAGCGGCACGCCAACGCCGAACGCCAGCCCCTGAGCCACGCTGATCCCGATCCGCACGCCGGTAAAGGAACCCGGCCCACGGCCGAAGGCGATGGCATCAAGCTCTCCCAAGGTTATCCCGGCATCGTCCAACACAGCCTGAACCATGGGCAAAATTTTACGGGTGTGATCCCGAGGCGCCTCTTCCCAGCGGGAGAACAGCGTGTCACCCACCAGCAAGGCGGCAGAGCAGGCTTCGGTGGCGGTATCAACGGCCAGGATCTTCAACTCGTTCATGCTTTCCAATCTCTATAACATCAGTCAATTACATAACCGGCAAGTCCAGGACGAACTCACTGGCTGTTCAAATCAGTGTATTTATTCAGCGCAATCCGTGCAGGGCAGGCTGAACAAGGCGCACCGGCAGGCTCACTCACAGCGATCGAAGAAGTTACCCAGCGTCCCCAACGCCCGCGTACGGGGAATAGCTGGCAAACTCTTGATAAATGTGGCGCCGTAGGGTTTGTTGACCATGCGTGGATCACAGATGACCAGTACGCCGTGATCACTGCGATCACGAATGAGCCGCCCGACCCCCTGTTTCAAGGCAATCACCGCCTTGGGCAGCTGTATATCGGCGAAGGGATCGCCCCCTTTGAGCTTGCAGTCATCGACCCGCGCCTTGAGCAAGGGATCATCCGGACTTGCAAACGGCAGCTTGTCGATGATAACACACGACAGAGCAGCCCCCCGCACGTCTATCCCTTCCCAGAAACTGCTGGTGGCCACCAGCACGGCGCGGCCATTCTCCACGAACTCCTTGAGCAGTCGCTGCTTGTTATCCTCCCCCTGCAGCAAGACGGTGCGGCCAATTTCACGGCGCAGCACCTCGGCCACCTGACGCATCACCTGATGACTGGTGCAAAGGAAAAAACAGCCCCCAGGCGTCTTGTTGATAAGGGGGATCATCAACTGGGCCAGCTGTTCGCCCCGCCCGAAGGCATTGGGCTCGGGCAGAAAACGGGGCACGCACAGCCGCGCCTGCTCGGCATAGTCAAACGGGCTGTCGAGAATAAGCTCGGCGCTGCCGGCCAGTCCCAGCTCGGCTTTGAAGTGATCGAAGCGCATATCCACCGTCAGGGTGGCAGAGGTAAAGATCCAGGCCACCTCAGGCCGCAGCACCTCGGCGCCAAACCGCTCGGCCACCGACAGCGGGGTGATATTGAGGGAAAAGTGAAGCCGCGAGCAGTCATACCAGTAGGAGAAACCGGTCTGGTTGATGGCCAGCACCTCCCCCAAACGGGTGCGCAGTTCGCAGATCCGCTCGAAGGCATGATCCAGCTGCTCTCCACGCCCCAGCGCCAGTTTAAGCACCTCGTAACAGAGCCCGAGGGCATCATTGAGGCGGGCCAGTGCCTGGGCCCAGAGCGGATGGCGCAACATGTCGCGGGTATTGCCGCGCCCGCCATCCACCCCGAAGGCGAGACGCAAGTCCTGACTGGCGATGGAGAGCCGGTCCGCCGCCTTGCCAAGCTGCCCCATATCGTGCGCCTCGGCCCGATAGGCCAGCTGGATATCCTGCGCCAGATCCTGGATGGTGCGACTGCCCACCGACTTGCCGAAGTAGTTGGTGGCGATCTCCGGCAGCTGGTGCGCCTCGTCGAACACATACACCTGTGCTTCGGGCACCAGCTCGCCAAATCCCGTGTCTTTCACTGCCATATCGGCGAAGAAAAGGTGATGATTGATCACCACTACCTGGGCATCCATGGCGCGGCGACGGGCCACCACCAGATGGCAGTCGTCGTAATAGGGACAATCTCGGCCGAGGCAGTTGTCGTTGGTGCTGGTGACGTGGGCGAGGATCTCGGCGTTCTCCTGCAATCCCGGAATATCCCCCACATCGCCATTGTCGGTAGCGGTAGACCAGGATTTGACCTTCACCAGATCATTGAGGATGTCAGGCTTTTGCAGATGGGATTCGCTCAAGAGCCGGTTCATCCGCTCTATGCACAGATAGTTGCTGCGCCCCTTGAGCAGGGCCACTGGCGGGGTGTAGGAGAGCGCGCCTGTGATGGTCGGGAGATCCCGGTAGAAGAGCTGCTCTTGCAGGTTCTTGGATCCGGTGCTGATCACCACCCGCTTGCCGGATTCCAGCGCAGGCACCAGATAGGCGTAGGTCTTGCCGGTGCCCGTGCCCGCCTCCACCAGCAGACGGCCGCCACTCTTGATGGCGCTGGAAACAGCCTCGGCCATGGCCAGCTGCGGGGCGCGGGCAACAAAGCCGTCGATGTGGCTGGCCAGAGGGCCATCTGGCTTGAACAAGGTCTGGATGGTCAAAGGGGCGTCCCGCTGCAAAAGCGGGCATTATGCCAAAAGCGTGGCGAAAGCGGGACTGATAATGCGTTCAGACAAAGAGATCGATCTGATGGTCGGGGTCCGGCTTGTGATCATCCTCTTCAACCTTTGGCTGATCACGCTTGGCATCGGGATAGGCTTGCTGGCGCTGCTGGGATTCGCCGTTGTCCGTACTGGTCTTGCGCAACTGGTGTTTCTTGCTGATCTGGGTCACTTCCCGCTTGATCTCGTCAGGATTCGGGGCAGCAGGCGCTCTAGGCAAAATGGGGAATAACAGGTCCTGGCTTGGCATGATCTCGACTCCTCTGGGGCATCTTGTCTAGTTATCGACCAGAAAACCGTTTTCTTCACTTTAATCGATGAAATCACAATTTCGGGTTGCTTTTTCTGTCAAGGAAGGTAGTTTAAATCGGGCGTCAACTACGACATCTTCTTTGTAAAGGATTGATTACATGAAGTTCACCCTGCTGAAGACTCATCACCACCATCATCATCCCGACTAGTCTTTCAGGAGGTTGACTGCTGGAAGACACTTAACTGGTGACTTCCAAAAGGACCGCAAGATTCATAAACCCTCGGAAGCACATACTTCCGAGGGTTTTTTCGTTTTTGACTAGAAGGAAATCGAGCAAATGGAAACACAACGCCTGCGTATCGCCATGCAAAAGTCCGGTCGTCTGAGCCAGGACTCCCAAGCCCTGTTCAAGAGCTGCGGCCTCAAGATAAACCTGCGGGAGCAGCGTCTCATCGCCCATGTGGAAAACATGCCCATCGACATACTGCGGGTGCGTGATGACGATATCCCCGGTCTGGTGATGGAAGGGGTAGTCGACCTTGGCATCATAGGTGAAAACGTGCTGGAGGAAGCGCAGCTCATTCGCGCCTCCCAGGGACTGCCTGCACAAGTGAAAACCCTCAAGCAGCTGGATTTCGGGGGTTGCCGTCTGTCGCTGGCAGTACCGGACGATGTGGCCTACACAGGGCCCGAAAGTCTGGCAGGCAAACGCATTGCCACCTCTTACCCGGGTCTGCTCAAACGCTTCTTCGATGAGAAGGGACTCAATTTCAAGAGCGTCATGCTGGGCGGCTCGGTGGAAGTGGCACCGCGCGCGGGTCTGGCCGATGCCATCTGCGATCTGGTCTCCACCGGTGCCACACTGGAAGCCAATGGTCTCAAAGAGGTGGAGGTGATCTACCGCTCCAAGGCGGTGTTGGTGCAGGCCCCCAACCCCTTGAATGAGGCCAAACAGAAGCTCATCGACAAGTTGCTGCCCCGCATCCAGGGGATGCAGCAGGCCCGCGAGAGCAAGTACATCATGCTACACGCCCCGAAAGACAAGCTCGATGCCATCACGGATCTGCTGCCGGGCGCCGAGCGCCCCACCATCATGCAGCTGGCCGGTGACACCAATCAGGTGGCCCTGCACGTGGTATCCAGCGAGACCCTGTTCTGGGAGACCATGGAGCAGCTCAAGGCCCTCGGCGCCAGCTCCATTCTGGTGCTGCCCATCGAAAAAATGATGGAATAAGGAAGGGACATCATGCAGACCCTGATCTGGAAAACCCTCTCCCCTGCCCAGCAGGCCGACGTGCTGACCCGCCCTGCCCTCAATGACGAGGCCGATATCGGCGCAGTGGTAAAGGAGATCATCGCAGCCGTCCGCAGCCGTGGCGACGAGGCCCTGCGCGAGCTGAGCCTGCGCTTCGAGCGCGCCCCCCGTGAACAGCTGCGGGTCAGCGAGACCGAAATCGAGGCCGCCTGCGGGCGTCTGGATGACGACATCAAAGACGCCATCAAGGCTGCCATTGCCAATATTCACACCTTCCATGCGGCGCAAGCACAACCCGTGGTGCGGGTAGAGACCCAACCCGGGGTGGTGTGCGAGCTGCGCAGCCAGCCCATCAGTCGGGTCGGCCTCTATGTGCCGGGGGGTAGCGCGCCGCTCCCCTCCACCGTCATGATGCTGGCCATTCCGGCAGGCCTAGCCGGTTGCCGTGAAGTGGTGCTCTGCACCCCGTCCCCCGCCAGCGACGAGATCCTGTTTGCCGCTCGTGCCTGCGGCGTCGAGAAGGTATTCGCCATCGGCGGCGCTCAGGCCATCGCCGCCATGGCTTATGGCACGCAGACGATCCCCAAGGTGGACAAGATCTTCGGCCCGGGCAACGCCTACGTGACCGAGGCCAAGGGGCAGGTTTCCCGCGACTGGCGCGGCGCCGCCATCGATATGCCTGCCGGCCCCTCCGAGGTGCTGGTGATTGCCGACGAGAGCGCCAATCCCGCCTTCGTGGCGGCAGATTTACTTTCTCAGGCCGAGCACGGCCCCGACAGCCAGGTAGTGCTGGTCACCACATCGCCGCTGCTGGCCGATGCCATTGCGGGCGAGATCAAGCGCCAGTTGGCCCAGCTCAGCCGCCGCGAGATCGCCGCCAAGGCGCTGGGTTCAAGCCTGGTGATCCTTTGCGACACGCTGGATGAGGCCTGCGCCATCTCCAATGCCTACGCCCCGGAGCACCTGATCGTGCAGACCCAAGCGCCCCGCGAGCTGCTGGACCAGCTCGAGAACGCCGGTTCCATCTTTCTGGGCCAATGGACGCCCGAGTCGGTGGGGGATTATGCCAGCGGCACCAACCACACCCTGCCCACCTACGGCTATGCCCGTACCTGCTCGAGCCTGGGGCTGGCCGATTACCAGCGCCGTTACACTGTGCAGGAACTCAGCGTCGAGGGCATCCAGGGGCTCGGCCCCATAGTCCAGCGCATCGCACAGGCCGAGGGGCTCGATGGACACAAAAATGCCGTGACGCTGAGATTGAATGCACTGCAAAAGGAGCGGACATGAATAACACCGCACCAAGGGGGCTCGATGCCCCCATCAATAACGCCGTCACCCTCAGGTTGAACGCCTTAGCCATTGAGTCACAGCAAAACGCACAGCAGAAGGATTTGTCATGAGCATCGCCAATCTGGCTCGCCGCGTGGTGCGGGCTCTCACCCCCTATCAATCCGCTCGCCGCATCGGCGGCAAGGGGCATGTCTGGCTCAACGCCAACGAGGCGCCGCAGGCCTATCCCTTCACCATTGAGGGAAATCGTCTCAACCGCTATCCAGAATGCCAACCGGCCGAGGTAGTCAACGGCTACGCCGCCTATGCGGGGGTCAACCCCGACCAGGTGCTGGTCAGCCGTGGCGCCGACGAGGCCATCGAGCTTCTGATCCGCACCTTCTGTGAAGCAGGTGAAGATCAGATCCTCATCTGCCCGCCTACCTACGGCATGTACGCCATCAGTGCCGAGACCTGTGGCGTTGGCATAGTCGAGCAGCCGCTTACCGCCTGCCGTCAGCCGGACTGGCCCGCCATCGCTGACCGTCTGTCTGATGTGAAGCTGGTGTTCCTCTGCTCCCCCAACAACCCCACAGGGGATCTGGTGGGCCGAGACGGCCTCATCGCCCTGCTGGAGAAAGCACGCAATCGCGCCATTATCGTGGTGGACGAGGCCTACATCGAATTTTGCCCCAAGGCGTCCGTGGTGGACTTGCTGGCCCGCTTCCCCAATCTGGTGGTGACCCGCACCCTCTCCAAGGCCTTTGCCCTGGCCGGGATCCGCTGCGGCTTTACGCTGGCAAGCACTGAGGTCATCGCCATGCTGGCCAAGGTGATTGCCCCCTATCCCATCCCGGATCCCATCGCCCAGATAGCGGCGCAAGCGCTCTCCCCCATGGGGCTGGAGCTGATGCAGGAGCGGGTCGCCGAGCTCAACAAGCAGAAGGCGCTTATCAAGACAGCGCTGACGGCGCTGCCTTGTGTGAGAGAAGTATTCGAGGACAAGGGCAATTTCATTCTGGTGCGCTTCGTTGACAGCGCGGCCGTGTTTGCCGCCATGAAAGCTGCCGGCATCATATTGCGGGATTTCTCCACCAAACCGGGCCTTGAAAACAGCATTCGCATTACCATCGGCTATCAGAACAAAATGGATGCCGTGCTTGCAGTCCTGCGTGATCAGCCCGTCAGTTTATAAGGATGTAATTTATGAAGACCCCGTTTTTGTTTATCGACCGCGACGGCACCCTGATCGAGGAGCCGGTGACCGACAAGCAGGTGGACAGCCTCGCCAAGCTGCGCTTCGAGCCCATGGTGATACCAGTACTGCGCGAGCTGCAGGCTGCCGGTTACGTGCTGGTGATGGTGACCAACCAGGATGGACTGGGCACCGCCAGCCTGCCGCTGGAGAACTTCCAGCCCCCTCACGACCTGATGATGCATCTCTTTGAATCCCAAGGGGTGAACTGGGAGCAGGTGCTGATCTGCCCCCATTTTCCCACCGACGGTTGCAGCTGCCGCAAACCCCACCTCGGGCTGGTGAAGGAGTATCTCGCCTCGGGTCGCATCGACTTTGCCAACTCCTTCGTGATTGGCGATCGCCAGACCGATCTGCAACTTGCCGAGAACATGGGCATTAGCGGCATTCGCTACCACCCGCAGGATCACAACTGGCTCACCATTCGTGATCAGCTGCTATCCAAGGGGCGCGTGGCCGAAGTTGAACGCTACACCAAGGAGACCCGCATCCAGGTAGCCGTTGATTTGGATAAAAGTGGCGGCAACCAGATCGCTACCGGCATCGGCTTTTTTGATCACATGCTGGATCAGATAGCGACCCACGCAGGTTTCAGGCTCAAGCTGAACGTCAGCGGTGATCTGCACATCGACGATCACCACACGGTGGAAGATGTGGGACTGGCGCTGGGTCAGGCCATGCGCCAGGCCCTTGGCAACAAGCGCGGCATAGGCCGTTTCGGCTTCGTGCTGGCGATGGACGAGGTGCAGGCGGTGATCGACGCACGTCCCCTCACCGAGCAGGAGGTGAGTACGGCACTGGATCTCAGCGGTCGCCCCTACTTCGTGTTTGACTGCCCGAGTGGCTTTGGCCGCGACAGCGTGGGCGAAATGGCCACCGAAATGGTGCCCCACTTCTTCCGCTCCTTGTCGGATGCCATGGCCATCACCCTGCAGATGAAGGTGGGCAGCGGCAACACCCACCACCAGGTGGAAGCACTGTTCAAGGGCTTTGGCCGCGCCCTGCGTCAGGCCATCCGGGTGGAAGGGAGCGAGCTCCCCTCCAGCAAAGGGGTATTGTGATGGATATGAGCAAGCAGAAGCGGGTCATTATCGGCACAGCAGTGATGGTGCAAATCTCGCCAATCGACATAGGTAAGGCACGATGAACAATCAGAAACTGGTCATCATCGACACCGGCTGCGCGAATCTGGCCTCGGTCAGAATGGCGTTCGAGCGCCTCGGCGTGCAGCCGCAGGTTTCCAGCAAGGCGGCCGATATCGAGCAGGCTGACAAGCTGATCCTGCCCGGCGTCGGCACGGCGGTGGCCGCCATGAAGAACCTCAACGAACGGGGTCTGGTGCCCCTTATTCGCGCCGCCACACAGCCGCTGCTGGGCTTTTGCCTCGGCATGCAGATGCTGGCGGAAGCCTCCGAAGAGAACATGGTCGCTGATGGCAGTGAAGGCCAGCTCATCGACTGCCTTGGCATAGTGCCTGGCAGGATCCGGCTGATGGAGGTGGGCAATTTGCGCCTGCCCCACATGGGCTGGAACCAGATTGAGCACGATGAAACGCACCCGCTGCTGAGCGGCATTCCATGCGGCAGCTACTTCTACTTCGTCCACTCCTACGCTTTGGAGGTGACGGAGGCGACACTCGCCACCTGCGATTATGGCCAGCCCTTTACCGCCATCGTGAGCCGGGACAACTTCTTTGGTGCCCAATTCCACCCGGAGCGCTCAGGCGCAGCCGGTGCCCGTTTACTGAAAAACTTTCTGGAGCTGTAACAAGGATGATTATTCCCGCCATCGATTTGATAAATGGTCAGGTCGTACGTCTCTATCAGGGGGACTATGACCAAAAGACCGAATACAGCAGCAGCCCCCAGGCCCGCTTTGATGAATATGTCTCCCAGGGCGCGGTGCAGCTGCATCTGGTGGATCTGGACGGCGCCAAAGAGACACAAGCCCGCCAGTTGCCCCTGCTGACCCAGTTGCTGTCGGCTACTGAAGCGCCTGTGCAGGTCGGTGGCGGCGTACGCACCGAGCAGGATGTGGCAGACCTATTGGCCGCCGGTGCCAGCCGGGTGGTGATAGGCTCCACTGCCGTCAAATCACCGGATCTGGTGGCAAGCTGGATGGAAAAATATGGCCCCGAGCAGATAGTGCTGGCGCTGGACGTCAATATCGATGCCCAGGGCAATCGCCATATCGCGGTGGCAGGCTGGCAGGAGAACAGCGGCGTGACCATAGAGGCGTTGATCGAGCGTTTCCTCCCTGCCGGTCTCAAGCATGTGCTCTGCACCGACATCAGCCGCGACGGCACCCTTTCCGGCACCAACGTCGAGCTCTATCGGGATCTTTGTGCCCGCTACCCGAGCGTGGGCTTCCAGGCCTCCGGCGGTATCGGTGGCATCGCGGATATAGAAGCGCTCAAGGGCACAGGGGTCAAGGGGATCATCCTCGGTCGCGCCCTGCTGGAGGGCAAGTTCTCGGTGGGCGATGCCATCGCCTGCTGGGCCAATGGCACGCAAGACTGACGGCCTGGCCAGCAGGCATGACAGCACAGAGGTTGGACAAACGTCTCTCCATCAAGGGGTAGGTCGAGGTAAGTCCTTATTACTCGGTAACAATTGACTCTATACTCGACTGATTGAAACAAGTCATGGAGGACTTATGTTCACATCTCACGCCGCCACCATACTGATCGTCGATGACTCGCCCGAGAATTTGATGGTGCTGACCGACCTGCTCTCGCCTACCTACCGGGTGCTGGCCGCCCAGAGCGGAGAGAAATGCCTGCGGATTGCCACTGGCAAGACACTGCCGGATCTCATTTTGCTGGATGTGATGATGCCGGGCATGGATGGTTATGAAGTGCTCAAACAGCTGCGTACAAACCCTGAAACCAGCCGCATCCCTGTGGTGCTGCTCACCGCCCTCGCCGACAGCCAGAGTGAAGAGTACGGGCTGTCGCTGGGAGCGGCCGACTACATTACCAAGCCCATCAAGCCGGCCATTGTTCAGGCACGGGTACGCACCCAGCTGGAGGCCAAGCAGGCCCGCGACGGCCTGCAGAGCCAGAATACGGCACTGGAGGCCGAAGTGGCGCGGCGAATGACAGAGAACGATCTGATCCAGCAGGTCTCCATCCGCGCACTCGCTCACCTGGCGGAGATTCGGGATCCTGAAACCGGCAATCACATCTTGCGCACCCAGGGCTATGTTCGACTGCTGGCGAATGCCCTCGCCAGCCACCCCCGTTTTATCGATACCCTGACCCCCCGCTACATCGATCTGCTGAGCCGCTCCGCCCCCTTGCACGACATCGGCAAGGTGGGTATTCCCGACCATGTGCTGCTCAAGCCCGCCAAGCTGACAGTAGAGGAGTGGGAGGTCATGCGTACCCACGCCAAACTCGGTAGCGATGCCATCGAAGAGGCCGAACGGGATATTGAACAACCGCTGGCGTTTCTCACTCTGGCCAAGGAGATCGCCCACTGGCACCACGAAAAGTGGGATGGCAGTGGCTATCCTGACGGCCTGCGTGGCGATGAAATTCCCCTTTCGGCCCGCTTGATGGCGCTGGCCGATGTGTTTGATGCCCTCATCAATGTACGGGTTTACAAGGCCGCCATGCCCTATGACGAGGCGAGAGCCCTGATCCTCAGTGGCACAGGCCAGCATTTCGATCCGGACGTGGTGACGGCGTTTGACAACCATTTCGACCAGTTCGTTGCCATCGCCGAGCGCTACACGGATGAAAACGAGGCACCACATGGCTGATCAGCCACCACTCACCCGAGCTCATGTTCTCAATATCGTCCTCACTTATGCCGCAGTGGCAAGCCTGTGGATCCTGCTATCCGACAAGGCGGTAGAGTGGCTGTTCAGCACACCCAGCCAGTTCGCGCTGGCCAGCACCATCAAGGGCTGGCTGTTTATCCTCATTACGGCGCTCATGCTCTATACCATGCTGCGTCGCCGCATCGACATGCCGGTGGTCACCCGCCAATTCTCTCGCCGCCAGCTCTTGCCCCTTATTCTGATCAACGGCCTGATCCTGGGACTCACCGGCATGGCCATCGCCCAGAGCCTGAGTCATACACAGGACAAGGAGATAGCCCGGATCGAGGCTATCGCCGACCTCAAAAGCAAGCAGATCACCGAATGGCTCAATGCCCGTGAGCGCGACGCCCGCCAGCTGATCGAAAGCCCGCTCTATGCCGACCTCTATCGCCAGGGGCAAGTCACACAGCTGGCGCAGGCACATGCCCCCCTAATGACCCGGCTGGCCGAGTTCATCTCCATCAGGGGATTCAGCGCAGCGACCGTCTTCAGTCCTGCTGGTACTGCCCTGGGGCAGACTCCCGGGGCCAGCAGTCTTGGCACACCGCTGCGCGAAGCATTGGCTCAAGTGGAAACGGGCAGTGTCATGCGGGTGGGCCCCTATCTCGATGAGCAGGGCCAGCCCAGGCTCGACTTCATCGCCCCGCTATCCATGCCTGGCAGCAAGTCCCCTCTTGTCGTGCTGCAAATCAGCTCCAGCGACTGGCTCAACCACATTCTCAAGCAGTGGCCGATCCCGGACAGCAGTGGTGAAGCCCTGCTGTTTCGCAAACATGGCGATCAGGTGCAGTTTCTCAATGACGTGCGCTACCGCCCCGCCTCGGCCCTCACCCTGCAGATCCCCATCAGCAACAGCACCTTGCTGGCAGCCCAGTTTCTCAATGGCGGCGCCCGTGAAAGTCACAAACAGGTGCTTTTTGGCAAGGATTACCGTGGTATCGAGGTCTTTGGCACCATCCACTCCGTCATGGGCACCGACTGGTATCTGATCGCCAAGATAGACAAGGCGGAGCTCAACCAGGCCGCCTTCAGGGAGAGCGTCTGGATCGGGCTCATCGGCCTGCTGGTGCTGTTCATTGCCAATACGGGCATCATATTGCTGCGCCAGCATACCCAGCTCTATATGGCCGAGCAGATCCGGCTATCCCAAGCAGGCCGCCTGCAGGCGCTGCAACTGCTCTCCGCCATTGCCGACAGCTCGGAAGATGCCATCTTCGCCAAGGATATGGATGGCAAATACATCCTCTTCAACCGCGCCGCCAGCCAGTTCGCCGGCAAGTCAGCCGCAGAGATACTGGGCCAGGATGATCAGGCCATTTTCCCCCCGGATCAGGCTCGCATGCTGATGGAGCTGGGCCAGCAAGTCATTGTCAATAACAAGGTACAGACCCAGGAAGAACATCTGACCCTGCCCTGCGGTGAACGGGTGTTTCTCGCCACCAAGGGCCCCTTGCAGGACAACGACGGCCAGGTGATCGGCATCTTCGGGATCTCCCGCGATATCACGGACTTCAAGCGGGCCGAAGCCGGATTGCGGGAACGGGAAGGGCTGTTTCGCGCTCTGGTCGAGCAATCCCTCGCCGGCATCTACATCATCCAGCAGGGCCAGCTCTGTTACATCAACCCGGGTTTCGCCCGTTTGTTCGGTCACAGCTCAACCGCCACCTTGCTGAAGATGGGCACCTTGCATGCGCTGGCCAGCCCGAAAGACAGCGCCAGGGTCGCGGAACAGTTGCAGCGCAGCGAACAGGAGGACACTGAGATACACACCCGCTTCACCGCCTTGCACCATGACCATCAGAACATAGAGGTAGAGCTGTACGGACGACGCGTCGATTATCGCGGCAAGCCTGCGGTACTGGGTCTGTTGCTGGACGTCACCGAGCGGGAACAGGTCGAGCAGGCCCTGACCCGTCAGGCCGCTGAGCTACGTCAGCAGAACAACGAGCTGGAACGGTTCAACAAGGTGATGGTGGACAGGGAGCTGGCCATGCTGGCCCTCAAGCATCAGATCAATACGCTGTCGATACAGCTGGGACAACAGCCGCCTTATCCTCAGGCGCCCACACCGCCGGAGGAACTCCTATGATGAGCTGGTCTCAGCTGCTGCATGTCCGCCAGCCCTGGCAACAGTGGGGGGCTTGCCTGCTGGCCATTCTGTTGCCCATCCTCATGTTGCAGATCCGGGTACAGCTCCCCATCGCCTTTGGCGAACGGCCGCTGCTGGTGCTCTTCATGCTGCCCATCATCGTCTGCGCCCTGCTCGGTGGCTTGCTGCCCGGCATGCTCAGCACCCTGGTGAGTGCACTGGTCACCACCTATTTCATACTGCCCCCGCTCCACTCGCTGACCATTGCCGCCGGCCAGGATCTGGTGCAATGGGGGATCCTGATTACCAACGGTATCCTCATCACCCTGCTCAGCGCCGCCATGCACCGATCCCGCGCACGGGAGGTTCAACGCTGGCAGGAATTGATGAGCACTCAATCCCGCCTGCAACGGAGCGAAACCCGCTTCCAGGCCACCTTTGAGCAGGCCGCTGTCGGCATCGCCCTGGTCGCCCCCGACGGCAACTGGTTAAGGGTCAACCAGCGGCTGTGCGACATGGTCGGTTATCAGGCTGACGAGTTGATGGGCATGAGCTTTCAGCAGATCACGCACCCGGACGATCTCTTTATCGATCAAACCTTCGTCGCCCAGATGCTGGCAGGGGAGCGGCCTCACTACACCCTGGAGAAACGCTATCTGCGCAAGAATGGTGAGGTGCTCTGGATCACCCTCACTGTGGCGCTGGTCAGGGATGACCGGGGCAAACCCGACTATTTCATCTCGATCATCGAGGACAATCAGCAACGCAAGGAGACAGAAGCAGCCCTGCGGCGCAACGAGGTGATACTGCATGAATCCCAGCATCTGGCCAAGATCGGCAACTGGCGCTGGCACATTGCCAACAACAGCCATTTCTGGTCGCCGGAGATCTACCGCATCTATGGCCGTGACCCGGGCTTGCCCCCTGCCGTCTACCCCGAAGTGAAAAAGTACTTTACCCAGGAGGGGTGGCGCGCCATCGCCCAGTCCGTCGAGCGCTGCCTGCAAAACGGCCAGCCCTACGAGTGCGATGCGGAGGTGATCCACGAACAGGGTGACCCTGTCTGGGTCATCGCCCGTGGCGCCGCCTTGCGCGACAGCAGTGGGGCCATCGTCGAGCTCTATGGCACTGTACAGGACATCACCGAGCGCAAGCTGGCCGAACAGCAACTGCTGCACAATCAACAGGTGGCGCTCGATACCCAGCGCCGCGCCCGGCTGGCGGCACTGAATCTGATGGACGATGCCATCAGCGCCCGTATTCGCGCCGAAACCACCAGCACGGCCTTGCGCGACAGTGAGCAGCGCCTGTTGATGGCCCAGGAAGGAGCCCACGTCGGCATCTGGGAGTGGGACATACTCAGTGGCCGCCTCTTCTTCTCCCCCGAATGTGCCCGCCTCTATGGCCGCAGCGTGGAGCAACTCTGCGAATTTCACATCTGGCAAGGCTGCCTGCACCCGGACGACAGGGCCCGCATCGACCAGCTGCTGTCCGAGCTGCCACACACAGGCACACCGCTCGATATCGAGTTTCGCATCTTGCGGCCCACTGGCGAGGTACGCTGGCTGGTGAGCAAGGGCAGCGTCTATCGGGATGCACAGCAACGCCCGGTGCGCCTGCTCGGCATCAATCTGGACATCACGGAGCGCAAGCAGGCAGAGCAGCAGTTGCGCCAGCTGTCACTGGCACTGAAACAGAGCCCGGACGGCGTCTTCATCACCGATATCCAGGGGCGTATCGAATACGTCAACGTCGCCTTCCTCGCCGCCAGCGGGTATCAGCAACACGAGGTGATTGGCCAGACCCCCACCCTGTTGCGTTCAGGCCTCACCCCCAAGGCCACCTACATCACGCTGTGGGATGCGATTCATCAGGGACAGCGCTGGCATGGGGAGTTCATCAACCGACGCAAGGATGGCTCACACTACCAGGTGCTGGCCACCGTCTCCCCCATCCGTCAGGAGAACGGCGAGGTCACCCACTATGTGACGGTACAAGCCGATATCACGGAGAAGAAGCAGCTCGGCGAGGAGCTGGATCAATACCGCTACCACCTGGAGGAGATGGTCAACGAGCGTACCCTGCAACTGGCCCAGGCCCACCAAAGGGCGGAGAGCGCCAACCGGGCCAAGAGTGCCTTCCTCGCCAACATGAGCCACGAGATCCGCACTCCCATGAATGCCATTCTGGGGCTGACCTATCTGCTCAAGCGCGATACACCGGATCACACCCAGCACGATCGGTTGGAAAAGATCGACAATGCCGCCCAGCATCTGCTCACCATCATCACCGACATTCTGGACCTTTCCAAAATCGATGCGGGCAAGATGGTACTGGAGCAGGGCGACTTCTCCCTCACCGCCATGCTGGACAACGTCAGTGCCCTGATGAGCGAACAGGCCCGCGCCAAGGGGCTCACCATCATTGTCGATATCGGGGATTCCCCCGCCTGGGTCCACGGCGATATCACCCGACTGCGTCAGGCACTGCTCAACTATGCGGCCAACGCCATCAAGTTCACCGAGCAGGGCTCAGTCACCTTGCGGGTACGGGTCGAACGACCGCTCTCCAATGGGTATCTGCTGCGCTTCGAGGTGGAAGACACTGGCATCGGCATCAGCCCGGAGCAGCGCGAGAAACTGTTCCAGGCCTTTGAGCAGGCCGACGCCTCTACCACCCGAAAATACGGTGGCACCGGGCTGGGCCTCGCAATCACCAGTCGGCTTGCCACCCTGATGGGGGGAGAAGTCGGCGTGGAGAGCACCCAGGGCAAAGGCAGCTGCTTCTGGTTCACCGCCCTGCTTTCACTGGGCCAGGGCGAACCACAGCAAGCAGGCCAGCTCGAACAGGCAGTGCAGCAGGCGCTCTTTTTCTCCAACCATGCCAGGGTGCTGCTGGTGGAGGACAATGCCATCAACCGCGAGGTGGTACTGGAGCTGCTCAACAACAGCGGCCTCATCATCGAAACTGCCGTCAATGGCCAGGAAGCGCTGGAGAGGGTCAGTCAGCATCCCTTCGATCTCATCCTGATGGACATACAGATGCCGCTGATGGATGGCTACACTGCCACTCGCGCCATCCGCACCCTGCCGGGTTGGGAGCAGACGCCTATCCTGGCGCTGACGGCCAGCGCCTTTGAAGAGGACAGAAAGGCGTGCAAGGCTGCGGGCATGAACGACTTCATTGCCAAACCCGTCACCCCGGCCAAGCTGTTCGAAGCGCTGCAACAGTGGTTGCCCACCAGCACACCCGTACAGCCCAAATACCAGCGCCGGGCCAGCGATACCCTGATCGCCCCCCTCGTCCGGTTGCAAAGCTTACCGGGACTGGATCTGCAACAGGGGTTGGCCACGCTGCAGGGCAACCAGACCAAATACGTCGCCCTGTTGCGCCATTTCGCCAGCGAACACAGCCAGGACATGGCACTGCTGACCAGCCATCTGCAAGCAGGCGATCAGACCAGTGCCACCCGACTGGCCCACACACTGCGCGGTGTCGCCAGCACACTGGGATTGGTGACTCTGGCAGAGCAGAGCCTGCAACTGGAGCAAACGCTCTCTGGGGATGGCAGTGAACTGACCGACCAGATGTCCGCCATTACCGAAGTGCTTGCCACCCTGCTCGAACAACTGGGGGAGGAAGATCCGGCCCCCGCAACCATGCCAGCCCCCCTCACCAGCCATTGGCAGCAGCAGTTGCTGCGCCAGATTGAGGGCCTGCTGCTGCAAAGCGACACCGCCGCCATCCCCCTGTTCGAACAATATGCCGGCCCCCTGCTCATCAGTCTTGGGCCCAAAGGGGACACGCTGGCGCGGCAGCTGAAAATGTTCGATTTTGACGGCGCCCTCATCACCATCCGCAGCCTGCAAGCAGAAGAGGGGCACTCACCGTTAACCCCCGATGCATCAAGCCGGCATCAGGGGGCAACGAATCAAGATAAAGGGTTGAATCACTGAATAAAGTCATGCATATAGTGTTGGTTCCCCTGTCGAACACGTTCCCTTGCGGCCACGTTTTCGCCCGGCTGGGCACCGCCTGTTGAAGCATGCCGACGATCTTCACTCATTGGCCGTCTGACGCCCGCGTCATCCGGCAATAACGATGTTTTTAACCGTGCGTTACATGGAGCAACGAGCATGTTGTCAAAGCGTATTATCCCCTGTCTGGACGTCAAAGATGGTGTCGTGGTCAAGGGAGTGCAATTTCGAAATCATGAAGTGATGGGCGGTATCGTTGAGCTCGCCCGCCGCTACGCAGAAGAAGGGGCCGACGAGCTGGTGTTCTATGACATCACCGCCTCAAGCGATGCCCGGGTCGTTGACAAGAGCTGGGTGAGCCGGGTGGCGGAAGTCATCGACATCCCCTTCTGCGTCGCCGGTGGCATCAAAAGCGTTGAAGATGCCCGCCAGATCCTGGAATTTGGCGCCGACAAGGTTTCCATCAACTCACCGGCACTGGCGGATCCCGGCCTCATCACCCGTCTGGCGGAGCGCTTTGGCGTGCAGTGCGTGGTGGTGGGGATCGACTCCTACTTCGATGCCGACACTGGCCACTATCAGGTCAAGCAGTTCACTGGTGACGAGAGCCGCACCCGCACCACGGCCTGGCACACTCTCGATTGGGTGCAGGAGGCGCAAAAACGCGGCGCCGGTGAAATCGTGCTGAACGTGATGAACCAGGATGGCATGCGTCAGGGCTACGACCTCGAGCAGCTCAAGCTGGTCCGTGCCGTCTGCAAGGTGCCCCTCATCGCCTCCGGCGGCGCGGGTGCCATGGAACACTTTCGCGATGCCTTCACCCTCGCCGACGTGGACGGGGCCCTGGCCGCCTCCGTGTTCCACAAGGGCCTTATCCCCATTCCCGAATTGAAACGCTGGCTGAAAAATGAAGGAGTCGCCATCCGTGAGTAATCAAGATGTTGTAAACCAGGCACCGCTAATTGATCGCCTGGACTGGGCAAAGTGTGACGGCATGATCCCCGCCATCGTCCAGCATGCCGCCAGCGGCGAGGTGTTGATGCAGGGTTACATGACCCGCGAAGCGCTGGAAAAAACCCAAACCACAGGTCAGGTCACCTTCTTCAGCCGCAGCAAGCAGCGCCTCTGGACCAAGGGCGAAAGCTCGGGCCATGTGCTCAAGCTGGTCGCCATCAGCACCGACTGCGATCAGGACTCTCTGCTGATCGCCGCCAATCCCGTCGGCCCCACCTGTCATCTGGGCACGCCCTCCTGCTTCGACGGCCACCCTGTGCCGCCGCTCGGCTTCCTGGCAGAGCTTGAGCAGATCCTGGCATCGCGCAAGGGCGCAGATCCGGCCACCAGCTACACCGCCAGCCTGTACGGCAAAGGCACCAAGCGCATCGCCCAGAAGGTGGGTGAAGAAGGTGTTGAAGTGGCACTGGCCGCCATGGCCAAGGATCGGGAAGAGCTCATCAACGAATCCGCCGACCTGCTCTACCACCTCACAGTCCTGCTGCAAAACGAGGGGCTGGAGTTGAAGGATGTGGTGCAGCGGCTGTATGAGCGCCATAACAAGTGATCGTAAAACCGATTTGAAAAACGGGCCCTGATGGGCCCGTTTCTCCTTATGACATTCAGTCATGGGCTCCTGTACCAGAAGCCTGCATGGGTAGTTTTCTTATTTAACCTATGCGAGTCCAGAAACTCATATTCACCGAGTCCATCTCCAGCAGGGTCAGATACTCCCCTGCGACCTCATCGTGCAGCCACTGCTGGCAATACGCCTCGGCCAACGACTGGCTGGGAGCCATCACCAGATCGGCATAAACGCCATCAGCACCGCGCAGCAGGCAGTGAACGATGAGTTCGGACTGCTTGGCAAGAAACTCGGCCTCCACCCGCTGTGACAAAACGAGCAGATCCTGCTCAGTCACTCCCTCCTTGAGCCTGAAGGTGGCAAACTCCAGCCCCCCAACCCCTTGCATGCTGCCATTGATTATCATCTCGCACTCTCCATTGATATCCGTGTGTTTGGAGAAGCCAGCATAGAAGGGAGCCACTGACAGCCTTGTGTCAGTAGCCGGCGCTATTTTTTAACCTCCAGAGGCGCCATCAAGCAGGGGATTTTCCGCCTGGCGCACGGCCAGGTATTTCGCCAGCGTCACACCTGTGGGCACGGAGTCCTCTTTGGAGCACAGTTCTAGGCTGCCGATTCGATCCACTCTAAAGTCCCGGTATGCCAGGCGCAGTGCGCACCAGGCACCCAATGTCCAGCATCCACCCCAGTAGAAGAGCCCCAGAGGATAGATGCGGCGCCGGGTCTGTCGGGCCAAGGCATCATCGTAGTCGATCTCCAGCCAGTGACCCGCCGTGATGGCGTCGTGCAGCTTGTCCCAACGGACGTACTCAGGACGAGCAGTCCGGTAATCGGGCACTCGCACCACGGGAGTTTGCCCGCGGCCAGGCCCCCTTTCTGGCAAGGCGGCCTCTATCTTGGCGAGCAGTGCCCGGGCCGGATCCGCCAACCCCTTGCCGGTCAGCACAGCCACCAGGTTCACTCCTGTGATCAGCGCTTCCAGTTCGGCGTTGCTCAACTGCAGGGGAGCCAGCTCAAAGCCCTCGCTTAGCCGATAGCCCAGTCCTGCCTCCCCATAGACGGGGATACCCGCCAGGGAGAGATCGTCCATGTAGCGATAGATGGTGCGCTCCGATACGCAGAGACGCTCAGCCAGTTCGCGGGCGGTCAGGGGCTGATGAGCCCGCAACAGATTGGTCAATTGAAACAGTCGATCCGATTTTCTCACGAGCAACCTCTTGCTTGCCGAACCAGGCTGGCATGGTAATCCGGGAGGAGACACCTTGACACGCCTTTGTAGTTCGAGCGCCTCTCATGGGCCCTCAACACGATGACACGCTAAGGCCGCAAGCATTGCCGGCCATCGCCGGGTCGGCACGCAAAACGGGCCCATCAGGGCCCGCTGCATTTCTTAAATGGCGCTGTATCCCTATTACCCCAGCTGCTGGCGCAGCATGTATTTTTGTACCTTGCCGGTGGAGGTCTTGGGCAGGGGGGTGAAGATGATCCGCTTGGGGGCCTTGAAGTGGGGCATCTGCTCGCGGCAGAAGGCAATCAGCTCGACCTGGCTCAGCTCCCTGCCCTCCTTGAGTTTCACGAAGGCACAGGGCACCTCCCCCCACTTCTCGTCCGGCATGGCAATTACCGCCACCTCGTCCACGTCAGGATGGCGATAGAGCACGTCCTCCACCTCCAGGCTGGAGATGTTCTCCCCGCCCGAGATGATGATGTCCTTGGACCTGTCCTTGACCTCCACATAGCCATCAGGGTGCCAGACCGCCAGATCGCCGCTGCGAAACCAGCCCTCCGCCATCGCCTCGGCGCTGGCATCCGGGTTCTTGAGATAACCCTTCATCACCACATTGCCGCGCAGCACTATCTCCCCCAGGGTCTTGCCATCCTGAGGCACAGACTCCCCGCTGACCGGGTTGATGACCCGCATCTCTCCCTGCAGCGGGGATGCCACCCCCTGGCGCGCCTTGAGGCGGGAGAGTGCCGTGGCATCCTGCCCTTGCCAACTTCGCTGCGGCTCGCACAACACGCAGGGACCATAGGTTTCGGTGAGGCCATAGACATGGGTCACGGCTATCCCCATGGCCTCCATGCCGGCGATCACGGTCGCGGGCGGCGCTGCCCCCGCCGTCATCACCTTGATGGGGTGATTGAGCCCGTATTTAAGCGCAGGGTCGGCGTTGTTAAGCATGTTGAGGACAATGGGCGCGGCGCAGAAGTGGCTCGCCTTGTGCTCGCGCAGGGCATCAAAGATGGCCCTCGCCTGCACATGGCGCAGGCAGACACTCACCCCGGCGGTGGCTGCCAGGGTCCAGGGGAAGCACCAGCCGTTGCAGTGAAACATTGGCAGGGTCCAGAGATAGACGCTGTGCTTGGGCAGCTCCCAGGAGAGCACGTTGTTGATTGCATTGAGGTGGGCACCGCGGTGGTGATAGACCACCCCCTTGGGGTTGCCCGTGGTACCCGAGGTGTAGTTCAGGGAAATCGCCTGCCACTCGTCATCCGGCAGCCAACAGGGCTCATCCCCGTTTCCCTGGGCAAGAAACTGTTCATAGTCGAGCTCGCTTATCAACTCCCCCTCCCGATAGAGGGGATCGTCGATGGCGATGAGCAGCGGCTGCGTCTTGACAAGGGCGAGCGCCTTGCGCACCACGGCGCCGAACTCCCTGTCCACCAGCACCACCCTGCTCTGGGCATGCTGGAAGATGAAGGCCATGGACTCGGCATCGAGCCGGGTATTGAGCGTGTTGAGCACGGCGCCGCTCATGGGCACCCCGAAGTGGGCTTCGAACATCGCCGGGGTATTGGGGGCGACGATGGAGACGGTATCCCCCTCGCCTATGCCATGCCGACGCAGGGCCGAGGCGAGCTGTCGGCAGCGCCGCTCGGTCTGGGCCCAGTTTTGACGCAAGGCCCCATGGATCAGCGCCGGGTAGTCGGGATAGACCCGCGCCGCCCGGGCAAGGAAGCTGATGGGGGTCAGCGCCTCGAAATTGGCGGGACTTTTATCAAGGCCGGCCTCGTAGATGTTCTGCTCTGTCATCGGGTTCCTTCCTCGCAGGTGGCACAAAGCGGCTGGATCGAATTGGGCGGGAGATCTCGCCGGCATCATGCACTGCACAGACCTCTTATGGGGCTGACAGCCTAAATAACTGATCCTAATAGGGCTACACCTTCGCTGTGCCATAGCCATTCCCGGGGAAAGGAGACACGGTATCCA
>NZ_LSGW01000084.1 GCF_001643305.1 Aeromonas salmonicida subsp. salmonicida
ACGCCTTCCGGCAGTTCGATGGTACCGGTCACGTCGGTTGTACGGAAGTAGAACTGCGGACGGTAGCCCTTGAAGAACGGGGTATGACGACCACCTTCTTCTTTGGACAGTACGTACACTTCAGATTCAAACTTGGTGTGCGGCTTGATGGAGCCCGGCTTGGCCAGTACCTGACCACGCTCTACGTCTTCACGCTTGACGCCACGCAGCAGCGCGCCGATGTTCTCGCCTGCACGACCTTCGTCCAGCAGCTTGCGGAACATTTCAACACCGGTACAGGTGGTAGAAACGGTGTCTTTGATACCCACGATTTCTACGGTCTCACCGACTTTAACGATACCGCGCTCTACACGACCGGTAACTACGGTACCACGGCC
Source organism: Aeromonas salmonicida subsp. salmonicida (assembly GCF_001643305.1). GTDB lineage: Bacteria > Pseudomonadota > Gammaproteobacteria > Enterobacterales > Aeromonadaceae > Aeromonas > Aeromonas salmonicida. Next base: position 378 of record NZ_LSGW01000084.1, read on the forward strand.
AGCGATGGAGAATACGTCTTCGATAGGCATCAGGAACGGCAGGTCAATTGCGCGCTCCGGCTCCGGGATATAGGTATCCAAGTGGTTAGCCAGCTCGATGATCTTCTCTTCCCATGCAGCGTCGCCTTCCAGCGCTTTCAGCGCGGAACCACGAACTACCGGCAGGTCATCACCCGGGAAGTCATACTCGGTCAGCAGTTCACGAACTTCCATCTCGACCAGTTCGAGCAGCTCTTCGTCATCTACCATGTCGCACTTGTTCATGAACACGATCATGTACGGGATACCAACCTGGCGACCCAGCAGGATGTGCTCACGAGTTTGCGGCATCGGGCCGTCAGTCGCTGCTACTACCAGGATCGCGCCGTCCATCTGGGCAGCACCGGTGATCATGTTTTTAACGTAGTCGGCGTGACCCGGGCAATCTACGTGCGCGTAGTGACGGATGGCGGTGTCGTATTCTACGTGGGAGGTGTTGATGGTGATACCACGCTCACGCTCTTCCGGTGCCTTGTCGATCTGGTCGAAGGCGAAAGCTTTACCACCGAAGTGCTTGGCCAGCACGTTGGTGATGGCGGCAGTCAGGGTGGTTTTACCGTGGTCAACGTGGCCGATGGTACCCACGTTAACGTGCGGTTTATTACGCTCAAATTTTTCTTTAGACATGATCGTCCCTCTAAACTAACGCTGAGTACGCGGTGGCAAGCCAACCACAGAACAGTTTATATGATGGATTTGAATCTGGTAGGGAAGAGAGGTTGGTGCTGGCAGCCAGGTTCGATTGCCGAACTCACCCGCTAAGGTGTGACTCTTGCTATCGCCTGAGCCATATCAGCATCTTGGAACGGGCAGCGGGAATCGAACCCGCATCATCAGCTTGGAAGGCTGAGGTAATAGCCATTATACGATGCCCGCATTTCTCTAACCCAAAGAACTCAAACCGCAGAGAAATATGGTGGAGGGAGAAGGATTCGAACCTTCGAAGGCAGAGCCGTCAGATTTACAGTCTGATCCCTTTGGCCGCTCGGGAACCCCTCCGGTGCATAAATGCCACAACGGTAATTCTGCTTGCACCCGTTGTTTTTATCGCTTTTGCCGAGCAAATAACGACAGACATCCAAGCGTCGCGCATTTTATTGTAAGGATTTTGGGGATGCAACCATTGCGCCTTGCAAAATGTGCATTATTGCCGGGAAGTATGCAAAAAAGGACTCACTCCCTGCTCGGATCCGCAGCATAGCTTGTCGCTCCCCACCCCTTGGTGTATGGTCGCCCTGCCCAAGAAACAGTGATGACACCATGACGACAGAGCATAACCCCTATTTGCAATTCACCCGCGAACAATGGGCGTTATTGCGCGATGCGGTCCCCCTGACCCTGACCGAACACGATCTGCAGACCCTGCGCGGTATCAATGAAAAGGTGTCATTGCAGGAGGTGGAAGAGATATACCTGCCCCTCTCTCGCCTGCTCAATCTCTACGTCAAGGCCAAGCAGCGCCGCAGCCGGGTGCTGGAACAGTTCCTCGGCCAGTCCCGCGGCAAGGGCACTTACATCATCAGCATCGCCGGTAGCGTGGCGGGGGGAAAGAGCACCACGGCCCGTATCATGCAGGCGCTGCTGGAGCGCTGGCCGGAGCATCCTCGGGTAGAGCTGGTCACCACGGATGGCTTCCTTTATCCCAACAAGGTGCTGGAAGAGCGAGGCCTGATGCGCCGCAAGGGCTTTCCGGAATCCTACGACATCCGCCATCTGGTGGAGTTTGTCGCCAATATCCGCGCCGGCCATGAGAAGGTAGAGGCGCCTGTCTACTCCCACCTCATCTACGACATCATTCCGGATGAGAAGAAGGTGGTGGAACAGCCGGATATCCTGATCCTGGAAGGGCTCAATGTGCTGCAAAGCGGCATGGACTATCCACAGGAACCCCATAGAGTCTTCGTGTCAGATTTTGTCGATTTCTCCATCTATGTGGATGCCGAAACCGAGTTGCTGCGCACCTGGTATGTCGAGCGCTTCCTCAAGTTTCGCAGCGGCGCCTTCTCGGATCCAGACTCCTACTTCCACCACTACGCCAAGTTGGCGGAGAGTGAAGCCAGCAAGATCGCCAACACCATCTGGCAAGATATCAACTATCTCAATTTGCAGGAAAACATCCTGCCGACCCGGGAGCGGGCCAATCTGATCCTGACCAAGGGTCATGAGCATGCCATCGAGCAGATCAAACTGCGCAAGTGATGGCCGGTGAGCACAGTACATGAACGAAGAGGGGGCCTGCAGGCCCCCTCTTCCATTGGTGTCCCTGGCACACCGGGATATCAGTCGCCCCGTCGCAGGGAAATCTCTCCCCCCAGATAGAACTTGATCCCCTCGCTCGTCTCCAGGCGCAGGGCGCCGCGATCATCGATGCCGCGGGCGATGCCACGGATCTCCTGCTCCCCCATCAAGAGGCGCACCGGCCGACCGGCGAAGTGATCGAGCCGGTTCCAATCATCGACAAAGTGCGACAGCCCCTGCTGCTCGAAGGTCAACATGGCCTGTTGCAGGTGGCCAAGCATGCGGGCGGCCAGCAGATTGCGATCCACCAATTCCGGCTGTATGTGGCGAAGCTCGGACCAGGCCTGATCGATCCGCTCCCCCTCACGGGCTGGCATCGCCAGGTTGAGGCCCACCCCGATCACCAGGTTGCAGCTCGCGCCGGCGCTGCCGCTCATCTCCACCAGAATGCCAGCCAGCTTGCGGCCCTGATAATAGAGATCATTTGGCCACTTGAGCTCGACCCCCGGATAACCCAAGGACTCCAGCGCCTGCACCACGGCCACACCGACCGCCAGACTGAGGCCCATGGCCGCCGCCATGCCCTGCTCGAGTCGCCAATACATGCTCAGGATCAGCTGGCAGCCGAAGGGGGAAACCCAGGGCTTGCCACGGCGACCACGACCGGCAGTCTGGCACTCGGCCAGACAACTCTCGCCGGACTGCAGCTGGTTGACTCGCTCCAGCAGATACTGGTTGGTGGAGTCGATCACCGGGAAGCAGTGTACCGGCGCCATGGGGGCCAGCGCCTGCAACTGCGTCTGATCGTACAGCGCCATTGGCACCGCCAGCCTATAGCCCTTGCCGGTCAGACTGAACAGGTCCAGCCCCAGCTCCTTGAGCGCTGCCATGTGCTTGCCCACTGCTGCACGGCTGATGCCGAGCTGCTCGCCGAGCTGCTCGCCGGAATGAAACTGGCCATCGCTGAGCAGGGTGATCAGCGTCTGCCTGATGGGAGTAAGCGTCATGCCAGTACCTCATCGAGCCAAGTCTCACCGGTCAGCCCCATGAAGCGCACTTCGTGCTCCAGCACCACCCCGAATTTCTGCTCCACGCTGTCGCGCACATGGGCCGCCAGAGCGATGAGCTCCATGGCGCTGGCGCCCCCCAGATTGACCAGCACCAGGGCCTGCTCCTGGTGGACGGCTGCGCGGCCGATGGCAAAACCCTTGAGACCGCACTGATCGATGAGCCAGCCAGCCGCCAGCTTGGCCTGCCCTTCCCCAGCCGGGTAGCAGGGCATCTGCGGATATTGCTGCTTGAGCGTGTCGGCCAGCGTCGTCGTTACCACGGGATTCTTGAAGAAGCTGCCCGCATTGCCGAGCAGGTTGGGATCCGGCAGCTTGGCCATCCGGGTGGCGCAGACGGTATCGAAGATGGCCTGCGCCGTGGGCGAGTCACCGAGCGCCGCCAGCGGGCCATAACCCAGCATGGGCGTCCAGGCCTTGGGCAGACGCAGACCGACGGCGGTAATGAAGTGAGAATCCTGACAGGCGTGCTTGAAGATGCTGTCACGGTAGCCGAAATGACAATCGGCGGCCTTGATACGCTCCAACTGACCACGCTGCCAGTTGAATGCCTCCACATAGGCACAGAAACGAGCCAGCTCGACCCCGTAGGCACCGATATTCTGTACCGGCGCGGCGCCGACTGTACCCGGGATCAGCGCCAGATTCTCCAGACCATACCAGCCCTGTTGCAGGGCATGACACACCAGTTGATGCCAGTCCTCACCGGCGGCCACATGCAACAGCCAGTGCTCCCCCTCATCCTGCAGTGCGATACCCTTCAGCCGGTTGAGTACCACCAGGCCAGCGAAATCATTGCAAAACAATATATTGCTGCCGCCACCCAACACCAGGCGGGGCAATTCTGCCAGTTCAGGACTGGCCAGGATCTGCGGCAGGTCATCAAGATTGTCTACCTCCGCCAGCCAGAGGCAGTGGGCATCGAGGGCCAGGGTGTTGAGCGTCAACAAGGAGGCGTGGGGGGTGAGTTTCATCTGCGTGTCCCGACAATAGCAAGCGGGCAGTCTACCTTATATTCCCGCCGGACGAAAAATCCCGCCCTCTTTTCGGACTCGATCTGCTGGAGTAGAGTATCCGGCTCCGACTCCCGAGGAAGTACTCATGAACAACCAATTTGCCGTCATCGGACTGGGTCTGTTTGGCAGCGCCCTGTGCGAAGAGCTGCAACGGCAGGATGCAGAGGTGCTGGCGATTGATATCGACGAAAGCAAGACCCGCCAGATAGCCACCCTGTGTAGCCATGTCGTCGTCGCCGATGCGACCGATGAGGCTACCGTAGCCGAGCTGGGGCTGGCCAACTTCGATATCGTTTTCGTCGCCATCGGTGACAACCTCGAGACCAGCATACTCACCACGCTCGTCCTGAAAGAGGCTGGCGTGAAGAAGGTGTGGGTCAAGGCCCGTGACAAGTTTCACGCCAAAATCCTGCATAAAGTCGGGGCCGACAAGGTGATCAATCCGGAGTGGGACATGGGCCGACGGGTCGCCCAGAGCATGCTGGACAACCGGTTGTTCGACTATCTGGAGCTGGGCCACGATATGGTGCTGACCGAAGTCGTTATCGGTCTGCAGCAAAATGCCCGCAATCTCGGTGACTTGCATCTGCTGCAGCAGAACGACTTCCAGTTGCTCGCCATCAAGCGAGGCGATGTGCTGCATAACGTGCTGACCGGCAAGATGGAGCTGCAACTGGGCGACATACTGATCATGGCAGGCAACAAACACGCCATCGACCACTGGCTGGAAACCCTATGATCAATTGGCGCAGCAGCTACGCCTTCGCCCTGCATCGGGATGACAACTCCCGCTGGAGCGAAGCCAAGCTGATCCTGGGCAGCTTTCTGGTCATCCTGCTGATCGGCACCATTTTTCTGGTACAACCCTCAAGCCACAATGGCGAGGTCACCTTCGTCAACGCCCTGTTCACCGCCACCTCGGCCATCAGCGTTACCGGGCTCGGTGTGGTGGATACAGGTACCGCCTTCACGCTGCAGGGGCAGGTCTTCCTGTTGATATTGATGGAGATTGGCGGTCTGGGTCAGATGACAATGACACTGCTGCTGATCGCCATGTTCAGCAAACGGGTCGGCCTGCGCCAGCAGGTGCTGGCCAAGGAGGCGCTGGGACAGGAGGGCTCGGTCAACATAGTGGGGCTGGTCAGACGCATAGTGTTGTTCGCCTTTATCGCCCAGCTGATCGGCACCGCTGTCATGGCCATCCGCTGGGTGCCCGATATGGGCTGGGAACACGGCCTTTACGTCAGCTTCTTCCATGCGGTTTCTGCCTTCAACAACGCCGGTTTCTCGCTATTTTCCAATAACCTGATGAACTACCGGGATGACCCTATCATCAGCCTGACCATCGCTGGTCTGCTGGTCCTCGGGGGGATCGGCTTTACTGTCGTCGTCGATCTGGTGCGCAACCGGCGCTGGCGCAAGCTGAAGCTGCACAGCAAGCTGATGCTGGTGATGACCCCAGCCCTGCTGCTGCTGGGCACCCTGATGTTCTGGCTGCTGGAGCGCAACAATCCGGGCACCCTTGGCGCCACCTCCTTTGGGGGACAGTGGCTGGCTGCCTTCTTTCACTCTGCCAGTGCGCGGACCGCGGGCTTCAATACCATAGATATCGGGCTGATGACCCCTGCGGCCCTGCTATTCCTGATGATGCTGATGTTTATCGGGGCGGGTACCACCTCTACCGGCGGTGGTATCAAGGTGACCACCTTTGCGGTGGTGCTGCTGGCGACCCGTGCCTTCCTGAGCAAGCGACCCCATGTCACCGCCTTTGGTCGCACCTTGTCACCCCAGATAGTGACCCGCTCGCTGGCCATCATCATGGTCAGCACCATGGTACTGATGCTGGCGATGTTCCTGCTGATGGTGACCGAGGATCTGCCGTTCGACAAAATCATGTTCGAGACCGTCTCTGCGTTCGCCACTGTGGGGCTTTCCACCGGCATTACTGCCTCCTTGAGCGAGCCGGGAAAGCTTATCCTGGTACTGGTGATGATCTGTGGTCGTCTCGGTCCGCTGACCCTGGCCTTCATGCTGGCTCGCCCGAGTGAAACCCGCATCAAGTATCCGGAAGAGAGTGTCTATACGGGCTAGTCCAGGTGCAAAATAGAAAAAGGGGCCAAGGGCCCCTTTTTCTATTTTGCTTATCCAGCCTGGTATTGCGGCGCGGCGACTCAGGTCGCCTTGCTCTTGGCCGGGCGCTTGCCGGCACTCTTGCGAGGAGTGCCAGTGGTGCCTGCACTGCTCTTGCGACGGGTAAAATGCGGCTTGCCGGCCCCCGGCACCGCCTTGGGCAGGGCGCTGAAGCTGGCACCGGAATCCTGCCGGGCTCCCTCAATCAAGGCGTTCAACTGATCTGTCAGTGGCCCCATAAATTGCTGATAGCTGGCGTGCCGCTCGGCAATCTGGCCCAGGCTCTGCTCCCACAGAGCCGTCATGTCCGGCGTGGTGGCGGTGGTGGGCAGAGCCAGGATCAGTGCCCGTCCAGTGGGCGTGCCCTTGATGCTCTTGCCCTGGCGCACCAGAAAACGACGCCTGAACAGCAGGTCTATGATGCCGGCCCGGGTCGCCTCGGTGCCAAGACCGTCCGTTTCGCGCAGGGTCTTGCGGATCTCGGGATCCTGCACGTAGCGGGCTATGCCGGTCATGGCGGCCAGCAGGGTGGCGTCGGTGAACGACTTGGGCGCCTGGGTCATCTTCTCCAGCAGCTCACCGCGCTCGCACAGCAGTTGCTCTCCCTCTTTCAGGGCGGGCAGGGTACCGGCTTTCTCTTCGTCGTCATCTTCTTCGACCCCCAGCAGCGCCTTCCAGCCTGCCTTGAGGATCCGCCGCGCCTTGGCCTGGAACAGGCCACCCGCGATACGCAGCAGCACCTTGCTGTCGTTGTACTCGAACGGCGGGTAGAACTGCAGCAGGTATTGGCGCGCCACCAGACCGTAGATTTTGGCCTCATCGCCGCTGAGGCTGCTCTCGTTGCCACGCTTCTCGGTGGGGATGATGGCGTGGTGGGCATCCACCTTGCTGTCATTCCACGCCTTGCTACGGATCTTGCCGTCCGCCTCGCTCACCGCCCTGGCGAGTGCCGGCGCAGTGGCGGCGATGGCCTCCCGTACCTGGGCAGCCCGATTGAAGTGTTCGCTGGGCAGGTGACGGCTGTCGGATCTGGGATAAGTGATGAGCTTGTGGCGCTCGTAGAGCCCCTGACACACATCCAGCACTCGCTTGGCATCCATGCCAAAGCGCTTGGCAGCATCGATCTGCAAACTGGAGAGGTTGTAGGGCAGCGGTGCTGCCTGCTTGCGGGCCTGCTCCTCTACCTCTTCTACCGATGCTGGTTGGCCATTGATGCGACTGACCACTTTCTCCGCCAGCGCCCGGTTGAGCACCCGCCCCTCCTCATCCTGCCAGGGCAGGCAGGCCTCGGAGGGCAGCCACTTGGCGCTGAAGCGCTCGTTGCCGTCGGTCACCAGATGGGCCAGCACCTCATAGAAGGGCTTGGGTACGAAGGCCTCTATCTCCAGATCCCGCCGCACCACCAGCCCCAACAGCGGGGTCTGTACCCGACCGACCGACAGCAGTTCGCTGCAACCGCCCTTGCGACCTAGCAGGGTGTAAGCCCGGGTCATGTTGATGCCATAGAGCCAGTCGGCACGGCTGCGGGCCAGTGCCGATACCGCCAGCGGCACGAACTCCTTGTTGTCTCTGAGCTTGTCGAGGGCACGGCGCACCGCCGGCGGATTGAGATCGCTGATAAGGCAGCGCTGCACCGGTCTGGTCTTGGGGTAACCGAGAAAGTCGATCACCTCGTCCACCAGCAGTTGCCCTTCCCTGTCCGGGTCACCGGCATTCACCACGCAGTCGGCCAGCTTGATCAGCCGCTTGATGACGGTGAGCTGGGTCTTGGTCTTGGGCTTGGCCACCAGCTGCCACTGGGCGGGGATGATGGGCAGTTGCTCCATGCGCCACTGCTTGAAGGCGGCGTCGTAGGCATCGGGCTCGGCCTGCTCCAGCAGGTGGCCGATGCACCAGGTCACCACATCCCCCGCGGCAGTTTCGATGAAACCGTCCCCCTTCTTGTGGGGCTTGGGCAACACATCGGCAATGGCTCGGCCAAGACTGGGCTTCTCGGCGATAAAGAGTCGCATGGTAAACACACCTGAATACTGTATATGCGAACAGTATATACCGAGCCTTTTGCAAAGCCCAAGACTGGCCATCCGCGGGTTCGCTGATCATGAGCACGCTGTCGGTCAGAGGTGCGACTCGGGATAAAGCGGGCGACTACCCTTCAAGATGCTCATGCAGGCCATGTGATGAAACCTGACCCGAACGAGTTCGAATTGGATAGGGAACGCGTGGATATTAAATTAAATTCAATTAAATGATAAAATACAAAATTATAAATATATTTAAAATAACATTACAAAATAAAAATCATGATAGAGGTCAATCCCCTACCTCTCTCTAGCTACTACTATATTGGTAATATTTGATCGTAGGAAAATGCCGCCATGCTTGGAAAATTATTGAGAAAGACCTGGTTCTGGCTCCTGCTGCTCGGAGCCCTGCTGGGCGTCGCGGCATTGGGTGTCACCATGACAGTGATGCATAAAACCAGTTCTACCGAGTTCTGCGTCTCCTGCCACTCCATGCAAACCCCGCTGGCCGAGTATCAGGGCAGCGTCCACTTCCAGAACGTGAAGGGCATCCGGGCCGAGTGTGCAGACTGCCACATCCCCAATGAACCCAGCGCCTATCTGTGGACCAAGATCCGCGCCGTGAAGGATATCTATCACGAGGCGATCGGCACCCTCGACACCCCTGAAAAATACGAATCGCACAAGCTGCGCATGGCCCAGACAGTGTGGGACCAGCTCAAGGCCAATGACTCTGCCACCTGCCGCAGCTGCCACAGCTACGCCGCCATGGATATTCTGGCCCAGCGCCCCAATGCCCGGGCCGATCACCCGGTCGCCATCAAGGAAGGCCAGACCTGCATCGACTGCCACCGCGGTGTCGCCCACATCATGCCTGACATGAGCGAGCTGGCTGCCGCCGGTGCGAGCGAGCTGGCCCAGGCTGCCGCCCAGACCCCGGCCAACGTCACCACCCGTTACGCCATCGCCACGGCGCCGCTGTTCCTCGATGCCGCCGCCAAGACAGACGAAGGCACCCTGATGCCCTCCACCAAGGTGGAAGTACTGGCCAACGAAAATGGCCGTGCCCAGGTGCAGATCGAAGGCTGGCAACAGGACGGCGTGAGCGAAGTCTTCTACGCCGCTCCCGGCAAGCGGATCCTGAGCGTGCTGGTAGGCGATGCCGCCAAAAAATCCCTGGTCACCGGCCAGAGCGAAACCGACAGCGCCACCAACCTCACCTGGCATCAGGTCAAACTGACCGCCTGGGTGGATAAGACCCAGCTCATTGGCGATCAGGGCAAGCTGTGGCAATACGCCTCCACCCTGATGTCCAACAACTGCACCGGCTGCCACGGCCTCACGGCGCTGGATCACTTCAATGCCAACCAGTGGATCGGCGTCATCAAGGGGATGGAATCCCGTACCTCCCTGACCCCGGAACAGGCTCGCATGCTGACCCAATACGTCCAGAAACATGCCAGTGACATGAGCGCGGCGCACTAAGGCTGGCACAGAGGAAATCGTCATGACTTTTTTTACCGATAAGAACACCAATCTGTCCCGCCGCAACCTGCTCAAGGGGCTCGGCGCCTGCGCGGCACTGCCGCTGCTCGCCGGCATCTTCCCGAAGAGTGCGCGGGCCAAGGCCATCAGCACCGCACTGGAGCAGTTCCCGACCCTGGTCCCGGCCCAGAAGGGCATACTGACCGGCGCCCACTGGGGTGCCTTCGAAGCCATAGTCGAAGATGGCCGCATGGTGCGCGTCCAGCCGGTGGCCGATGATCCGGCGCCGAACGACCTCATCGACATGGCGCCCTACCAGGTCCATGCCAAGAACCGCATCAAGTACCCCATGGTACGCAAGAGCTGGCTGGAGCACGGTCCTGGCGCCAGACCCGAGCTGCGCGGCGCCGACGAATGGGTGCGGGTGAGCTGGGACAAGGCCATCGAACTGGTCGCCGGCGAGATTGGCCGGGTGCAGAGCGACTTCGGCCCGCAGGCGATCCACGCCGGTTCCTACGGCTGGAAGAGCGTCGGCATGTTCCACAACAGCCGTACCCTGCTGCACCGCCTGATGAACCTGGCCGGTGGTTTCACCGGTTATGCCGGTGACTACTCCGCCGGTGCCGCCCAGGTGATCATGTCCCACGTCATGGGCTCCATCGAGGTGTATGAGCAGCAGACCGCCTGGCCGAACGTGATCGAACACGCCGAACTGGTGGTGCTGTGGGGCGTCAACGCCCAGGTGACTCTGAAGAACAGCTGGAACATGCCGGACCACGAGGGTCAGGCCGGCTTCCAGGCGCTGAAGGAGAAGGGTACCCGCATCATCAGCATCGATCCCGTCTACAACGAGACCGCCAAGCTGGCCGGGGCCGAGTGGATTGCACCGAACGCCTATACCGACGTGGCCATGATGCTGGGGGTGGCCCACACCCTGTATACCGAGCAGAAGCACGATCAGGCCTTCCTCGATCGCTACACCAGCGGTTTCGACAAGTTCCTCTCCTACCTGCTGGGCAAGGACGACGGCCAGCCGAAGAGCGCCGAGTGGGCGAGCACAGTCTGCGGCGTCGATGCCGCCGTGATCCGTCAGCTGGCCCTCGACATGGCGTCCAAGCGCACCATGATCATGGCCGGCTGGGGCATGCAGCGTCAGCATCACGGCGAGCAGCCCAACTGGATGCTGGTAACCCTGGCCGCCATGCTGGGCCAGATCGGCCTGCCCGGTGGCGGCTACGGCTTCAGCTACCACTACTCCTCCGGCGGCAGCCCCACCACCAAGGGCGGCATACTGGCGGGTATCTCGGCCGGCAATGCACCCAAGAACAGCCCGGCGCCAATCCCGGTGGCCCGCATCGCCGACTGTCTCGCCAATCCGGGCAAGACCATCGACTTCAACGGCCGTCAGCTCAGCTATCCGGACATCAAGCTGGTCTATGTGGCGGGTGGCAACCCCTTCCACCATCATCAGGACACCAACAACCTGCTCAAAGCCTGGCGCAAGCCGCAGACCGTGATAGTCCACGAACCCTACTGGACCGCCACCGCCAAGCACGCAGACATAGTGCTGCCGGCCACCACCAGCTATGAGCGCAACGATCTGGAGATGGGGGGCGATTACTCCCAACGCTACGTGTTCCCCATGCACCAGTGCGTACCGCCCCAGCACGAGTCACGCAACGACTTCGACATCTTCAGCGCCATTGCCACCAAGCTGGGCCTGCTGGAAGCCTACACCGAAGGCAAGGACGAGATGCTGTGGCTCAAGCAGATGTATGACGGCATGGCCGCCCAAGCCCGTGGCGCGCGGGTGGCGCTGCCGCCATTCAACATGTTCTGGGAATCCAACAACTACATCCGCTTCCCCATTCCGGAGGCGAACCGCCAGTGGATCCGTCACGCCGATTTTCGCGAGAATCCCTTGCTCAACCCGCTCGGCACCCCGTCCGGCAAGATCGAGATCTTCTCCAACACCATCGCCGGCATGGGGTATGCCGACTGCGCCGGCCATCCCAAGTGGTATGAGCCCAAGGAGTGGGTGAAGAGCGAAACGGCCAGCCGTTATCCGCTGTCGCTCAATACCTCGCACCCGACCCAGCGCCTGCACTCCCAGCTGGACAACACGCCGCTGCGAGACAAGTTCGCCATCGCCGATCGGGAGGCCATCCTGATCCACCCGGATGATGCCAAGGCCCGTGGCATTCAGGATGGGGATCTGGTGCGCGCCTTCAACGATCGCGGCCAGATCCTGGTGGGCGCCCTGGTGTCGAAAGACATACGTCCTGGCGTGGTGCGCATCTGTGAAGGGGCCTGGTTCGACCCGGCCAAACCGGGCGAGGCGGGGGCCATCTGCAAGAACGGCAACGTCAACTGCCTGACCTTCGACGAGGGCACCTCCAGCCTGGCGCAAGGCAACTGCGGCCACATGGCCCAACTGCAGATCGAGAAATACAGGGGTCCGGCACTGGCCAACACCGCTCACGCGGTCCCGGCCAACGGCTGAGTCCACACTCGACCAACAAAAACGGCGCCATCAGGCGCCGTTTTTTATTGCTGTCAATTTGCTATGGCAGTGGTGACTCAGAAGTCGCCTTCCTGCATATACTCTTCCGCGCACTCCACCAGCTGGGGCCAGAGCTCTTCCGGCACCCAGGCGTCCGGGTCATCTTCGTCGCCGTCGTACTGGGTCCAGAAGTAGCGGCGCAGGCCGGCGGCGAAGTCATCGCTGACTTCGGCCAGCTCGGAGAGCGGCCCCAGCCAGGCGATACGGCGCAGGCCGGAGGCGAGATCGTTGAGCGCATCCATCAGGCCGCGATCGTCTCTGATCTGCTCCACCAGCAGGGTGAAGCGCTCGCGGGCGCTGGCAACTTCGTCTTCATCCAGCTCGCCTGCATCGGCCAGCAGATCGATGAAATCTTCCAGCAGGAATGCGATCAGGCTATCTCTGTCTTCAAACCACTGAAGCTGTGCCCCCTTGATCCCCAACACGGAGGAATCGAACGAGTCATCAAGGTGACATAGTGCCCATGGATCGTCTGTCATTGCTACCCTTCCTCAGGCTTAAACAAGTGTCTTATCTTATGCCTGACCCTCCCCCCTTGCCACCTTGGGCAGTGAAGGGACGCGGCCAGACCACCACAATTCCATCCGCCCCATAACAGGGCTGATAATATCTAGCTCTCTACCCTGGCCACCTTGGGCAGTGACAGAGACGCAGCCAGACCACCCAACTCCGCCCGACCCATGATGAGGTTGCCTCGATAGGCCTCGGCCAGATCGGAGACTATGTTGAGGCCGAGCCCCGAGCCCGGCACCTTCTCGTCGAACCGTACCCCGCGCAACACCGCCTTGGCGATCTGATCCTCGCTCATGCCGGGGCCGTCATCCTCGATGCGCAGCGTGATCCAGCCCCCCAGCTCGGCGCTGGAAATACGCAACTGACCGGCCGACCACTTGTAGGCGTTCTCCAGCAAGTTGCCCACCATCTCGTCGAAGTCCTGCTCCTCCACCCCGACCGCCAGATTGGCCGGCACCTGCAGATCCACCTCCTTGCCCGGATAGAGACGGGAGAAGGCGCGGCAGATGTACTCCACACGTGCCCGCACCGGAGTCGACACCCCGAGGATCTTGGCGGCGCCGGTCACCCGCGCCTTGCCGAGGTGATAGTCGATGTGGCGCTGGATCTGGTCGAGCTGCTCGCCGATGGCGGCTTGATCCTCCGGCGACAACTGGGCCACCTGATTGCGCATTATGCTGAGCGGCGTCTTGAGGGCGTGAGCCAGATTACCGGTATGGGAGCGGGCTCGCTGCAGCAGCTCGCTGTAGTGGTGCAGCAGGCGGTTGATGTCTTCCACCAGCGGCTGTATCTCCAGCGGATAACGCAGCCGGAATCCCTCCTGATGCCCCTGATGTACCCGTCCCAGTTCGCGGCGCAGCAGATGCAGCGGACGCAGACCATAGACGATCTGGAACATGAAGCCCAGCACCAGACCCGTGGCGGCGAAGCCGAGGCCCAGGAACAGGCTGATGCGGGTCTTCTTGAGGGTCTGGGTCAAGGCGCTGCTGTCCTTGGCCATCACCAGAGTAAACGTCCGATCCGACCCGGGCAGCAGCACGGTACGCGTCATGATGAGCAGGGGCTCCTTGTTGGGTCCCCTGCCGACAAACAGATCCGGATCGCCGAACGCCGACTTCAGACCCTGCACCTTGAGGTGCACATCCCACAGGGATCGCGAGCGGCTGACCACCTCATCCCCCAGCTCCAGCAGCCAGTAGTAGCCGGAATAGGGTTGACGAAAGCGGGGGTCGGCCATGGGTTCGGTGACGATGGGCAGGCCGTCTGGCTGGATCTCGAGGCGGGAGAGCAGATCGTAGAGCTGCAGGCGCAGGCCGTCAGCTTCCGCCTCTTGCCAGTAGTTGCGCATCATGGTCTGCAGGCTGAAACCTGTGGCAAACAGGAAGAGACCGCACCAGACCAGCGCTATGACTACCAGCCGCCCCCGCAGGGTCCTGACCAGCCTCATTCACCGCACCCTGGCAGTGGTTGCATCAAGGCCCGACTCATTCGTTGATCCGGTATCCAAGGCCACGCACAGTCTCAATGAGATCGGCGTGGGTCTTCTTGCGGATCCGGCCGATGAAGACTTCGACGGTATTGGAGTCGCGGTCAAAATCCTGGGCATAGATGTGGTCGATCAGCTCGCTGCGCGACACCACCTTGCCCCTGTGCTGCATCAGGTAGCCCAGCACCCGAAATTCATGGGCGGTGAGCTTGATGGGGGTGCCTTCGTACCAGACCTGAGAGGCCGCCATGTCGAGCCGCACTCCGCCGATCTCCAGGATCGAACTGGCATTGCCCGCCGCCCGCCGCACCAGCGCCTGCACCCGCGCCACCAGCTCGGCCACCTGGAACGGCTTCGTGAGGTAATCGTCGGCACCGGCATTGAGCCCTTCAATCTTCTCGTGCAGCTGGCCGCGGGCGGTCAGCACCAACACAGGGGTATCTATCCCCTTGCTGCGCCACTCTTTCAGCACGCTCAGTCCATCGCGACCCGGCAGGCCGAGATCCAGGATGATGGCGTCATAAGGCTCGGTCTCGCCGAGAAAGCCGGCCTCGTTGCCATCGTGGCAAAGGTCGGTCACGAAACCGGACAGACGCAGCTGTTCGGCCAGCTGGCCCGCCAGGGTCTTCTCATCTTCAACTATCAGAATTCGCATAAATGGGTATCCAAAGCAGGGTTACTCTTGCGTCAACGGAGATGGGAGGGTTGAACAGTTGTGCCGGATTGTCAGTTTGGAGCCCAACCTGGCACCCACCCAAAGGTCAATCTTCCTCTTGCGGCGGGCGTGGCTCGAACAGCCGCTCGAGATGGTGGCCCTTGAGCCACACCATCTCCAGGTTGTCGGCGCGATAGCCGACCTTGATGACGCTGTTCTCGCTGTCGATGAGCTTGAGCTCATACAGCCAGATGCCATCCTCTTCCCCCAGGTCGACGCGTAGCACGCGCACCGGCAGGAGGGAGGCCACCTCCATCACCTCATGAAAGGGCCTGACCCGACCCTCGCTGACAGCTTGTTGCAGCAAGGCCTCGTTCGGCGTGGTCGCCTGCGCCATCACGGGCAGCAGCAACCCAAGCAGAGACAGGGCTCTATTCATGGGTGATTCATCTCCAAAAACCTAACATAATGCCGTTTATAGTCTGCCAGCCATGAATCCGGAATGAATATGATCCCACGCAGTTTCCTGCTGATCCTTTGCCTTTTCTCCACCCTTGGCTGGGCGGCCCAGGCGCGTCTCGACATGCCGGCGCTGGTCAAGTTGTTGTTGGCCCAAGGGTACCACGACATTCGGGAAGTGGAGCTGGAAGGGGATAAATTCGAGGTAGAAACCCTGGATGCCGACGAACAGCGAGTGCAGTTGCTGGTCGATGCCTACACGGGCGACATCACCAAAAAAGAGGCCGATTAGGCCTCTTTTGCTATGCGAGTTCTGCGCTGTGATGCCTGAGCGGCAACTCACGCCTCTTTCAGCTTCTGGCGTTGACGCTGACGCCAGGGGCGCAGCAACTTCTCCCGCCGTGGCCATAGCAGAGCACAGGCCAGCAGCAGGTAGATGAGCGGCTCCTGCCAGCCACTCTTCACCGACCACCAATAGTGCACCGGCACCAGCAGGGCAACGGCATAGATCCAGTTGTGCAACTTCTGCCAGGCCGGCCCCATAACCCGCAGCAGGGCAGGGATAGAGGTCAGACTGAGCGCCGCCAGCAACAAGAGCGCCACTGCCCCCACCAGTATGTAGCTGCGCTTCACCAGCTCGCCGCCAATAAGCCTCCAGTCGAATTGCAGATCCAGCCCCAGCCACACCATAAAGTGCAACCCGGCCCAGGCCGCGCACCAGAGCCCGAGAGGGCGGCGCAGCTTGATGAGCTGCCCCTGCCGCCAGCGCTTGGCGAGCGGTGACACCAGCAGGGTGATCAGCAAAAGATTGAGCGCCCCCTTGCCGAGATAGTGGGTCAAACCCTGCACCGGGTCCCCCCCCAGCAACCCGGCTGGCAAGGCATACCCCAGCCAGAGCAGAAAGCCGAGAGAACCCAGATGCACCAGCACTCGCAGGCTCTTGATGTGAACCGCTGTCAGTCTCAGTACCATTGTCTCAGATCCATTCCCTGATAGAGCGAGGCCACCTCGTCGGCATAACCGTTGAACATCAGGGTAGGCTGACGCTTGGCACCGAAGATGCCACCCTCCCCGATGAAGCGCTCGCTGGCCTGACTCCAGCGCGGGTGATCCACCTCCGGGTTGACGTTGGCGTAGAAGCCATATTCGTTCGATGCCAGCAGATTCCAGGTGGTCGGTGGCATCTCTTCCACCAGCCGGATGGAAACTATGCTCTTGATGCTCTTGAAGCCGTACTTCCAGGGCACCACCAGCCGTATCGGTGCCCCGTTCTGGGCGGGCAGCGTCTTGCCATAGAGGCCCATCGCCAGGAAGGAGAGCGGGTTCATCGCCTCGTCGATACGCAGCCCCTCCACATAGGGATAATCTATGCCCCCTCCAAGAGAACGGGATGCCTGCCCCGGCAACTGCTCGGGGTCATAGAGGGTCTCGAAGGCCACGAACTTGGCGCGACTGGTGGGCTCGGCACGGCGAATGAGCTCCGCCAGACTGATACCGCTCCAGGGCAGCACCATGGACCAGGCCTCTACGCAGCGCAGCCGGTAGATGCGCTCCTCCAGCTCTGTCTTGTTGATGAGGTCCCACACATCCAGGGTGAAGGGCTTGGCCACCTCCCCCTCTACCCGCAATTGCCAAGGCTCGGGCTTGAGGTAGTGAGCATTGCGGGCCGGGTCCCCCTTGTCGGTACCCAGCTCATAGAAGTTGTTGTGGGTGGTGGCCTTCTCCTCCGGGGTGATGATCACGCCCTCAGGTCTGGCGGCGGCACGAATGTTGAGCGGTCTGGTCGATGCGGCAGGTGCCGGTTTGTCGGCGGAGAAGAGGTCAAGCACGCCAGCCTGAGCGGGAAACGCCAGGGTGGCGGCCCCCAGCCCCAACCCTTTCAGGATAAGGCGGCGATCCTGATAGACGGCTTCCGGGGTAACATCCTGTTCGGTGGGATGATGAGAAGAACGGCGCTTGATCAACATGGAAAAACTCCCGGGGCTATGAGGGTAACAACCATAAGACCTGCCCCGGCCGAGTTTTATTTCACGAAAATTTACATGAGCTGGTAAAGGGGCAGAGCCTTGGCCATGGTTCCGACCAGGAACAATGCTACGAATACCAGCAGAGGAACGATCACATTTGGCGCCATCAGACTCACTCCATGAGCAGGACAGGGCCCATAACTATGGTGCAGGGTCGAGCACGCCTCCAATGAATTTTTTTCGCGAGCGCAAGCGTATTCCTGAGTTGAAATGAGTGATGAAGATCACACACAATCTCGCCCCTGCTTGCCGCCCCCCCTGCGCGGGGTAGGCTCCCTTTCTTTACGAATTCCACTACTGAAGAGTCACGCCATGAGCCCATTGATCGCCATCGCCATCACGACCGGGATCCTCTCTGCCGTCTGGGGCTGGGTTGCCGTCACACTCGGCCTCATCTCCTGGGTCGGCTTTCTCGGCTGCACCAGCTACTTCGCCTCCAGCGGTGGCTACAAGGCACTGTTGCAAACCATGCTGTGCAATGGGAGCGGCATGCTGTGGGCATTGCTGCTGATCCACGGGGATGCCTGGTGGGGAGCGGGCATGGCGGGTTATGTGATGACGGGCGTGGTTGCGACCCTGATGTGTGTGCAGGCAAAGCAGCAGTGGCTGGGCTACATTCCCGGCACCTTCGCCGGTTGCTGCGCCACCTTCGGTGCCGCGGGGGAGTGGCGCCTGATACTGCCGTCCCTGGTGATAGGCGCACTGTTCGGTTATCTGATGAAAGCGAGCGGGCTCTGGCTATCCCAGAAAACCCAGAAAGCCCAAACCTCTACCGCCGTAGTCGATCCCGCCTGAATGGCACTCACCAGCGAATAATCCTTCGCCGGGACGCAAACCTATACTGCCCGGCTTATCCCTTCGATTTGAAGTTTGCCGCCTCTATGCCGTGCCGATTCAACAACTTGTAGAAATCGGTACGGTTTCTGCCCGCCATGTTGGCCGCCAGGGTCACGTTGCCCTCAGTGGTACGCAGCAGACGGATCAGATACTCCTTCTCGAACTCGGCCCGCGCCTCGTTGAACGAAGGGATGCCACCACCGCCGCCACTCAGGGCCGACTCCACCATGGACACCCCAATCACAGGACTGCAACAGAGGCTCGCCAGCTGTTCCACCACGCTGTAGAGCTGACGCACGTTACCGGGCCAGGCGGCGGCCGCCAGCATGGCCAGCGACTCGGGTGAAAAACCCAGGGCCGCACAGTCACTGTGACGACTGCGATATTCGTCCAGCGCCTGTCTGGCCAGCAGCGGAATGTCTTCACTGCGGGCGCTGAGAGGTGGCAAGGTGATGTTGGCCACATTGAGGCGGTAGAAGAGATCTTCCCGAAAACGCCCCTCTTCCATCGCCGTCACCAGATCCTGATGGCTGGAGCTGATGACCCGCACCTCGGGCGTACCCTGACCGTACTCCTGCAACACCTGCAACAGCTTGGCCTGTAGCGATTCCGACAGGTCCCCTATCTCGTCGAGAAACAGGGTCGCGCCTTTGGCTTGTTCGAACAGGCCGGACTGACCGTCCTCGCCAAACAGCTGCAGATCCAGCGCAGGCCACGGCAAGGCAGCGCAGTTGATGACGTGCAGCGGCTTGTCACGGCGACTGCTGGCCTGATGCAAGGCTTGAGTCATCACCCCTTTACCTGAACCGGACGGCCCCATGATCAGCACGGGCACTTCCATGCCGGCTATGCTGTTGGCTTGGATCAGCAACTGTTCCATCTGCGGATTGCGGGTCAGGATCAGCGATTGCCACTCCTGTTGCTGCTTTGGGCGTGTCAGGCTCAACGCATGCTCTATGGTGGCAAACAGCTCATCCTTGTCGATGGGCTTGGTGAGAAAACTGAACACCCCGGAGCGGGTAGCCTGGATGGCATCGGGAATGGTGCCGTGGGCTGTCATTATGATGACAGGCAACCCCAGCCACTGTGACTGGATGCGCTCGAACAGCGCCAGGCCGTCCATGCCGGCCATGCGCAAGTCGCTCAACACCAGATCGGCCCGTTGCTGGCGCAGTCTGTCCAGCGCCCCTTCGGCGCTGTCGGCGGTATCCACTTCGTAGCCCTGGCTGCGCAGGCGCATACTCATCAGCTTGAGCAGGCTGACATCGTCGTCAACCAGCAGGATCCGGCTCATGGCAGGGCCTCGCCACTGCCGTTGAGCTTGCGTTGATTGAGCTGTTCATCGATGGCGGAGAGCTGTTCAATCTGGCGGCGCAGACGCTGCACCTCCTGACTCTGGTCGTCACGACGGCTGTCACGTACCAGCAGCTCCTCACCCAGCGCAATCCAGCTGCGCAGGAAAGCCTGGGCATCGAGCCCGAGCTCGGGCAGCAGGCTCTTAAGTTTGTCCAGCCCGGCCCGACGGTTTGCCACCAACTCGGAGGGGTGGGTATTGACCATGGCCAGACTGACCCGGCTCTCGACATCGGTCGCACCCTTGAGGCGCTGACGCTCCTGCGCCCGCTGCTGAGCGTGACTGGCCAGCAGCCAGTCCGAGTATTGCAGGCGTACCTGCATCTCCTTGTTGGCAAACTCCATGCGCTTGGCGAGGGCGAGATCCGGCGACGCCGCCGGGTCACGCGCTGGCAGCAAAGAACAGCCTGTGAGCAGGCCCATCATCAATACCGGAACAACACATTGTTTCATCTTTTGCTTCACTTCAACGTCAACCGGAAACAGACATCAGCCTGTTCGTCTTCAATCAATACCAATTCACCGCCAAGACTCATCGCCGACTCGCGGGCGATGGAAAGCCCCATGCCGGAGCCTTTCAACAAACCTTGCCGCACTATACTGCCCTGCTCGAATGGCTCGAAGATCCGCTCCCGTTCGGCTACCGGAATGACGGGCCCTTCGTTGGCCACCTCCAGCCAGCCGCCGTTGGCATCCTGCCCGGCGCGGATCCAGATCTGGCCCCCCCTGGCGCCATAGCTGACCGCATTGGAAAACAGATTATCGAGGATCAACCGCAAGCGATACGGCTCCGCCTGCAGCATGATGGGATCGGTCGGCAAGTGTACACTGATTTGTTTGGATTCCAGCGCCAGCCGGTACTCAGCTGTCAACTCTGACAGCAAGGGCGCCAGCGCCACCGGCGTCAGGGTAAACACCTCCTGCTGGCTGAGGCGGTTGAAATCGAGCAGACGTTCGATCAGGGTCTGCAATCGGCGACTGTTCTCTTCCAGCATCTGGCAGATCTCCTGCTGATCCGGCGTAAGCGGCCCTACCAGCTGCTCGCCAAGCAGGTCCGAGCCCTCCCGCAGCACCGCCAGCGGCGTCTTGAGCTCATGGGAAACATGGCGCAGGAACTGGTATTTCTGCTGTTCCAGCTCCTTGAGCTTGTCGTGCAACCAGTTGATCCGCTCCCCCAATACCACCAACTCTGCCGGCCCGTCCACGGGTCGTTTGTCCGGCTCCACACCCGCGCCCAGACTCAAGATCCGCGACTCAATCTGACGCACAGGGTGGATAATCAGATAGGTAAACAACAACACCAGCAGCAGGCTGAGCACGGCCACGAAACCGCTGACCCACCAGATCTCTCTCATCAATTCTGCAATCATGGCGCGTACCCGGCTCACATGCTCATCGACCTGGCCTCGGGTAATCACTTCAAGCTGCTGATTAATTTGATTAAATTCATCAAATTGCGGGCTGGCCGAGGCAGCTCTGGCCTTGGCCAGATCCTGCAGGCTCTCGAGCCAGGCCAGCACCTGCTCGAGGCCGATGTAAGCCTCGGCATCCGGGATCGAGCCCTGATGAGCGGCGAGCAGGCTGCGGTAACTGGCTAGCTGCTGCTGGTAACTGGCCAGGATGCGCTCATCCCCCAGTACCGCATAACGGCGAAGAGTACGTTCCAGATCAATAGCCTGGGTTGTGAGCAGGGTCGCCCGACGGGTATCGCGCACCGCCCGCTCCAGCTCGTCGCTGGTCAACTGGCTCAAGTGCTCGAGGGCCTGACTGTCGTGCCAGATCATGCCGCCCAGCGGCATCAATACCAGGACGAAGCCCATCAATACCACTTGCAGCAAGGAACGTGGGCGTACCTTGGTCATCTTGTGCTGTCTCGATTCATCATGGGTGGGTCAGCATATCTGCACTCCCCCAAAAAGCAAAACCGGCCAGGAGGCCGGTTCATACCGCAAATGAGGGACGGGGTTCACGCCAGACCGACGGATGCCACACAGATAATCAGGATCATTGCCAACGCGCTGGATGCGGTCAACAGTGCCCATTTCAGTTCCACACTCATGCAAACCTCCTTTCTTGCCAACAAGAGCCTGATCACAACAGACAAATGTATGTTAATGCATAGTTAATCCCATAACCGTGAGCCGTGTATACATTTCAGATGAGCCCAACCCAAGGATCGGTGAGCATGTTCTATCTGTGCAGCATTGGATCGAATCTTGATCCCCATATTCACGTCAGTCAGGTGGTTGGCGAACTGCTTGAACACTTTGGCCGCCTGCAGCTGAGTTCGGTGATCCAGACCAAACCGGTGGGAATGCACTCCAGGCACGACTTCCTCAACTGCCTGTTCGTTGCCGAAAGCGGGCTGACAGCCCAGCAGTTGAAAACCCTCTTCATCGCCATGGAACTGGCCCATGGCCGGGATCGCAGCGATCCGAACTGCAAGGTGCTCGACCGGCCGCTGGATATCGACATTCTGGCCAGCAGTGCCGCAGACGATTTTGCCGCGACTCGCGTCGATGCCTATCTCAATGAACTGCTGGCCGAGCTGTATGGCCAGGGAGAAGTGCATGACCGCAAGGTCACGCTGCCACTGCATACCCGGCTGATGAAGGGCAAGGTGATCGAGGAGCTGCAGGTAGGCTTGACCCCCTTGCGGCTCAGTCAGGGTTCAGATGACCGCCAGGCTGCGGCCGCCATCTACCCGGATGCTGGCCCCCGTCATGTAGTCGTTCCCCATCAGTAGCTGCACCGCCTGCCAAATAGGCTCAAGCCCGCCTTCCCGCGCCAGCGGCGTCTTCGCCAGCACTTGCTGGCGCCACGCGTCGCCATGTTCGTCGAGAAACAAGATAGGGCCCGGCTCTATGGTGTTGACCCGGATGGCAGGCGCCAGTTCGCGGGCAAAGCTCATGGCAAGGGAGTGGGCTCCGGCCTTGGTGGCCACATAGCTGGCAAACTGGGGTGCTGGAGCGTGAATGTAGATATCCGTGATATGGATGATGCTGGCATTGGCATTGCGGGCCAACTGGGGCGCCAGCGCCCGGTTGAGTCTAAATGGCGCCGCCATGTGTACCCGATAGAACTGATCGAACTGGGCCAGCTGCGCCGCAGGATCTGCCGCCTCTGGTTCGAAGGCCGAGGCGTTGTGGATCACCAGCGCCAGATCCTGCTGTGATGCCAGCACCTCAATGAGCTGGCCGACCTGCTCTTCACAAGCGAAATCCACCTGCACCAGCGTCACTCCCAGGGCGCGCAGCCGAGCCAGCTCGGGTCGCTCGCTGCGATAGCTGCCCGTTACTTGCCAACCTGCCGCCACCAGCTGTTCACACAGGTAGAAACCGAGTCGACGGCCACAGCCCGTTACCAATGAACGCATAACCTCTCCTTTTGTCATTGCTCACCAGCCACTGGCATACCCGCGACGGTGGTACCTATCAATCCCTATGGCACAAACCACTGGCCTTGTCCGCCTCACAGCGCCCATAGTGGCACTACACCCCGCTTCTGGAGCCATCATATGCTACATATTCGCGATCACATGGGTCGCCTGACCCACTTCCTCACCCCGCAACTCGGTCTGGCCGAAGCGCTGGATCGGCTGCACCAATCAGGGCTTAGCGGCCTGCCTGTGCTGGATGACCAACAACAGCTGGTCGGGTTTCTCTCCGAACAGGACTGCATTCCCAGTCTGATCACCGGCAGCTACCACTGCGATACCCGCACTCAAGTGGAAGACATGATGAGCCGGACGCCTCTCTCGGTCGACCCGGACGACAGCATTCTGGATCTGGCGCGCCAGATGACCGGGGCAAAACCCAAGATCTATCCGGTGCTGGAGCAGGGCAAAGTGATCGGCATCATCAGCCGCCATCAAGTGATGCAAGCCCGGAGAGCGTCGCCAACGACGCCCCCAATACCAGCACCTCGGGCGCTCCGCTGACACTCAGCACCAGGCCACCCCAGGCAAACACCTGCAAGATGAAACGGATGCGCTTGTCATAGACATGCAGGCAGAGTCCGCATACCCCGCTGGCCACCACCAGCGCAGTCAACCAGACTGAGGGCGCTAAAAAATCCTGCCCGATCAGCAGGCTGGCCCCTCGACACACCAGCAATAAAGCTGCCAGACTCAAGCCAAGACGATAGAAGCAGACAGATAACCTGTCGATGCCATCCAACTCACTTTCGATTTCAGGATTTGCCATCCGGGGTCGTCTCTGTTGAATATTCGGGCCAATATACTTGAATCATGCCCGTGGGCGATTCCCTATTCCGTGCAGGAGATGTGGTTTGCGAAAGTTACCCCTGCTCTGTCTGCTGTTCCCTCTCTGGCTCCAGGCCAAAGAACTGGTCATAGGCGGCACCCTTGAGCCGCCACTGAAGTTTCTGGATGACAAGGCCCAGCCTGGCGGACTCGATGTGGACGTGGTCACCGCCATCTTCAACAAGCTCAAGATCCCCATCAAGATCGAACTGACCGATGCGGGTGCCCGCCTCACCCTCAATGCCGAGACCGGCGTGTATGACCTTGTGATGACCCACTCCTACAAGCCGGAGCGAGAGAGCTACCTGCTCTATCCACAGCAATCCCATCTGCGCCACAGCTGGCACTTCTTCGTGCGCAAAGCCGACATGCTGAGGATCCGCTACGATACACTGGAAGACCTCAAACCCTGGCGCATCGGGCTGACCAAGGACTTTGCCTACACTCCCGAACTGGCTGCGGCGCTCAAGGACCCCGCCTATCAGATCCAGGAGATCCCCATCAACCAGCTGCAACTGCGCAAACTGATCGCCGGGCGCATCGATACAGTGCCCATGCCGCTGGTTACCGCCTTCGCCCAGATCAGAGAGGAGGGGCTGGAGGGCAAACTCGATTACCTGCCCAAGCCACTCAAGGCCAGCCCCTACTACACCGTCTGGACCAGGGCCAAGGCCGATGCCGATACACCAGCCATGATGGCCGCCTACGATGCCGAGTTGTTGCGCATGAAGCGGGATGGCCGACTCAAGGCCATCTACGACAAGTACGGCATTCCCTATATCGAACCCTGATCCCGACGATCAGGCGGCTCGTCAAGGTTTCACGTCCCTCAATATCGGGTTCTGCAGCGAAATGAGCGTTTCGGTGGACTGTATCTCGTCTATGGTCTGGATCTTGTGGATCAGCACAGTCTGCAACTCGTCGATGGAGCGGGTCATCACCTTCATGAAAATACTGTAGTGACCCGTGGTGTAGTAGGCCTCCACCACCTCGTCCAGCGCCTGCAACTTGGCCAGTGCAGAGGGGTAATCCTTGGCGCTTTTGAGATTGATCCCGATGAAGCAACAGACGTCGTAACCCAGCTTCTTGGGGTTCACCTGCACCCGGGTGCCTTCGATGATCCCCGCCTGCTTCATCTTCTCCACCCGCACATGGATGGTACCCGGGCTGACCGCCAGCTGTTTGGCCAACTCGGCATAAGGGATCCGCGCATTCTCCATCAGGGCGGTGAGGATGGCCTGATCGAGATTATCGATCCGATAATTTTCCGGCACTTTTTTGCACTCCCGTTGAAGATATCTCATTAATTTGCGGTCTATTTTGAACAAAAAAATGTGTAAAGCCTATTTCTATTATCGAATATTGAATTTAGTGTTCATTCTGTTGAAGAATCGTCACATCCAACGGGTTCTAGACAGGTATTCAGCATGAAACAGCACTACATTCGCAGCCAACAGCAGATCAGCTTCGTCAAAGAGATGTTCTCCCGCCAACTCGCCCAGCAACTGGGCCTGATGGAGGTGCAAGCCCCCATTCTGAGCCGGGTCGGAGATGGTACTCAGGACAACCTGTCAGGCAGCGAGAATGCGGTGCAGGTCAAGGTGAAGACACTCCCCGGACACAGCTACGAAGTGGTTCACTCCCTTGCCAAGTGGAAGCGCCAGACCCTGGGTCGCTTCGGCTTCGGCCCGGGTGAAGGCATCTACACCCACATGAAGGCACTGCGCCCGGACGAAGACAAGCTCACCCCCATCCACTCCGTCTACGTGGATCAGTGGGACTGGGAGAAGGTGATGCCGAGCGAGCGCCGCGATCTCGCCTATCTGCAAGAAACCGTGCGCGGCATCTGGGCCGCCATCAAGGCCACCGAGCGTGCCGTCTGCGCCGAACACGAACTGACTCCCTTCCTGCCGGGCGAAATCCAGTTCCTCCACAGCGAAGCGCTGCTGGCCCGTTACCCGGATCTCGATGCCAAGGGGCGCGAACGCGCCATCGCCAAGGAGCTGGGTGCAGTCTTCCTCATCGGCATCGGCGGCGCCCTCTCCCACGGCGAGCGTCACGATGTGCGCGCCCCGGACTATGACGACTGGAGCAGCCACAGCGAACTGGGTCTGGCGGGTTTGAACGGTGACATTCTGGTGTGGAACCCTGTGCTGGAAGACAGCTTCGAGATCTCCTCCATGGGGATCCGGGTGGACGCAGAGGCCCTGCGCCGCCAGCTCGCCATCACAGGTGATGAAGGTCGCCTGCAATATGACTGGCACCGGGATCTGCTGGCAGAGCGGATGCCGCAGACCATAGGGGGCGGCATAGGCCAATCCCGTCTGGCCATGTTGCTGCTGCAAAAAGAGCACATAGGTCAGGTTCAGGTCGGCGTTTGGCCCTCAGAGATGAAGGCCGCCATCCCTGGCATGCTGTAAGCAAGATGATTCAATGGGTCTGACCCGCATGCTGCGGCGTTCAGGTCAGGCCTGACAGGTGTGTGGCCGCCCGGGATGAGAGAGCGCATCACGGGCATGCTGTAAGCAGAGGATCATTCCGACTCTCTGCGAAACCGGGGCTTGCCCCTGCGACCCGCTCAACCCACGTCAGGTCGCATGACTACATTCCTCCCGGCAATCTTAGGATTGCCGTTTTTTTATTCTCCGATATCACAGCTGACAGATATGACAACGCCAGCCCGAGGGCTGGCGTTGTTGGCATCGACACTGGTCGGTTTACTGGTTCATGGTCAGGCCGTTGCTGTCGGCCCCCAGCAACAGTTTCTTGCCGGGAACGATGCGACCGGAGAGCAGTGCCTGGGCCAGCGGGTTTTCCACCTTGTGCTGGATCGCCCGCTTGAGGGGCCGTGCCCCGTAGACGGGGTCAAACCCGGCGTGCACCAGCTTCTCGAGCAGCGCCTCGCTCACCTCCACTTCGTAACCCTGGGCCTCCAGACGACCCATCAGGCTCTTGAGCTGGATGCGGGCAATGGACTTGATGTGATCCTCGCCGAGCGGATGGAACACCACTGTCTCGTCGATCCGGTTGATGAACTCCGGTCGGAAGCTGCGGGTCAGCACCTCCATCAGCAGGGCCTTCATCTCGTCGTAATCCTTCTCGGAGTGGTGCTCCTGGATCAGATCCGACCCCAGGTTGGAGGTCATGATGACGACCGAGTTGCGGAAATCGACGGTACGGCCCTGACCGTCAGTCAGGCGGCCATCATCGAGCACCTGCAGCAGTATGTTGAACACATCCGGGTGCGCCTTCTCCACTTCATCGAGCAGGATCACCGAGTAGGGGCGACGGCGTACCGCCTCGGTCAGATAACCGCCCTCTTCGTAACCCACGTAGCCGGGAGGCGCCCCCACCAGACGGGCCACGCTGTGTTTCTCCATGAACTCGGACATGTCGATCCGCACCATGGCATCCTGGGTATCGAACAGGAACTCGGCCAGCGCCTTGCACAGCTCTGTCTTGCCCACCCCGGTCGGCCCGAGGAACAGGAAGGAACCTATGGGCCGGTTCGGATCGGAGAGCCCGGCACGGGAGCGACGAATGGCGTTGGATACGGCCTCGACCGCTTCCTCCTGACCGATCACCCGGCTGTGCAGCTTATCTTCCATCCGCAGCAGCTTGTCACGCTCTCCTTCCAGCATGCGTGCCACCGGAATACCGGTCCAGCGGGCCAGCACATCCGCTATCTCCACGTCAGTGACGCGGTTGCGCAGCAGGCTGGTCTCCTGCATCTCTGCCTGGGTGGCGAGATCCAGCTGTTTCTCCAGCTCGGGGATGCGGCCGTACTGCAGCTCTGACATCCGCCCCAGGTCGCCAGCACGACGGGCGACATCGAGATCCTGACGGGCCTGTTCCAGCGCCGCCTTGATGTGCTGGGTACCGGCGAGGGCAGCCTTCTCGGCCTTCCACACTTCATCCAGCTCGTTGTATTCCCGATCCTTTTCGCCAATCTCCTTGCTGATGAGATCCAATCGCTTTCGGCTGGCATCGTCATCCTCTTTCATCAACGCCTGCTGCTCCAGTTTCAGCTGGATGATGCGTCGCTCAAGCCGGTCGAGAGACTCCGGCTTGGAGTCAATCTGCAGACGAATGCTGGCGGCGGCCTCGTCAATGAGGTCGATGGCCTTGTCTGGCAGCTGGCGATCCGCAATGTAGCGATGCGACAGCTGGGCTGCCGCCACAATGGCGGGGTCGGTGATCTGCACATGGTGGTGCAGTTCATAACGCTCTTTCAGGCCGCGCAGTATGGCGATGGTGTCCTCCACGCTAGGCTCTTCCACCAGCACTTTCTGGAAGCGGCGCTCGAGGGCTGCATCCTTCTCTATGTACTGGCGGTACTCATCCAGCGTGGTGGCACCGACGCAGTGCAGGTCGCCACGGGCCAGCGCGGGCTTGAGCATGTTGCCCGCGTCCATGGCGCCCTCGCCTTTACCGGCGCCGACCATGGTGTGCAGCTCGTCGATGAAGAGGATGACGTTGCCCTCCTCCTTGGCCAGATCGCTCAGCACGGCTTTCAGCCGCTCTTCAAACTCGCCGCGATACTTGGCACCGGCCACCAGGGACCCCATATCCAGCGACAATACCCGCTTGTTCTTGAGCCCTTCCGGCACTTCACCGTTAATGATGCGCTGGGCCAGCCCTTCGACAATGGCGGTCTTGCCGACGCCGGGGGCACCGATCAGCACAGGGTTGTTCTTGGTCCGGCGTTGCAGCACCTGTATGGTGCGGCGGATCTCTTCGTCGCGACCGATCACGGGATCCAGCTTGCCGAGTTCGGCCCGCTCCGTGAGGTCTATGGTGTATTTCTCCAGCGCCTGGCGATTCTCCTCGGCGTTGGCATCATCGATCTTTCTGCCGCCACGCACCTTGTCGATGGCAGCTTCGAGTTTCTCTTTGGTCAGCCCCTGGGCACGCAGCAGCTCACCCAGGTTGCCCTTCTCGTCGAGGGCCGCCAGCACGAACAGCTCGGAAGAGATGAACTGATCCTTGCGCTGCTGGGCCAGCTTGTCACAGACGTTGAGCAGGCGGCGGAGACCGCTGGAGAGCTGAACGTCGCCCTCCACGCCACTCACCTTGGGCAGACGA
The DNA here is from genome assembly GCF_001643305.1 of Aeromonas salmonicida subsp. salmonicida. Classification (GTDB taxonomy): domain Bacteria; phylum Pseudomonadota; class Gammaproteobacteria; order Enterobacterales; family Aeromonadaceae; genus Aeromonas; species Aeromonas salmonicida. The sequence continues at coordinate 29,619 of NZ_LSGW01000084.1, forward strand.
TCCAGCTCAATCCCCAGGCGTGAGCGCAGGGTATTGATGTCCATCCCGGTCAGGGTGAGCAGTGGACGAATGGAGCCGCCATCCTGATTGACCAGCGCAGTCATCAGATGGACGGGTTCGATAAATTGGTGATCACGACCCAGTGCAAGAGACTGGGCATCGGAAATAGCAATCTGGAATTTGCTGGTAAGACGATCGAGGCGCATTGCACTCCCCCTTCAAGGCAGACGCCGCTTGCGCGGCAAACAACATAACTTTCTGACAAGAAAAAAGATGAGGCCCGTACGGGTTATTTCAAGGGCAAGAGCTGGTTATTTTTTCTGCAAGGCGGGGATGGGCTGGATCCCGGCCCTTTTCCGGAGAAAAGAGCCGGGCACAGGCTATTGTGCCAACCAGACAAGCGATGCCATGCGGCCAGTCTGGCCATCGCGGCGATACGAGTAAAACCGCTCGCCATCGCCGAAGGTGCAGAACTCGCCACCGTAAACGGCGCTCACACCGGCACGGGCCAGCCGCAGCCTGGCCAACAAGTAGATATCCGCCAGCCATTTCCCCTCATTGGATGAAGGTACGAATGCAGCTTCTGCTTCGGCCTGCTGCGCCATAAAGGCGTCGCGCACTTCGCCCCCCACTTCGAAGGCCCCGGGGCCTATGGCGGGGCCAAGCCAGGCGAGGATATCGGCAGGATTGCACCCCATGGCCTGAATGCTGGCTTCCAGTACGCCACCCTGCTCATTGCCCAACAATCCGCGCCAACCGGCATGGGCGGCCGCCACGACAGTGCCGGCTCTGTCACAGAACAACACCGGCAGGCAGTCGGCGGTCATCACTATGCAGGCCAACCCCACCTCATGGGCACAGGCCGCATCGGCATCCGGCACGACATCATACTGCTTGCTGACCTGATGCACTGCGGTGCCATGCACCTGATTGAGCCAGTTGAGGGGCCCGGGGATCTGCGCCGCCTGCTGCAAGCGGGCCCGATTGGCCTCAACCCGCACCACTTCATCACCCACATGGGCTCCCAGGTTGAGACCGGCGAAGACACCCTGGCTCACTCCGCCATCCCGGGTGGTCGACAGCGCTCTGACACGAGCCGGTGCCGGCCAGTCGGGTTCGATCCATTTCATCTGAGGCTCCTCTCACATTTCTACATATAAAAACGGGGCTCCTTCGCTGTTGCCAGTCAAGGAGCCCCGTTTCAGGCATGATTCAAGGCCGGGCAACGGCAGAAACCGTCGCGGACAGCCTTGTTCATCAGCTCATCAGTTCCAGACCAAATCATCCGGATTGGCGAGGGTATCGGCCCGCATCACTTCCATCAGATCCAGCATGTCCTGCGGCGTGGGCGAGTGCCACTGCATCACTTCCCCCGTGATGGGGTGAGCCAGTTGCAGCATGGTGGCATGCAGTGCCTGACGGTTGAAGTTGCGCAGCGCCAGGGTCAGCTCGGGTGTCGCATTGCGCAGCGGGCGCAGACGACCACCGTAGGCGGGATCCCCAACCAGCGGATGCTTGATGTGAGACATGTGTACGCGGATCTGGTGAGTACGACCGGTTTCCAGTCGCAGACGCAGACGGGTGTGGCCACGGAACTTCTCATGTACCCGATAGTGGGTCACGGAAGGACGGCCATTGGGCACCACGGCCATATGGGTACGCTGGGTAGGGTGACGACCTATGGGGGCATCTACCGTGCCACCTGCGGTCATGTGACCGATGGCGATTGCTTCGTACTCACGGGTGATCTGGCGTGCCTGCAGCGCTTCCACCAGATGGGTCTGGGCCGGTACCGTCTTGGCCACCACCATCAGACCTGTGGTGTCTTTGTCCAGACGGTGCACGATACCGGCACGAGGCACCTCGGCGATATCGGGATAACGGTGCAGCAGGGCGTTGAGAATGGTGCCATCCGGCGTGCCTGCGCCTGGGTGAACCACCAGACCGGCCGGTTTGTCGATCACCAGAATGTGTTCATCTTCGTAGACGATGTTGAGTGCTATGTCCTGGGCATCCCAGCGGGTGTCATCTTCCAGCTCGACATCTACATGCACCTGTTGCCCGGCAAGTACCTTCTCGCGCGGCGTGTTCGCAACCTGACCATCCAGGGTCACTCTGTCCTGTAAAATCCACTCCTTGATGCGGGTTCGGGAGTAGTCTGGAAACAATTCGGCCAGGGCCTGGTCGAGTCGCTGCCCGAATTGGTGATCCTGAAATTCGCCTGTCAGTTCAATATGCTGGCTCATGTATGGTCTCTTGAGCGGGGGGTATCAATTCGAAATAATCCGGGTATTCTAGCTTTTCTTTTAGCCAAGCATAACGGATACTTTGCCAATTTCGTGGAAATGGACCGGATGTTGTTGATGGGAAAGAAGTCTCACCTGCTGATGTCACTCGCCTTGGTCGCTACCTTGATCACAGGCTGTTCCAGCACAAAACCCAAGGTACCCGACGAACCGCCGGAGACCCTGTACCAGAAAGCACGCCTCAAGCTGGATGCCGGTAACTATGTGAATGCTATCGAGTTACTGGAAGCTTTGGACTCGCGCTATCCTTTCGGCGCCTACTCCAACCAGGTTCAGCTTGACCTGATTTACGCCTATTACAAACAGGACGATACCGCTCAGGCGATCGCCAATATCGACCGTTTTATCCGCCTCAATCCGGCGCATAAAAATATCGATTATGTGTTCTATATGCGCGGTCTGACCAACATGGCCGGCGATTACAACTTCTTCCAGGACTTCCTGGGCATCAATCGGGACGATAAAGACCCCTCTTATGCCCGTCAGGCCTTCCAGGACTTCAAGACACTGTTGCAGAATTATCCCAACAGCGTCTATGCCGCCGATGCCCGTGCTCGCATGATCGGCCTGAAGAACCGCCTTGCCCGCTACGACCTGAGCGTGGCCGAGTACTACGTGAAGCGTGATGCTCTGATCGCCGCCGCCAACCGTGCCAAGCTGATTGTCGAGACCTATCCCGACACGGCCGAAACCGAAAAGGCGCTGGAGATCATGGTCGAGTCCTACGACACGCTGAAGATGCCGACCCTTGCCCAGCATGCCCGTGAAGTGCTGGCCAAGAACTACCCGGATAACCGCCTCGGCCGCGGCTGAGTGAAACGGCTAGACCGGTAGCAACAAAAACCGATGCCCAGGCATCGGTTTTTTTATACCTGCAATGTAGCCCGGCTGTGACGAGGAGGATGGTGCAGTGCACTGCGCCATCCTCCTTATCCTGTTATTTGGCGACATTGCCCGCCACATTGAGCACGTCCCAGGTGCGGGAGGAGAGAGACGGCGCATATATGCAGCGTCGTCATACTCTCACCTTTTATTTGGCGACGTTGCCCGCCACGTTGAGCACATCCCAGGTGCGGGAGAAAGGCGGCGCATAGGCAAAGTCCAGCATGCCGAGCTGCTCGGTAGTGACCCCCATTGTGATGGCGACCGCCAGCGCATCGATGCGGTGTACCGCCCCCTTGCGACCCAGGATCTGGCCACCCAGCAGGCGCTTGCTACCCGCCTCGTAGACCAGCTTGACGTGAATGTCGGACTGGCCTGGGCAGTAGTTGGTGTGGCACTTGTCCTTGATGACGACGGTGCGGTAATCGATGCCCATCGCCTGGGCTTCTTGCTCAGAGAGACCAGTGCGACCCGCCTCCAGCCCCAGCACCTTGAGCGCCGCAGAGCCTAGCGTGCCCGGGAACACCTGCTCGGCCCCGGCCAGGTTCTCGCCCACCATACGCCCCAGCTTGTTGGCTATGGTGGCGAGCGGTACATAGACCTGCTGCTGCTTGACGCTGTGCCAGACACTGGCGCAGTCGCCAGCCGACCAGACGTTGGCCAGCGAGGTGCGGCCCTGCCTGTCCACCTCGATGGCACCATTGGCCAGCCGCTTGATGCCGGTGTCGGCCAGGAACTCGGTGTTGGGCTTGACCCCGGTGCAGACCACCACTATATCGGCCTCATACTCTCCCTTGTCGGTACGCACGCCGGTCACCCTGCCATCCCCCAGCAAAGCCTCGACTCGCTCACCCAGATGGACACAGACCCCTTGCTCGCGCAGCTCGGTTTCGATGTGCCGGGTGATTTCGCTGTCGAAGGCATCCGGGATGACTCGATCCGCCAGTTCGATGAGGCGCACTTCTTTACCCTGATGCACCAGCGCCTCAACCACTTCCAGTCCGATAAAGCCGGAGCCGATCACCAGGGCCCGGGTATTGCGCTTGTCCTGCACAGCCGCCTTCAGCGCCAGACCGTCGGCCATGCGGCGCAGGCCGAACACCCCTTGCTGCTGCAGGCCGGGAATGGGGGGCATCACTTCACGGGCACCTGTGGCAACCATCAGACGATCGTATGTGTCGGTGAAGACATCCCCCTGGTGCTCCACTTGCACAGTACCGGCGCTGGCATCGAGCGACAGCACCCTATGACCCGTCTTGACCTCGATCCCCTTGGCGGCGAACTGCTCGGGGGTGAACTCGGCCATGTATCCCGGCTCCTGAAACTCGTCGCCGACAAAATAGGGCAGGCCGCAGGCACCGAAGGAGATCACCTCGGACGCCTCATACACCACGATTTCGGCATCCTTGGCCAGACGACGGGCCTTGGCCGCCGCACTCATACCGGCGGCTTCGCCACCTATGATCAGGATTCTCATACTTTCTCCTTTCAATGGCAGAGGGAGGGCATGCCCTCCCTCTGGTCTATCGATGGGCAGGGGCTGGCCCCTGCCCTGGCAAGCGGGTCAGATGGTGGACTCTTCGCCGTCCAGACACACTTCATGCTCGCTGTTGAACACCTGCATGTCTGTCTCGCCCAGCAAGCGGCTGGTGACAGTGCCCGCCGTGATGGAACCGGAGACGTTCAAGGCGGTGCGGCCCATGTCGATCAGCGGCTCGATGGAGATGAGCAGGCCCGCCAGTGCCACCGGGAAGTCCAGGGCTGAGAGCACGATCAAGGCGGCGAACGTCGCACCACCACCTATCCCGGCCACCCTGAAGGAGCTGACAGTGATGATGGCGATCAGCGTCATGATGAAACCGGGATCCATGGGATTGACCCCCACAGTGGGAGCTATCATCACCGCCAGCATGGCCGGATAGATGCCTGCGCAGCCGTTCTGGCCGATGGTGGAGCCGAAGGAGGCGGCGAAGTTGGCGATCCCCTCTGGAATGCCGAGCGCCTTGGTCTGGGTCTGCACGTTCATCGGGATCGAGCCCGCACTGGTGCGAGAGGTAAAGGCAAACGCCAGTACCGGCATGATCTTCTTGAGAAAACGCAGCGGATTGATCCCCACCAGACCCACCAGCAGCAGATGCACGGCGAACATGATGGCAATGGCGCCGTAAGAAGCCATGACGAAGTTGAGCAGGTTGAGGATATCGGCATAGTTGGAGCCGGAGACCACCTTGGCCATCAGCGCCAGCACGCCATAGGGGGTGAGGCGCAGTACCAGAGTCACCATCCGCATCACTATGACGTGGGCCACCTCCATGAAGCGGCCGAAGCTCTCGAAGATCTCGGGTTTCTTGCGGGCGATGCCGGTGGCGGACAGACCGATGAAAATGGAGAAGATCACCACGGCTATGGTGGAGGTCTTGCGCGAACCTGTCATGTCGAGGAAGGGGTTGGCAGGAATGAATTCCAGCACCATCTTGGCAAAGGACATGCTTTCGACGCTGCCGAGGGTGGTCTGCAATGCCGCGCCCCTGGCAGTCTCGGCGGCACCGGCGGTGAGTCCTTCAGCCGTCAGACCAAACAGGTTGGACATCAGTATGCCTGCGCCGGCGGCAAGCATGGTGGTGAAGATCAGCACCCCTATGGTCATGGCGCTGATCTTGCCAAGGGCAGTGCCGCCATTGAGCTTGAGGATGGCCCCTATGATGGAAACCATGATGAGTGGCGTGATGATCATCTGCAGCAGCTTCACATAGCCACTGCCGACGATATCCAGATAGTCGATGGTCTGGCCTATGACCCCTGCACCAGCCCCGTAGAGCAGTTGCAAGGCGGCACCAAACAGTATGCCCAGCCCCAGACCCGCAAACACCCGACGGGTGAAGCTCACATGTTTTTGCTGCAAGCGATAGAGAAACAGCAGCAAGATGGCCGCAATGGCCAGATTACCTATAACGCTAAGAGTCATGACGATATTCCCCAAAATAATCGGGCCGGGCCCGAGGTGTACGGACGAGTGCCCGGTACGCACACTCCTCCCTGAAACTCGCCGCATCGTGGCGGCACGTCCCCCGGTGCAACCGGGGTGACGCAAAACCGGGAAGTGCCAGGCAGGCACCTCCCTGACATCGACCGCATCGGACGCTCCATGGCCGGAGTGGCGTCAGCAGACGGAAAAACAGAGGGTGGCCTGCGCCACCCCTTGCATCACTGGGCTTTGCCTTGTTGCTTGGCCCGCATGATGTTGATGATCTCGATATCGGTATCCAGCATCCCCAGTTTGGAGAGGCGACCCAGGTTGGCGATGGTTTCGTCCACGTCGTCGGAGACTATGCCTTCGCTTTGGGGCACGTGCAGATTGTTGATGGCCATCAGCGATGATTTGACTGCCGCCGAGGTGGAGGTAGAGACCTTCATGGAGCAGGCACTGCCCGCGCCGTCGCAAATGATACCGGAAACGTCGCCGATCATGTTGTTGATGCAGTGACTAATTTGCTCGAATTGCCCCCCCAGCAGCCAGGTAATGGCGGCTCCCGAGCCCATGGCGGCAGTACTGGCGGCGCACAGCGCCGACAGCTTGTTCTGATGGGTCTTGATGTAGATGGCCACCAGATGGCTCATCACCAGCGCCCGGGTCAGCTGCTCGTCACTCGCCTTGAGGAAGCGGGCGGCGGCAACCACCGGCATGGTGGCGGCTATGCCCTGGTTGCCGGAGCCCGAATTGGACATTGCAGGCAGCATGGCACCGTCCATCCGCGCATCGGAGGCTGCGGAGGAGAGCCGCATGGCCAGCGTCATCAGATCGTCCGAGAGCAGCTTGCGCTCCACCTGCTCGGTCAGGATCTTGCCGATGCGCAGGCCGTAACCCTGCAGCCCTTCATCCGCCAGTGCCTGGTTCATGGTGGCGGCGGCACCGATGAAGTCGATCTCCGCCAGCGGCACCTCCAATGCAAAGGCCACGATTTCGCGCAGTGTCATGGCGGGCTTGTCAGACTTGGCGGGCTGGATCTGCACACCCGGGGCACTGTTTTGCTCCATCAGCACTTCACCATCCAGCTCCATCAAGACGATGCGGGTGTGATCGGTGCAGATCACCACACGGGCACTGTGACCCTCCACCTCGGCCAGTACCTCGGCGTAGAGCACATCCGGCACATCCTTCACGTCCACCTTGATGATGGGCAGCAGCGCCTTGGCCTCTTCCACCTGGGCCGGGGTCAGGGTATTGAGCACTTCCAGCCCCGCATCCGGGTTGCCCCCCGTGAACCCGACGGCGGCGGCCACGGGCAGCCCTATCATGCCGGTACCCGGCACGCCGACACCCATGCCATTCTTGAACAGGTTGCCGCTGACCCAGACGCTGACACGGGTCGGCGTTTGTCCAAGCAGCTTGCGGCAGTTGGCAGCCGCAAGCGCCACCGACATGGGTTCGGTGCAGCCCAGGGCCGGCACCACTTCACGCTTGAGCAGGGTAATAAAGTCGGTCCATTGTGCTTTCATTGCTGTGTTTCTCATGTTCATTGCGCCCACGATCGGGCTGTTATTGTTCGTTCAGATCCGCTTTGTGGTTGCGGATATGCAGATAGACGGTATGACGGGAGATGCCGAGCATCTCGGCCACCAGCTGAGCGGCATCCTTGATCTCGAAGATGCCCATGTCGTAGAGCCGGTGCACGATCGCCTTGTTGCGTACGCTGCTGCCGAGGCTCGCATCCTGATCCACCTTGTGGATCACCTGGGCGACCAGATCGTCAACCGAGCTGGCAAAGGTCTCGTTGTTGAGGGGCGCTGGCGCAGCGGGCAGCGAGAAGGTATCGAGCAGGGCCCCGAGCGGCGTCTCCAGGCTGAAGTTCACGCACAGCATGCCGATGGGTTTGCCCTCCCGGTTGCTGATGGTGATGGAGGAAGACTTGAGCAGACCCCCCTCCCGGGTGCGGGAAAAGTAGCTGCTCCACTGGCTGCCTGCGGCGCTCTGCAATTTGTTGAGGGCAAAGTCGGTGACAGGTGCACCCTCTTCCCGGCCTGTGATATGGCCGTTGGCGATCTTGATGACGGAAGCGTGCAGGCTGTCAAAAGCGTGCAGCACCACTTCACAACCCGGGCCGAACAGGGCGGAGAGCGCCTCCACGGCAGGTTCGAAGCTGGCGATCAGGTGGCGCTCTTCATCGGTCAACGCACTGGTTTGGCGTAATGGGGTGGCCTGCATCATAGGAGTCATCCAGTCAACTTGGGGTAACGCTAAAGCAATAAGACTCAAATAAAGTTGAGCCACATCGCTTTTTGCGCAGGCATTATGCCCAAGTGGCGGCAAAGTGCCACAGATTGTGAACGAGAGCACAACAAAAGGACCCGCCTGGTGACACGACTCAACAAACGGGACCTGGCCGTGCCTCAGAGCCCGTAGCGGGCTAGCAGGGCCTGATACTCGGGGGTCTGCTTGAAGGCTTTGAGGGCGAGGGAAAACTGATAGGCCAGGCGCTCGTGGCCGGGTTTGTGGGTGAAGGCGAGAAAGTTGCGGTTGTTGTCGGTCACCGTCTTGATGCTATGGCCCACCAGATCCTGCAACCCCTGCCCCTTGAGCAGATGTAACCCCACCCTCTGGTTCATCACAACGGCATCGAGCCGGCCCGCCATCATCATGTGCAATTGCTTGATCATGTTGCTCTCTCCCGTCATGGGAAAGCGGGTGAACTCGGTCGCGGTGAGGAAGGCTTCGCCATAGGCATAATCCGCCTGGGTGCCTATATGCAGCCCCTTGAGGCTGGCGAGGCTCTGGAAGTCGACGGGTTTGTTCAGGGGGAAAAATATCACTTCGCCACTCTGGGAGAGCGGCTCATCCGGATAGTGCAGCCACTCCAGCCGCCGCTCTTCGAAGAAGGCATCGACGATGGCATCCCCGTTCTGGAATCTGGCCTCCTGCAGCACCCGTTTCCAGGGCAACACCTTGACTGTGGTGCGATAGCCCATTTTTGTGAGTACTTTGCGGGCCAGCTCCAGATCGGCGCCCCCCAGACTGCCGTCGTCCAGCCGCATCACATAGGGCGGCCACAACTCGGTCAACAGAGTCAGGCTCGGCTGTTCGTTTGCCTGTACCGTCCATCCCCACCAGAGGCAGAGCAGGATCCATCCTTTACGCCACATCATGCCGTGATCTCCATCCATGCATTGGCTGAGGATATACCAAAAAGTGAGTAATAAAAAAGGAGGCCGAAGCCTCCTTTTGTCTCTCCTGGCCGACGCTTACAGCGCTTTCAGGATGGCCTCGACGCTGGCCTTGGCATCGCCAAACAGCATCTGGGTGTTCTCTTTGAAGAACAGCGGGTTCTGGACACCGGCATAGCCAGTGTTCATGGAGCGCTTGAAGCCGATGACGTTCTGCGCCTTCCAGACTTCCAGCACCGGCATGCCGGCGATCGGGCTGCCCGGATCTTCCATCGCAGCCGGGTTGACGGTGTCGTTGGCACCGATCACCAATACCACATCGGTATCGTTGAAGTCGTCGTTGATCTCGTCCATTTCCAGCACGATATCGTACGGGACCTTGGCTTCCGCCAGCAGCACGTTCATGTGGCCTGGCAGACGACCGGCAACCGGGTGGATACCGAAACGCACCTTAATGCCGCGATCACGCAGCTTCTGGGTGATTTCAGCCACCGGATACTGGGCCTGCGCCACCGCCATGCCGTAGCCCGGGGTAATGATGACTGAGCTGGAGTTCTTCAGCAGATCAGCCACTTCCTCGGCGCTGGTTTCGCGGTATTCGCCCATCTCCTGGTCGGCCGTGGAGGCCACGCCGTCGGAGCCGAAGCCACCGGCGATAACGGAGATGAAGGAGCGGTTCATCGCCTTACACATGATGTAAGAGAGGATGGCACCGGAGGAACCTACCAGCGCACCCACCACGATCAACAGGTCATTGGAGAGCATGAAGCCCGCCGCTGCCGCCGCCCAACCCGAGTAGGAGTTGAGCATGGAGACCACGACCGGCATGTCGGCGCCACCGATGGAGGCAACCAGATGCCAGCCGAAGGCGAAGGCGATCAGGGTCATCACCAACAGGGCGAAGGTAGAACCACCGGCATTGACGAAGTAGACCATCAGCGCCAGAGAGGCCAGCACAGCCAGCAGGTTCAGCTTGTGGCGATGGGGCAGCATCAGCGGCTTGGAAGAGATCAGGCCACGCAGTTTGCCAAACGCCACCACGGAACCGGTGAAGGTCACGGCACCGATGAAGACGCCCAGGAACACTTCCACCAGATGGATGTTCAGCATGGCGCCGGAGAGGTGCTCGACCTGGGCGACACTGGCCGCCTGCTCGAACGCCGCCCGGGCAGCAGCCAGGGTCGCATCCAGGTTGGAACCGACGGACACCACCACCTCGGCGGGCGCAGACGGGTGCAAGTCGATGAAGCTGTTGAAGCCCACCAGCACGGCCGCCATGCCCACGAAGCTGTGCAGCACGGCTACCAGCTCGGGCATCTCTGTCATCTCGACCTTGAGGGCCAGACGCACGCCGATGGCACCGCCGATCACCATGGCCAGGATGATCCAGTGCACGCCACTGGTTTCCGGGTTGAATACGGTAGCGAGCAGGGCGATGGCCATACCCGCGATACCGAACAAGTTGCCATGCTTGGCCGTTTCTTGCTTCGACAGTCCCGCGAGACTGAGGATGAAGAGCACGGCGGCAACGATATAGGATGCTGTTACCAGTCCTTGAGACACGTTAAACCCCCTTAATCCTTACGGAACATCTTCAGCATGCGCTGGGTGACTGTGAAGCCACCAAAGATGTTGATACTGGCAATCAGCACGGCGACAAACGAGAGCGCGGTGACGAGCGTAGAACCCTGACCAATTTGCAGCAGGGCACCGACCACGATAATGCCGGAGATGGCATTGGTGACCGACATCAGCGGCGTATGCAGGGAGTGGGAGACGTTCCACACCACGTAGTAACCGACCACGCAGGCCAGAATGAATACGGTGAAGTGAGACAGGAAGGCGGCAGGTGCCACGGCTGCCACCCAACCGAAGGCGGCGATGCCAAGGGCACCGAACACGAACTTCTTGTTGGAGGGCTGCTTCTCTTCGGCCTTCTTGATCGGGGCAGCTGCGGGCTTCTGCGGCGCGGCAGAGACGGAGATGGCGGGCGGCGGGAAGGTCACTTCACCGGCCTGGATCACCGTCATGTTGCGCTGGACCACGTCCTCGAAGTCGATGGCAACCTGGCCGTCCTTCTCCTTGCACATCAGCTTCATCAGGTTGACCAGGTTGGTACCGTAGAGCTGGGAGGATTGGGCAGGCAGACGACCCGGCAGGTCGGTGTAACCGATCACCTTGACGCCGTTGGGGGTCACGAACAACTCGGTCGGCTTGGTGTATTCACAGTTGCCACCCGTCGCCGCAGCCAGATCCACGATCACGGAACCCGGCTTCATGCTGTCGACCATCTCCTTGGTGATCAGCTTCGGAGCCGGACGACCAGGGATCAGGGCGGTAGTGATGATGATGTCCACTTCCTTGGCCTGCTGGGCAAACAGCGCCATCTCGGCTGCGATGAACTCATCGGACATGACCTTGGCATAACCATCGCTGGAGGCACCATCTTCGCTGCCGAAGTCCAGCTTGAGGAATTCCCCCCCCATGGATTCGATCTGCTCGGCCACTTCCAGACGGGTATCGAACGCGCGGACGATGGCGCCGAGGGAGCCGGCAGTACCGATGGCAGCCAGACCGGCCACGCCGGCACCGATCACCAATACCTTGGCGGGCGGGACTTTACCGGCGGCAGTGATCTGGCCGGTGAAGAAGCGACCAAACTGATGCGCCGCTTCGACCACGGCGCGATAGCCGCCTATGTTGGCCATGGAGGAGAGGGCATCAAGGGACTGGGCACGGGAGATCCGCGGCACCATGTCCATCGCCATCACATTGATGTTGCGCTCGGACAGCTTCTTGACCAGCTCAGGGTTCTGGGCAGGCCAGATGAAGCTCACCAGGGTGGCACCATCTTTAATTTGTGCGATCTCGGCATCGGTCGGCGCGTTGACCTTGAAGATAAGGTCGGCTTGCCAGACGCTCGGTACCACGCTGGCACCGGCAGCCTCGAAGGCGGCATCATCGAAGCTGGCCAGCTGGCCGGCACCGGCCTCGATGGCGACCTCGAAGCCGAGCTTTTTCAGCTGCTCAACGGTGGCCGGGGTCGCTGCGACCCGGGTCTCACCGGCGAGACTCTCTCTCGGTATTCCAATCTGCATGACTATTCCCTGATGGTTAATAAACAATCGCTGCCCAGTGTCGCATTTCTGGCGAAACAAGACATGACCAAAGTGCAGGTCACGGGCCCTTTGTTATGAAAATCAGTAGGCTTTACCTCAACCTCCTGTCATGGTCAGGCCCCCGCTTCTCAGGCGCGAAGGTGATTAGTATCAAATTTTGGAGTTTTATTACAACCGCAGTCCCGATGGTGCGCGTACAGAATTCAGCCCATCCCGGACCTGGATTTAAAAAAACAAACCAAATTAGCGACTTATACCAGTAAAAAGCACTGGAAAAAGTGATCCAACCAGTCAAAAAAAATGTTTTACCGGCCCTCTATCTTAGCGCTTTTTGTTCTTACGAAATCTGCTCCGATCACAGATATCGGGGCGAAAACAGGAAAAGTAACTGTTTTGTAACAGACAAGGGGCCGGCCACCCGCCAAATGGCAGGCCCCGACCCCTCTGAATTAATCGTTTCGATCCCGACGTTTTGCCCCTGTGCTGTTACCAGGCCGCTTCATAAATATGCTGGCTCTGCACCAGATCGATATCGCCATGCTCGCCAATGGCGGTCATGCCGTGCTCCGCCAGCTTGCCGATCAGGGTGTCGATGCCCAACTCGCTCAGACCATAGTCCCGCAGGCGAGTCTTGACGCCCATCCGCTCGAAGAAGTCACGGGTGGCGGCAATGGCCCCGTCGATACGGTCGCTCTCGCTGCCGCTGCGCAGATCCCACACCCGCTCTGCGTATTGCAGCAACTTGGCATGCTTCTGCTGGCGCTTGGCCTGCAACAGGGCGGGCAGCACCACAGCCAGGGTCTGGGCGTGGTCCAGGCCATGCAGGGCGGTCAGCTCGTGACCCAGCATGTGGGTAGCCCAGTCCTGGGGCACACCGGCACCGATCAGACCGTTGAGGGCCATGGTGGCACTCCACATTATGTTGGCGCGCACCTCGTAGTTCTCCGGTTCCACCAGCGCCTTGGGGCCCTCTTCGACAAGGGTCAACAACAGGCCTTCGGCGAAGCGATCCTGCACCTTGGCATTGACCGGGTAGGTGAGGTACTGCTCCAGGATATGGATGAAGGCATCCACCACACCGTTCGCCACCTGACGAGCCGGCAGCGTGTATGTGAGCACGGGATCCAGCACGGCGAAGCGCGGCATCACGAAGGGCGAGAAGAAGTGCACCTTGTCACCCGTGCTGCGGCGGGTCACCACGGCACCCATGTTCATCTCGGAACCGGTGGCCGGCAGGGTCAGCACGGCGCCGAGCGGAATGGCGGAGCGCACCTCGTTACCAACGGTCTCGAGTATGTGCCAGGGATCCCGGGCCTCATCGTAATGGGCAGCGGCGGCGATGAACTTGGTACCATCGAGCACTGAGCCGCCGCCCACGGCGAGCAGGAAGTCGATTCGCTCGGCGCGGGCCAGCGCCACCGCCCCCATCAGGGTCTCGTAAGTGGGGTTGGGCTCGATGCCACCGAATTCAAACAGTGTCATGCCCGCCAGCTCGTCGCGGATCTGGGCCAGCAGGCCGGTACGCACCACACTGCCACCGCCATAGATGATCAGGATGCGGGCATCGCTCGGGAGCTGTTCACGAAGCTGGGCAACCTGGCCCTTGCCGAACAGGATCTTGGTCGGGGTATGCAGAGTAAAGTTGTTCATCGACATTGCCTTTCTATGTTTCGGGCGGCCAGGCCGCAAAATGTGATTGCATTTTTCTCCAGACCACCTCTACCATCAAGACAACATCCTGCTTGATTCTTGCCTATTTCTACAAACCCGCCAGAATCACCACAAAAGAGACTCCATGCAGAACCGTTACACCGACCTCGCCGCCAAACTGACCCGTCACGGCTCCCGGCATCACAGCTTCTCCGGTTGAGCAGGTAAACCTTATCTACACCACCGAGTACCACGGTCGCATCCCCGTGCTCTACCAGCCACGGATGATAGTGATACTGCAGGGACACAAGGTGGGCTATATGGCGGATCAGGTGTTTCGTTACGATCCCAGCCACTATCTGCTGATGCCGCTGCCCTGTGAGTGTGAGTGTTTTGCCTCCCCCGAGCAGCCGCTTGTCGGTTTCTCCCTCGAGATCAACGTCGCCACCCTGCAGGAGCTGCTGCTGGAACTGGGGGATTCCCTGCCCGCCCCGGCTGTGCAAAAGAGCGGTGTCCACTCAGTCCCCCTGTCCGAAGAAATGTTCTGCGCCGCCGAGCGACTGATCGACCTGATGGACAAGCCCCACCACGCCCGGGTACTGGGGCCGCAGACGGTGCGGGAGATGCTCTTCTACGCGCTGCATGAGGGGGGAGGCCCGGCGCTGCAGGCGCTGGCCAACCGTCACAACCATGTGGGCCAGATAGCCCGGGTGCTGCGTATGATAGAGTCGCGCTTCGCCGACAACCTCACCATGGAGGAGCTGGCGCGGGAGGTGAACATGAGCGTCTCCGCCTTTCACCACCACTTCAAGGCGGTCACCTCCACCTCGCCGCTGCAGTACATCAAGTCATTTCGCCTCCACAAGGCGCGGCTCATGATGCTGCACGACGGCATCAAGGCCGGTGCCGCGGCGGCAAAGGTCGGCTACGAGAGCAACTCCCAGTTCAGCCGGGAGTACAAACGCTATTTCGGCAGCACGCCAACCGATCAGGCCTCCCGCTTTCGGGACGGCCAACTTCGTATCATTGAGGGATAAAAAGAGGGATAACTTATGCGTTCACTGTTCTGTCTGTTGTGTGGCCTGCTGTTGACGGCCTGTACCGGAATGGCCGATGGCATCCGTCCCGTCACCGGCTTCCAGCTCGACCGCTATCTTGGCACCTGGTATGAGATAGCGCGTCTGGATCACAGCTTCGAGCGGGGGCTGGAAGAGGTCAGCGCCAGCTACAGCCTGCGTGATGATGGTGGCGTCAGGGTGATCAATCGGGGCAAGCAGAGCAATGGCAGCTGGCGCGAGGCCGAGGGCAAGGCCTATTTTGTTGACAAGCCGGACGAGGCACGGCTCAAGGTGAGCTTCTTCGGCCCCTTCTACGGCGGCTACAACGTTATCGATCTTGACCCCGATTACCAGCTCTCCCTGGTGACCAGCTACAACCACGACTATCTCTGGATCCTCTCCCGCTCCCCCAACCCGCCGAAAGCCAAGGTCGATGCCCTGGTCGCCAAGGCGAGAGGGCTGGGTTTTGCCACCGACAAGCTCATCTGGGTCAAGCAGCCCGGATAACCTGCGGACATGCAAAAGGGCAGCCCGCGGGCTGCCCTTTTTATTGCTGGCCAGTTATTGCTGGCCGGTTTAGAGGCGGAAGCGGCCTATCTCCTGCTCCAGCCGCTCGGTCAGCGACTTGAGCTCGGCGGCCTGAGCAGCCTCTTCGCCCGCCTGCTCGGCCAGCTCCTGAGAAACGTGGCGTATGTTCTCGGTATTGCGGCTGATCTCGCTGGTGACCGAGGTCTGCTCTTCGGCCGCCGCCGCTATCTGGGTCGCCATGTCGCTGATGGAACCTATGGCCTGGTTGATCAGTGACAGACTTTGGTTGGCGGCTTCCGCATCCTCCACGCTGGTGCCCGCCAGCTGGCGACTGGTCTCCATGCCACCGACCGCACGGCGAGTGGTCTGCTGCAGGGTTTCGATCATCTGCTGGATCTCGTCGGTGGAGTCGTGGGTACGCTTGGACAACACCCGCACCTCGTCCGCCACCACGGCAAAGCCACGGCCCTGTTCGCCGGCCCGTGCCGCCTCGATGGCAGCGTTGAGCGCCAGCAGGTTGGTCTGCTCGGCGATGCCGCTGATGGTTGCCAGAATGCCGCTGATCTTCTGGGCATGGGCATCCAGCTCCACAATGATCTGGCTGGCATCGGCCACCTCGTCCGCCAGCCCTGTGATGCTGCGCTGGCTCTGGCCAACCTGGGACTGGCCCGCAACGGCGAGCTTGACCGCATCCCCCGAGGTGGTGGCCGCAAACTCGGCGTTACCGGCGATCTCCTGAGTTGCAGAAGCCATCTCGGTCACCGCAGTCGCCACCATGACGATCTCGTCCTGTTGCTGGCGCACCCGCTGGCTGCGAGCCAGGGCGCCGGCCGCCTGAGTACGGGACTGGGCCGCCAGCTCGACGGTCACATCCCGCAAGCGGCTGACGATACCGTGCAGGCGGGCCACAAACTGGTTGAAGCTCTCGGCCAGCTGGCCCACTTCATCCTTGCTGCGGGTGTTGATGTGGACTGTAAGGTCCCCCTCGCCGTGGGCGATATCGTGCAACGCCCCGGCCACCCGCCCCAGATCCTGGAACAGGTACTTGAAGGTGCTGGTCAGTACCAGGCCGAACACCAGGATCAGACCCGCACTGATGAGTGACAGCTGCAACAACAGGCTCTGCAGCGGCTCCATCAGCACATCCTCATGCATCACCATGGCCAGCAGCCAGTCGGTGTTGGGGATCGGCAACACCAGCATCTTGGTGTCGCGTCCACCGATCTGCACCGCCTGCAGGCCGCCCTGCTGACTCATGCCCACCAAGCGGTTGGCATCGAGCTCAGGCGCCAAATCCTGGCTCTTCTTGAGCGCCAGATCCTTGTTCGGGTGAGCGACGATGAGGCCGCTCTTGTCCAGCAGCATGGCGTAGCCATCCCCCTGCACCCGCATCGCCAGCACATCCTTGATGAGCTGTTCCAGCGCCAGGTTGGCACCGACCACACCGGCCAGCCGGCCCTGCTGCATCACGGGCTCGGCCAGGGTCACCACCAGCTGCTGCATGGTCACGCTGACATAAGGCTCCGTGATGATGAGCTTGCCCACCTTGACCGCATCCTGATACCAGGGTCGCGCACGCGGGTCATAGTCACCCTTGTTGAGGGAAGGATCGTTGCGGGTCATCACCCCCTCCTCCGAGCCGTAGTAGGCCAGCCCGAAGCCGCCGGAGCGCAAGGTCTGCTGCAGATGAGGCACCAGCTCGGACGTCGGGTGGTTGGCGATGACATTGACCTGGGCGGTCAGGCTCTCGCGCCTGTCCTGCATCCATTTCCCGATCCCCTCGGCGTAGGCGCTGGCATAGTTGCGCGCCTCGCTGTCGATGGCGCTCAGGGTCTGGTTTTTCAGGGTATAGAAGGCGGTCATGCCCAGCAGGCAAACCGTGATCAGGACCACGCCAAGACTGGTGGCCAACAACTTGCCGCGAAGGGAGAGATTCATGGGATATCCTTATGGCTGTCTCAATGGCGTCAAACAAAGCTGTACACCTTGTGTGGACTATATCGACTGAAAATCCTGTTCCATGAATACCAATCCCTTGATTTTAAATGCATCAGTAGCTATCCCACTGGCAACGCTCCTTTCCATCCGGCACTCATCCTTTCCCTCTTGATCCACTGTCGGTGCAACCCCAACCAACGTAAAAAGGCCGCCTTGAGAGGCGGCCCGTCTTGTATCCCGTCACACGCGCCTACCTAGCGCACCCGGGCGATGGCGGTATTGAGCCGCATATTGCCGGCATCCAGGCTCGGGGTTTGACCGTAAAACTCGAACTCCAGCTTGACCCCTGGGCGGAACACCAGACAGTGGGTCGAGCCGCCGAAGTGGAACATGCCGAGCGGATCCCCCTTCTTCACCCTGTCCCCCGCCCTCACGGTAACATCGCAGCTCGACACCTCGGCCATGCCCACAGGCACCACGCACATCAGCCCGATTTTGGGGTTGTCTGCTTCGATGAAGATCAGCGCCCGGGTTGCCACCGAGGTAAGGAAAGGCTGCGAGTTGTTGGGCGCGCTGGGATCCGCCCCCTGCGGGTCGACAAAGCCCTCGAACTGGTTCTCCAGATAGTAGGTGCCGTTGACCACGCGCACCTTGCGAATGGTGCCGCTCACCGGGTTGTGCCAACGGTGATAGCTGAGCGCACTGAGGAAGGCCTGATACACTGTGCCGCCATCGAAGCGGGGCGCCAGATCGTCGAAATCTAGCATGTTGTCCAGCGAATAGGGCTGTCCCTTGAGCCAGAACTGATCGCTGCGGCTCACCCCTTTCTTCACCTGCAACGGCGCCGATTCGCAGGCGTTGACGATGACGTTGTCATCCTCAGGTGCCGAAACGGGTCGCACATCAGGACGGAAGGTGCGGGTGAAAAAGTCATCCCAGCAACTGAAGCCGTGATACTCGGCCGACGGGTCACATTGGAAAATCTGCTCAAAACTGCCAGGTGTCGGATTTGTCCCTTCCCCCAGGGCCCCGCAGGCCACCTTGACCATTTCGCTCTTGGCCGCCTTGCCGAGCCAGGGCACCACCAGAGTCTCTTTATCCAGCTTGCTGACCGGCTCATTCAACACGTAACGCGAGGCCGGGCTTTGCAGAAACAGCGCCCAGTAATCGAGGATTTTCTTGAACTGCTGATTGATCAGGGCGTTGGCAAAGAAGTGATAACCGGATTGGGTCGCCATGGGCCAGTCGAGCAGGGCATTGATGGGAAAACCGATAAGGCCGGAGGGTTCGTGCGTCGGAATATCCTGATATGCCTCGGGTGCCGTGGTCATGATGCCGTTGAGCAACCCCAGAAACTCCTCGAAGGATCGCACCTCGACCTGGCCGAGCGGGGTCAGATGCTTGTGACGCCAGGCCTCCTTGAACATGGCTTCTGCCTGGGCGTGCAACCAGGGATCGGCATTGACCAGATCCCGCAGCTCGGCGATGGGGGGCACCAGCTCACCCGGCTGGTTGGCGACATAGTGCTTCATCCGCCGGATCCAGCGCGCTATATGGGCACTGTCCCGAGGTACCCAGCCACCGGGGCGAGACTTGTTCAGTCGGGTTTCAACTGCCTCGTTCATGAGTCTATCTCCGCAAGTGATGTTCACGCCCACAATCCACGGCTTGAGCATTGGCTATCTGAGTGCCATCAAGGCGCAATGGCACCGCCCGTCTTGTGTAGCACAGGGAGCCATGAAGCACGATTGCCAGAAACGACAGGGCGGATTGGTGCAATAGCGACTAGCGGTCAAGGCAGGCGTTGAATGTGAAGCGAGACAACTGCCGCGAAACGGCCGCAACACAGGGAAGAGAGAGGGAACCAGGGGAACAAAACTGGGAACGCAGAAATGGGAAAAGCCAGCTCAATGAGCTGGCTTTTCTGAAAATGGCAGGGGCGGCAGGACTCGAACCCGCAACCATCGGTTTTGGAGACCGCTGTTCTACCAATTGGAACTACGCCCCTGCAACAAACGAGGCGAATTATACAAAGCCGGGTTCAAAGGTAAAGGCTTTTTTCTCACTTTCGATGCGATTGCACAAATGACGAGCAACTTGCATTAATTTGCGCAGCATCACTGGGTAACTTGCTGTATTTACAGCCTTGTCAGGGTAGGAAAGCCGCATAAATGGGGGTAGGGTGAAGATTGGTTCCGGGAGGCTGTTCATGCTCAACTACCGATTGCTCCAACAACTGGCGCCGCTCAACTTCAGGGGTGAACGCAAGACGGAGTCCCTGCCCGACTATCTCGACCGGGTTGCCCCGCAGGTCCCCTTCATTCCCCACTGCGTGCTTTCTCAATGGATTTATCGTCATTGGCGCGGTTTTGAGTCCAACTGGAGCTTTATCGATCTCGCCCGTCACCAGTTCGAGTGCGAGCAGTGGCCCACTGAGCGGATCATCGCCCAGACCGGCTCCCGTCATATGGAGGTGATCGAGCGCTGGGGCGAGATGCTGCGCCACAACCGCTACGTACGTAGATCCTGGCTCGGCGACTACATGCTGACGCAAGGCACCTGGTCAGAGCCCATCATAGTGCTGGCCACGACGCCGGATAGCCGTTACCCGGACGGGCAGCCGCTGCCACAACCCTATTGCCTGCTGGAAGGACATCACAGACTCGCCTATCTGCGTTCCATGGCCGAAGATCAACAGCCCCTGCAAACAGAACACAGCGTGTGGGTTTGCCGACCCGTTCACGGCACTTAAACGTTTTCCTGTGCAAATCCTGCCTTTGAAATAAATTTTTGACAATTCAAAAACCGGCCCTATAATCTGTCCGGTTTTGAAAAAGGTCGGGACAAGACGATGCAGTTTTTGATTCGGAAAACAGCCTTGCAGACGGGTGGTGCGCACCAGAGCGGCCCCGTTGTTTCCGGTTCCCGCCCCACAGATCCCCAGTTATTTTTAAAAAAGGCCCCTGTTTCAGGGGCTTTTTTTTGTGCCCGAAAAACCTTCATTGATGTCAAAGGGAATGCAGACGATGACCAATCCACTCTATAAGAAACATGTCATCTCCATTTCGGACCTGACCCGGCCCGACATGGAACTGGTGGTCGCAACCGCACAGCGGTTGAAGGCCGAGCCCGACACCCGCCTGTTGAAAGACAAGCTGATTGCCAGCTGCTTCTTCGAAGCGTCTACCCGTACCCGCCTCTCGTTCGAGACCGCGGTCCAGCGCCTGGGTGGCAACATCATCGGCTTCGCCGACGGCGGCAACACCAGTGCCAAGAAAGGCGAGACCCTGGCCGACTCCATCAAGATCATCGGCTCCTACTCGGATGCAGTGGTGATGCGCCACCCGAAAGAGGGCGCCGCCCGTCTCGCCTCCGAGTTCTCCCGCGTGCCTGTCATCAACGGTGGTGACGGTTCCAACCAGCATCCGACCCAGACCCTGCTCGACCTCTTCTCCATCCATGAGACACAAGGCAAGCTCGATGGCCTCAACGTAGCCTTTGTTGGTGACCTGAAATACGGCCGCACAGTTCACTCCCTGGCCCAGGCCCTGAGCCTGTTCAACTGCCGCTTCTTCTTCATCTCCCCGGACGCGCTGGCGATGCCGGACTACATCTGCGAGGAGCTGGAAGAGAAGGGCATACGGTTCAGCGTGCACGAGACCATGGAAGAGGTGATGCCGGAGCTCGACATCCTCTACATGACCCGGGTGCAGAAAGAGCGCTTCGACGAGACCGAATACAAGCACATGGCCGCCAAATTCGTGCTGGAGCTGGCGACCCTGGAAGGAGCCAAACCCACCATGAAGATCCTGCACCCCCTGCCCCGCGTCGACGAGATCGATGTGGCGGTCGACAAGACGCCCTACGCCTACTACTTCCAGCAGGCGGAAAACGGGGTCTACGCGCGCCAGGCACTGCTGGCTCTGGTACTGAACGAAACCGTCTAAGGGAAAAGGGGAACATCATGTCCGAGAAGAATCAACTGCAAGTCGAAGCCATCCGTCACGGCTCCGTCATCGACCACGTCCCCGCCGGCCAGGGCATCAAGATCCTCAAGCTGTTCCAGCTGATCGAGACTCAGGAGCGGATCACCGTCGGTTTCAACCTCAAATCCGGCGCGCTGGGCAAGAAGGATCTCATCAAAATAGAGAACACCCGCCTGACCGCGGAACAGGCCAACCAGCTGGCCCTGTTCGCCCCCAAGGCGACCGTCAACATCATCGAAGACTTCGCCGTGGTGAAGAAGCATCAGCTGGAACTGCCTGAGTTCATTACCGGTGTGTTCCACTGCCCCAACTCCAACTGCATCTCCCACAACGAGCCGGTCGACAGCTACTTCCGGGTGCGCGAGGTGAAGGGCGTAGTACGCATGAAGTGCAAATACTGCGAGAAGTCCTTCACCCAGGACATCGTCAGCGAACGTTACTGATATCCAAGTGGGCCCCAATGGGCCCATTTTTGACCCCTGTCACATCACAGATTCTCCGTTTAGCTATAATTTGCCATCCAATAAAGGCTAAACATCGTTGATTCCCTGCCTCACGTCTTACCATCAGAATTTTTAGCTATAAAAAAGCATTGATGGCAGATATCGAGCGATAGCCTCCGGTCACCGTCAAAGGAAATCGCCGTGGTCAAAACCCTCAGTCGTCCCGTTGAACAAGAGCCCGATCTGGCCCAGCTGGATGCCTGTCGCCAGATCATCGGCCAGCACTGCTACAGCACCCAGGAAGAGATCCGCCGCGAGCTATCGATGCGCGGCTTTGCCGACATCAGCCAGTCCACCATCTCCCGTCTGTTGCGTCGTCTCGGCGTGGCCAAGGCCCAGAATGCCAACGGCAAGAAGGTCTACACACTAGTGGACGATCAGCTGGAACCCGCCGGCAGCACCCGCTCCATTCACGACATGGTGCGCGAAGTGGTGCACAACCAGCAGATGGTGCTGATCCACACCACACCGGGCGCCGCCACCGTAGTGGCACGGCTGCTGGATCGCAACGCCAATCCCGAGATCATGGGCGCCGTCGCCGGCAACGATGTTGTGCTGGTCGCCCCGCGCCATATCAGCCGTACCCGACAGGCCCACGCCGCCGTGGTGCGCACCCTGGAACAGGCCCGCTGACCTCCTCCCCTGAATGAAAAAGGCGACCCTGGGGTCGCCTTTTTGTAGCCTGAGCTCCGCTCGTATCATCACCCGCCCCTGCCGTTTTCCCCGACACCTCCCACATTGCGCTACGGCAAATAGCTATCCACGTTATCCAGCCATAAAAAACGGGAGCCACAGGCTCCCGTTTCATATTGCATGTCATCGGTGTCATGAGAGCACGGCGCCCAGGCTCAGGCAAACCACGATCAGCACTGTCAGGATACCGAGCAGCGGCGCCACCCACTTCAGCCAGCGCACATAAGGCACCTTGGCGATGGCCAGACCGCCCATCACCACGGCGGAGGTCGGGGTCACCAGGTTCACCAGACCGGAGGCAGACTGATAAGCGGTCACCACCAGCTCGCGACCCACGTTGGCGAAGTCGGCCAGCGGCGCCATGATAGGCATGGTCAGCACGGCCAGACCGGAGGAGGACGGCACCAGGAAGGAGAGCACCACTTCCAGCACGAACATGACGTTGATGAACACCACTGTGGAGAGACCGGTCACTATCCCTTCTGCGCTGTGCAAAATGGTGTGAGTGATCATGCCGTTGTCCATCACCACCACGATACCGCGAGCGATGCCTATGATCAGGGCCACACCGAGCAAGTCGCGGGCACCGTCGATGAAATTGGTGGTCAACTCCTCTTCGCTCATGCGGGAGATGACACCGACTATGATGGCGGCGGCCAGGAAAACGCCGGAGATCTGCGCCATCCACCAGCCGAGCACGGCAACACCGTAAATCATCACGGCGAAGGCGGCGACGAAGATACCCAGCACTATCTTGCGAGTCAGAGTGAACTCCAGCATCTGGTCGCTCTTGTTGCCAAGGAAGTGGGCACGGTTCTCTTCCCACTTGTCAGCCACCAGGGATTTGCTGGGGTCGTTGCGCACCATCTTGGCGTAACGCATCACATAAGCCACGCACAGCAACCAGCCGGCCACCAGCATGGCGACACGCAGCCAGATGCCGTCGGTGAAGGAGATGCCCGCCGCGTTGGCGGCAATGACGGTGGCGAACGGGTTGATGGTAGAACCCAGAGTACCAATACCGGCACCCAGCAATACGGTCGCAGCGGCCACTACCGGGTCGAAGCGGGCGGCCATCATCACGGGCACCAGCAAGGTGTAGAAGGGCAGCGACTCTTCGGCCATGCCGTAGATAGTGCCCCCTGCGGCGAACAACGCCATCAGGATCGGGATCATCCACTCTTCACGGCCACGCAGCCGATCGGTGACCCGTTCGATACCGGCATCGATGGCACCCGTCTTGGTCACAATGCCAAGAAAACCACCGATGATCAGGATGAAGAGGGAGACGTCGATGGCGCCTGCCTCATAAGTGTCATGGTTGTAGAGACCATCGATAGGTGCCAGCAGCACGTCGACTATCCCCTGGGGATTCCCCTCTACCAGCTTGTAGGTTCCGGCCACCGGCACTTCCTTGCCGAGGGCGTCGTTCATGATCATGTCATATTTGCCGGCTGGCACTACCCAGCTCAGGGCGGCCACCAAGGCGATCAGCACAAACAGTATCGTGTAGGCTGACGGGAACTTGAATTTGGTCATGGTCCAGCTTCCTTCTGTGGTGTGGTATCCATGCAAGCTGCGGGTTGTAGGGTTAGAGGTATTATGCCGCCGTCACATGGTCGAAAAGCCGGGGGTTACCCCCCGGCACCACTACTGCGACCTTAGTCGCCCAGCGTAGCAACCATCACTGCCTTGATGGTGTGCATCCGGTTTTCGGCCTCGTCAAACACGATACTGTGCTCTGATTCGAACACGTCCTCGGTCACTTCCAGACCTTTCATCCCATATTTGTCAGCCACTTCCTTGCCCATGGTGGTCTCATCGTTGTGGAACGCCGGCAGGCAGTGCATAAACTTCACATCCGGGTTCTTGGTGGCGTTGATGACGTCCATGTTGATCTGATACGGGGTCATCAGTTTCACCCTTTGATCCCAGGCTTCTTTTGCTTCACCCATGGATACCCAGACGTCGGTGTAGAGGAAGTCGGTGCCCAGCACGCCCTCTTTCACATCTTCGGTCAGGGTGATGCAAGCGCCTGTCTCTTCGGCGATCAGGCGGCACTTGGCAACCAGATCCTCTTCCGGCCAGAAGGCTTTCGGAGCGACCAGGCGAATATCCATACCCATCTTGGCGGCACCGACCATCAGGGAGTTGCCCATGTTGTTGCGGGCATCACCCAGGTAGGCGAACTTGATTTGATCCAGACGTTTGCCCTTGCCGTGCTCCAGCATGGTCATGAAGTCGGCCAGGATCTGGGTCGGGTGGAATTCGTTGGTCAGGCCGTTCCAGACCGGGACACCGGCATAAGCGCCCAGCTCTTCCACGATCTCTTGGCCGTAGCCACGATATTCGATGCCGTCATACATGCGCCCCAGTACACGGGCGGTGTCCTTCATGGACTCCTTGTGACCGATTTGGGAGCCGCTTGGGCCAAGGTAGGAGACCTGAGCGCCCTGGTCAAAGGCCGCCACTTCAAACGCACAGCGGGTGCGGGTGGAAGTCTTCTCGAAGATCAGGGCGATGTTCTTGCCGGTCAGGTGTTTGCGCTCATAGCCACCGTATTTGGCTTTTTTCAGGTCGATGGCCAGATCAATCATGTATTGGATTTCGCGCGGGGTGAAGTCCAGCAGTTTCAGGAAGTTACGGTTACGCAGATTAAAAGCCATGATGAGTTCTCTCTCTATATTTGTTCAGACCAAATAGGCAGTAGTGTTGGCTACGCATTCACAGTTCAAATTTGTTCGAGTCACATTCGGGTGCACTATTGGCTACACACCCACGGTGCGAGTGGCGATGATATTGGTACCCGCCTCTCCCTTGAGGATGGCCAGACCATCCTCCAGCGAGCCGATCCCGACCATGCCGCCAGTCGCTTTGACAAATTCACAGGACGCCTCAACCTTGGGCCCCATGGAACCGGCATCGAACTTGACGCCAGCCAGTTCATCCGGGCTGGTGACTCGCAGCGGATGCTGGGTCGGCTTGCCCCAATCCAGGTAGACGGCATCGGCATCGGTCAGGATCAGCAGGGCGTCGGCCTTGATCTGCTTGGCCAGATAGGCGGCAGACATGTCCTTGTCGATGACGGCTTCAATACCGGTCAGGCACTTGCCATCCCAGGTCACGGGAATGCCACCACCACCGGTACAGATGATGAGATGACCCTGGGCGATCAGGGTTTCGATGGCGTCTCCCTCGACGATGCGCTGGGGCAGCGGTGACGGCACCACGCGGCGGAAGAACTTGCCGTCAGCCTTGACGACCCAGCGCTTCTCTTCGGCCAGGGCGCGGGCTTCGGCTTCCTCATAGACGGGGCCGATAAATTTGGTCGGATTGGCAAACGCCGGATCCTTGGGGTCAACCTGCACCTGAGTCAGCAGCGCTGTGACATTGCGGCTCGGCATCAGATTTTTCAGCTCCTGGATCAGCATGTAGCCGATCATGCCCTGGGACTCGGCGCCCAGCACATCCAGGGGATAGGGAGAGACCTTGGTATAGGCGCTGTTTTGCAGGGCAAGCAGGCCGACTTGCGGGCCGTTGCCGTGCACCAGTACCACGTTGTACTCCTGAGCTATCAGGGCGATGGTCTTGGCAGCGGTGGCGATATTTTTGCGCTGAATATCCGCTTCAAGGGGCTCGCCACGACGGAGCAGGGCATTGCCACCCAGGGCGACGACGACAGTTGGTTTTTTCATGAGTGTTGATCTCGAGTCTTGGTATGTGTGGCGCCAGCCTCTGCCGGCGCCACGCCGTCTTGTCAGATGCCGTCACGTTCCATCGGGCAGCTCATGCAGCGGGCGCCGCCGCGGCCACGACCCAGTTCTTCACCCGGAATGGAGAGAACTGTGATGCCGGCCTTGTCATATTTCTCGTTGGTGTAGGTGTTGCGCTCATACCCCACCACCACGCCAGGACGCACTGTCAGCACGTTGTTGGCATCGTTCCACTGTTCGCGTTCGGCTTCGAAGCTGTCACCACCCGTGGTGATGAGCTTGAGCTGATCCACGCCCAGCGCTTTTTCAATGGCGGAAACAAAGTAACCCTCTTCCTTGATGTTCATGCCGGTGGCACCGCCCGGAGTCAGGCTCCAGCAGTTCACGTCCTTGCGGATGACTTCCGGATAGACGGAGAAGGTATCTATATCCATGTGGGTCATGACGGTATCCAGGTGCATGCAGCTGCGGTGTTTCGGCAGTTGCATGACGATGACCTGTTTGGCCTGACCGTGTTTGAACAGGCTGCGAGCCAGGTGCTCGACCCCTTGCGGAGTGGTGCGCTCGGACATGCCGATGAGCACGGAGCCACGACCGATTACCAGCACATCTCCCCCTTCGATGGTGGAGTTGTCATAGTCATGATCCTCATCACCGAAGTACTTGATGAAGTCCTGACCGGCAAACTGCGGGTGCCACCGGTAGATGGCCTTCACATGGTTGGTTTCACGGCGACGGGCGGCCTTGGCCATGGGGTTGATGGAGACGCCACCGTAAACCCAGCAGGAGGTGTCACGGGTAAAGAGATGGTTCGGCAGAGGTTCAATGATGAAATCGGTCGGAGCGTGCATGCCGACGACCATGTTGACACCACTGTAAGGCATCTCTGAGTAGGTCAGGCCGCCGGAGAGGATGCGGGCCAGCTCACGGTGCGGCATGTCCGCCAGGAAGCAACGCACGTCATTGGCAAGAGAAGAGCCGAGACGATAATCGGAGACCTGATGTTGCAACAGCCAGGTTTTGGCTTCCGGTACATCCAGGGTTTCAGCCAACAGGTTGGTCAGCAGGAAAACTTCGACATTCTGATCGCGCAGTACCTGAGCGAATTTGTCGTGCTCCTGACCGGCACGCTCAACGGACAGGACATCGTCGAACAGCAGATCCTGGCAGTTGGAAGGGGTCAGACGCTTCAGACTGAGGTTGGGGCGGTGCAGCATGACGCGGCGTAATTGGCCAACTTCAGAACCTACATAAAATTTGCTCATGATTATATTCCGTCTAGCAGTGGTCCCTGCGAGTGATTGAATAGATTCCTTCTATTCATGCTCGTGGCTAAGGCGGGATATTCTTTATGTAGGGTACTCAGCTTGTGTTCTATCCTGCCCTTGCCTTTCGAGACAGAGGTTAGACCTGCAAATCACGCCAAACTTGGACATTGATCACATTCAGCCAGAACTGAATAAAACCACAGTTTATTCTTTGACGAGCATAACAGAACTGACAATCTCCCATTCAACAGAACCGCTTGAATAAGCAATTTCCTACACTTTAATTTCATATTTCAGCTTATTTCATTCATTTTAAATCTCGACAGCGTAAAACAAACAAAAACAAAAAAACTTGTTTTTCATATACATAGAGAGGAATTCTTAATCTATTGAATTTAATATTCAAAAAAATGAATTCTTCACTGATTTTAAAGGGAGGGATACCAAGATAAATAGTCATAACCGGATCGCTCGCTGAATAATCCTCTTCTTGTCCCAGATCATGGCATTGTGCCAGACCCGCCAGCACAGGCCTGTGCCGCAAGCTGTCAGTGACATACCTTTTATATGGATATGCACAAAACCAGCATCTTGGTCATGCATTTTTCACCGACCCTGCCACACCCTCTTTTCAAACTTTTTTCATTAGTTGAATTTATTTCGCAACCTTGCGTCACAGGCCGACTCGACTTAACTCAGAAAGTGATCCGGATCACGCCCTGTTCTGTCACCAAGGAGATAGTCATGAAGATCAAGTCCCTGTTTCTGCTTGCCGCCCTGGTTCTGCCCGCAACACCGTCACTGGTCAGCGCGCAAGGCGCCCCCGCCATCCCCATGGTGGTCTGCCATGTGGACAAGGCCCCCCAGATGCTGGTCCCCGAGTATGTGTGTCAGTGGTACGGAGGTCGTCAGCACTACTGAGTGTGACAGCCAGGAGGAGCCCGGCTCCTCCTGGCTTGTCATGCATCAACCCCCTCCTATACTCAAGGCAGCTATTTTTCATAGGGATAGGGGACTGTCATGATCCTGCTGGTCGGTGGTGAGAAGGGTGGGAGCGGCAAGAGTTGCCTGGCTCAGAATCTGGCAGTCGACCTCAGAACCCGGTTTCATGGCGAAGTGTTATTGGTCGATTGTTACCCCCAGCGCACCACCTCCGACTGGATCCAGGAGCGCAATGACAACCCGGATCTCCCCCAGATCAACTGCGTGCAGCTCTACGGCAACATTCGCAACGACCTGCTCAGCCTGAAGAACCGCTACGACTACGTCATCGTCGACTGCGGTGGTCAGGATAACCGGGCTCTGCGCTCCACCATGGCGGTGGCCACCCATGCCCTGATCCCGCTTAGACCCAAGCGCCGCGACCTCAAGACGTTGCCGCACATGGAAGACCTCATCACCACCTGCAAGATGGTCAATCCCACCCTCAAGGCTGCCGTTGTACTGACCCAGTGCCCTGCTCTGCCCAACCAAGTAAAACGCATTCTGGAGGCCAAGGAGGTCTGCTCCTCGTTCGGGGTCGATGTACTGAACGCCATCACCTACAGCCGCAACGTCTATGACGACAGTGAAGAGAAGGGCCTCTCCGTCATGGAGATCGAGCCAGATGGCAAATCGGCCGAAGAGATCCGGACCATCGCCAAGGAGTTTTTGGAGCTGGAGGTGTGAAATGGGCCTTGCCGACCTGAAGAAGAAGCACAATCTGCATCATCAGAAGAAATTCACCATCGACGAGTTTATCGAGGATGCGGATTTCTACGCCAAGGGCAAACCCAAAGTAGTCAGTCTTGAGCTGAGCCTGCATCGGGATGAAGCCCTGACGGCGCTCGCCTTTATCGAGCGTGGCGAACACCTGAAACCCAGCTATAAAAAGGCAACTTTCTCCCTGAGTACAGCGGCCATCGACGAGCTGGGCAACCTGACCCAGCAGGACGGCATGAACAAATCCCTGCTGTTGCGCCTGTTCACCCACTATTTCTCCTCTCTTAGCCCGGAAGAGCGCCAAACCATCTATGAGCGGCTGCAAGAGCACAACTGAATCTCACCGTATTGGCAGCCATTCTCATCCCCCTGCTCCCCTTTAATGACTCCCTCTCCACTTCCGGAACCCGAGTTAAATGGAGTGTGAGACATTCGCCGTTGTCTGCGTAAGCCAGGCGCCTGAAAAGACCCCGCGATAGTCGGAAGACAGGATCGAAAAACCTGAACAATAAATTACTAAAATAATGATTTTAAAAACAAAAAAACCATAAAGGTTTCCTTCGTAACCAGATCGGTAGAAACGTTTTTCACACTGCCGTTGTCGTCCCTCCTGAAATCCTTATAGTTACTCTTGCACGGACGCAATGAAGTCGGTCAGGAAGACTGGCTGCCAGGGTTGGGCAAATGGACTCACCACAGGATGTGGTAAAGGACACCTCCCGGGACGGAGAAAGTGCGACGGGAACGGATGACTCGTCAGGCCATGATGGCTAATGGACACCCCAAAGGATTGGGAAGGGGAAACCTAAAGGAAGAGGTATAGTCAGGGATTGCAGGGAGCAACTTCGTTCAAGGATATGAGCGATAAGACTATCGGGGGCGACGCAAGTCGCCCCCATCTTTTTTGGCTTTTTTTTACCTCGGCCACACCATACCGCTATTACGCCAGTCGGAAGTGCCCCACGATTTCTCTCAGCCGATCATAAGTCTTCTGCATCGACGCCGAGCTTGCCACCGTCTCTTCCCCGTTGCTGGTCAACTGACGGATCACCTCGGCAATGGCACTCATGTTGCGATTGATCTCTTCCGCTACCGCACTCTGCTGCTCGGCCGCCGTTGCAATGTGGCTGATGAGATCGTTGATCTCCACCACTTCGCCCGCCATCAAGTCCAGCGACTCGTTTACCTTGGTGGTGTTTTCGGCCGCCCCCTGACAACTCTGCTTGGTGTTGCTCATGGCATCCACCACAGTCTGAGTTCCCCGCTGCAAGCTGGCCAGCATGGTCTGGATTTCGGCCGTGCTCTTCTGGGTGCGAGCCGCCAGCGAGCGCACCTCGTCCGCCACCACCGCAAAACCCCGTCCCTGTTCACCGGCGCGAGCCGCCTCTATGGCAGCGTTGAGCGCCAACAGGTTGGTTTGTTCGGCAATGCTGCCAATTACCCCAAGCACTGAACCAATCTGCTGTACATCCTGCTGCATGGCTTCGATGGATCGCGCCGTCGCCGCCACCTCGTCCACCAGCGCCATCACGCTGGCCATGGCCTGATCGACTACCTGACGGGATTGATCCGCCAGCTGCTGGCTCTGGCCAGTGAGCTGGGCCGTGCTGGCGGCACTCTCCGAGACGGAAACCGCAGTGCGACTCATCTCGTTGATGGCCGTCACCACCTGTTCGGTCTCGCGCACATGATCCGCCAGCAAGGATTGAGCGGCACCGGTCTGGTTGGCCAATCCTTCGATGCCGGTATTGAGCTGGCCACTCGCCCCCTGCACCTCTCTCATCATCTCCTGCAGACGCTCGATGAAGCGGTTGATGCCGGCCGAGATCTGGCCCAGGTCATCCTTGCTCGTCACCGCCAGTCGGCGGGTCAGGTCGCCGCTGCCGCGAGAAAGCTCCAGCACCAGATCCCGCAACGAGAGGATGGGACGATAGGCCACATTGAGCGCCAGCATGGCCAGCACCAGCACCAGTACAGCCACCGCCAGCAGGGCCATGACAATCTTGCCGTTGAGTGCCTGGGTCATGGCGCGGATATAGTCGAGATCGACATAACCGGTCAGGGTCCAGCTGCTGCCACGAATATCCAGCTGATTGGGGCGAGACTCGCTCTCTCCCTGCGGCTTGCTGCTGTAGAGCACATTGCCCTGACCGTCAGCAAGGGAGAAGTAGCGCCCTTCCCCGCTCACTTTCTCCAGCAGACGCTTGAACTCGCTCATGTCGAGGTAATAAAGGTAGGCAGAATCGGCACCGCGCGGCACCAGTATGGTAATGACCGGCTTGCCATCCACCTGTTGTAACGGGCTGATGGTGATCTGGTTGTTGGCTTCGGGGATCAGCTTGCGCAGGGCATCCACCTTGGCCGCATCGTTGATGACACCGCCTACGTCGAATGCCATGTCGCCAATCACCTTGACGATGTTGTGAAATCCGGTCTCTTGCAGGGTCTTCTTGACGTTGGTCACACCGAAGTTGAGGTTGGCCGCCAGCAGGATTTTCTGATTGATGTCTCCCGCCAGCTTCTCTTTGACGAGCGCTATCTGTTCATTGATGTTCTGGGTGGACTGGGTTCGAATGTAACCACTTATAAAGTGATTCACACTGAACCAGGCGGTGCCGATGGTGACCAGAATGGCCAATAGCAGCAAGAGGTAAATCTTGACCTTGAATGGCATGGGTTCCCTCCAGAAGGGAGGGCCGGCATTGCCAACCCTCCCTGCCAATTGTTATTTCTTCTTGGCGTACTTCATGGAGTCCAGAGCCACCGCCAGTATGATGATGCCGCCCTTGATGATGAACTGCCAGTAAGGGCTGACTCCAATATAGGTCAGGCCGTAGTTGATCAGGGTGAAGATAAGCACCCCTGTGATCACGCCGGCAACCGTCCCCACACCACCGGCGAACGAAACCCCACCCACCACGCAGGCTGCGATGGCATCCAGCTCGTACATGAAGCCCAGGTTGTTGGTGGCACTGCCTACACGGCCCGCTTCCAGCATGCCGCCGAAGGCGTAGAAGACACCGGCCAGGGCATAGATCATGACCAGGTTGACCGCCACATTGACGCCGGAAACCTTGGCCGCCTCGGGGTTGCCACCGATGGCGAAGATGTTTTTGCCAAAGCGGGTCTTGTTCCACAGCACCCAGACAAAGACGCTGGCGATGGCCGCATAGAAGGTGAGATACGAAAGCTTGAACCCTCCTATCCGGATAAAGCCCTATGCGAAACTCGAGAAGCGGGGGTCAAAACCGGCCACCGGCGAGGCACCCACGGAGTCAAAATAGAGGGAGTTGATGCCGTAGACGATGATCATGGTGCCCAGGGTGGTAATGAACGGGGTTACGTTCAGATAGGCCACGATCAGACCGTTAACCAGCCCGATCAACGCCCCCACGGCACACACCAGCAGGATCACCACGGGAATAGGCACTTCCCCCAGGCTGGGAAACACCTTGTTGACGTTGGTCAGCGCCTGCAACATGGTCGCCGCGATCAGCGCCGCCAAACCGACCTGACGACCGGCCGAGAGATCCGTCCCCTGGGTGATGATAATGCCCGCCACCCCCAGCGCTATGATGACCCGCACCGAAGACTGGGTCAGGATGTTGCTGAAGTTGGTGAGGCTCAGGAAGGAGGGCTCCTGGATCACTATGACCATGAGCAGCACCAGCAGCACCAAATAGATGGCGTTTTCCTTGAGCGCCTGCATCAGATTGAAATTTTTAGCCGACTCCATAAATGTCTTCCTGTCTCTAGAGGTACAGAGATGCCAGGCGCAATATCTCGCTCTGGTCAGTTTCTTTGGTGTTGACGATCCCGGCGACCCGGCCATTGCTCATCACCATGATGCGATCCGTGATCCCGAGCAGCTCGGGCATTTCAGACGAGATGATGATGATGCCCTTGTCCTTCTTCGCCAGCTCCAGGATGAGCTGGTAGATCTCGAACTTGGCCCCCACGTCGATGCCGCGGGTCGGTTCATCCAGCATCAGGATCTCCGGCTGGGTCAGCAGCCAGCGGCCGATAATGACCTTCTGCTGGTTGCCACCGGAGAGGGAGCCGATCTGCGTCTGCTGGGTCGGCGTCTTGACCCGCATGGCGTCGATGACCCACTGGGTGTCGCTCTTCATCTTGTTGTTGCTGAGCAGCCCCATGGAGCCCTTGTAGCTGTCCATATTGGCGATCAGGGAGTTGAAGGCGATATCGAGGCGCGAATAGATGCCGGTGGAGCGGCGCTCTTCCGTCACCAGGGCGAAACCGTTCAAGATGGCCTCGTGCGCCGTATGATTCGCCACCACCTTGCCGTGCAGCTTGATGGCACCCGCACTGTGATCGCGAATACCGAACAGGGTTTCTACTATGTCGGTGCGCTTGGCCCCCACCAGCCCGGCGATGCCGAGGATCTCCCCCTTGTGCAGGTTGAAGGTCACGTCCTGGATGGAGGGCTGGTTTTTGGCCGTCAGATGTTCGACCTCGAGGATCACCTCTTTGGGCTGGTTGGTTTTTTCCGGGAAGCGCTGGGTCAGCTCGCGACCGACCATCATGCCGATGATCTGATCCATGGTCATGCCCTTGAGCGGCTGGGTTGCCACCCACTGACCATCCCGCAATATGGTGATCTCGTCACACAACTGGAAGATCTCTTCCATCTTGTGGGAGATATAGACGATGCCGCAGCCCTTCTCTTTCAGCTTGTTGATGATCTTGAAGAGGTGGTTTACCTCTTTCTCGGTCAGGGAGGAGGTAGGTTCGTCCATGATGACGATCTTGGCGTCATAGGAGAATGCCTTGGCGATCTCGATCATCTGCATCTGGTACACGGAGAGCGTGCCCACCTTGACCTTGGGATCGATATCGATATCCAGCTCGTCAAAGATGCGCTTGGTATCGTCATACATCTTGCCGTGGTCGACAAACCAGCCCTTGGTGGGATAGCGACCTAGCCACATGTTGTCCATCACGGTGCGCTGCAATACCAGGTTGAGTTCCTGATGCACCATGGAGACGCCATTTTCCAGCGCCTCTTTGGAGGAGGTGAAATTGACCTCCTGCCCCTTGAAGAAAATCTTGCCCTGATCCTTTTCATAGATGCCGAACAGGCACTTGAGCAGCGTGGATTTCCCTGCCCCGTTCTCGCCCATCAACGCATGCACAGAATGAGGACGGACCCGTAAATTGACATTATCGAGTGCCTTGACGCCGGGAAAGCTTTTACTGACGTCAATCATCTCCAACAGCCATTCTGATTGTTGCTGTGTTGTCATATCAGCCATCACATCTGGTTGAAAAAAGGGCAAGGGGATCTCCCTTGCCCTGGAGGAGGGAGTTACTCGAATTGAGACAGGTTGTCTTTATCCACACCCACGTAGGCAACACGTACGACCTTGTCGACGATAGTCCACTGGGTACCTTCACCGGCCGGCTTGCCTTCAGCCAGATTCTTGGTCAGCTCGAAGGTGGCCTTGGCCTGGTTGGCTGCATCGTTCAGCACTGTACCCGCCATGGCACCGCTCTTGACCATGGCCAGCGCCTCGGGCAGCGCATCGACGCCGAACACCGGAATGGCGGTCTTGCCCTGGGCTTTCAGTGACTCGACGGCGCCCATTGCCATGCCGTCATTGTTGGCAATGACCACTTCAATCTTGTTGGCGTTGGGGCCGGAGATCCAGGCATCCATCTTGTCCTTGGCCATGGCGGTATCCCACATACCTGTATCCATGTGCAGCTGCTCCGTCTTGAGACCGCCATCGTTCAGGGTCTTGACGACGTAGGAGGTGCGGGCTTCGGCATCCGGGTGGCCCGGCTCGCCCTTGAGCAGCACGAACTGGATGACGCCATCCTTGTTCAGATCCCACTCGGGATGAGCTTTCCAGTGTTTGGCGATCAGCTGACCCTGAATGATGCCTGACTCCTTGGAGTCGGTACCCACGTAGTAAGCCTTCTCATAGCTGGCCAGATCGGCAGTGCTCGGCTCCTTGTTGTAGAAGACGACCGGAATATCTTCGCCACGGGCCTTCTCAATCACGACAGGGGCAGCCGCCGGGTCAACCAGGTTGATCGCCAGGGCCTTCACGCCCTTGGCCAGCAGCACGTCGATCTGATCGTTCTGCTTGGACTGGTCATTCTGGGAGTCATTCATCAGCAGCTCCACACCCGGGTTTGCCGCTGCTTCCTTCTCGATGGCCTTGCGTACCACAGCCATAAAGTTGTCGTCGTACTTGTAGACGGTAACCCCCAAACGGGTTTCGGCATGGGCAGTGGCCCCTGCCATCAGGCTCATCAGTACGGCGGCAACTGTCGTGATTTTTTTCATTGTTATGCTCCGATCTCTCTATCTGTTTTTGTAGGGAATGCTGTACACCAATTGAACTGGCGCCAGCCTAATGTAATCAGTTTGTTGTATGTCGGTCTGTGATCATGGCAACAAAATGAAAACGTTTACACTCTGTTACATAGCAATAAATTCATTAAAAATCATGGTGTTGAAGTTAAACCCGCTTGGTGGGGACCTGAACGTGCCTTTTCGCTACCTATAAGCAGGTCAGATTCAGCGTAGAACACAGTTCCAATAGTAGCTCCCTGGCTGCAACCAATATTCCGGTCGCACGCTCTGGCTCCAGGAGTCATCGCCACCCACCCCCATATGAAAACTATCGAGACAGAGGTGCAGGCCTCCCTGCGCCACCAGATCGGTCTGATGGCGCGCCAGGGTCAACTGCTGCTGACTGTAGCGACTGACGCTGAAGTGGAACTGCCCTTCGAACGTCAGGTCCCCCAGCAACAGTTGGCGGGTCTCACAACGCAGTCCGTTGTCGGTCGGGAACACATAAGGGGTGTGCAGAGCCGCCAGAGGCAACTGCCAGCAACCGAGATCTGCGCCAAGCAGGCGATCCGGATAGTTCTCATGGGGGCCGCGGCCCAGCCAGCTCACCTCATTGAACTCATGGTTCACTCCTTCATCCAGCCAGAGCCTGGCACCGATGCGGGGCAGCGATGGCATGTCTGCGGCGACCTCCACCCTGATGGTGAGTCCCATGGCACCATCGGCGCCAAAGCTGTGCTGCCAGTGGGTCGATAGCTTGAGCGCCTCGTTGACGAAGTAACCGTGAGTGACCACCACACAGCCCTGATGAGCATTGACCTCCAACCCGAGACAGCGATGCTGCAGATGGTTGAGCCCTGCCCTTTCCCAACGGGCAATCCAGGCGTCGGGATCGGCGTGATCCGCTTCGCTGGTGCCTATGTCGTTGTCCAGCGGCGCGCGATAGAAGTGATCGGCAATAGCCCCCCGCAGTCGTTCGCGGCCATGTTTCTGCCAACTACGGATGCGGCCGCTGCTTTTGTCCAGTTGCCACTCGCTGCCAGCCGCACAGACAAGCCAGTGATCCGGCAGCTCGCTTATCGCGGCAGGGTTAAACGCCGCCGGAATAGCCATGGGCGTTGGCAGCATAAATTGCTGGTGCGCCACCTCATGCTCCGGCTCGGCCCAGGCCGTAGCTGCGGGTTGCACTATGGCCAGCTCCAGCCAGGCTGGGGGAGCCTGCCGCAAAGGCTGGCAGCGTATCCAGCAAGGTCAGCGCCACACTGGCCCGAGGCGCGAGTGTGAGTGGGCATTCCCCCTGCAGCACGACAACCCCGTTCTCGCACAGTCGCCAGCGCAGCAATTCGTTATCCGTGGTACGGAACAGGTATTCACTGTCGATCCCCACCACCAGGGGATGCTGGCTCAGCAATGTCAGCTCGAAAAATTGCTGGGCCCGCTTTGCCTCGAACAGGGCGGGATGGGGCGTCCTGTCCGGAAACAGCAGGCCGTTGCAGCAGAACTGGCGATCGTTGGGCTGGTCGCCGAAGTCACCGCCATAAGCCCAATAGTGGCGGCCATCGCCGGTCTGCTTGTCGAGTCCCTGATCCACCCAATCCCACACGAAGCCACCCTGCAGCCTGGGATGATCGCGAAACGCCTGCCAATAGTGGGCAAAGCCCCCCAGGCTGTTACCCATGGCATGGGCGTATTCACACAGGATGAGTGGCCGGGTCTCGCCCGGCAGGCCGATCCACTTGGCCAGCGCCCACTTGGGCACGGCCGGGAAGGCTTGATCCTGATGGGTACGGGCATACATGGGGCAGATGATGTCGGTAGCGGCCGTGTCTGCCCCGCCCCCTTCGTACTGGACCGGACGACTCGGATCACTGCGCTTGAGCCAGCCATACATGGCGTCGTGGGCAGGGCCATAGCCGGATTCGTTGCCCAGTGACCAGATGATGATGGAGGGGTGGTTGAAGTCGCGCGCCACCATGCGGGTGACCCGCTCCAGAAACGCGCCACTCCAGGCGGGATCCTGCGCCAGTCGCCCCATGGGCACCATGCCGTGGGTCTCCAGGTTCGCCTCGTCCACCACGTAGAGACCGAGCCGATCGCACAGGCGATAAAAGTCAGGATGATTGGGGTAGTGTGAGCAGCGCACCGCGTTGAAGTTGTGCTGTTTCATCAACCGCAGATCCTGCTCCATGGCGGCAGGGGTCATCACATGGCCCAGGGCTGAGTCGTGCTCGTGGCGGTTGGCGCCGCGAATGAGCAGAGACTGGCCATTGACCCGCAGCAGACCGTCACGGATCTCCACCGCCCGGAAGCCCACGTCATGGGCCTCGCTCTCGATGGGCTCGCCCTGTTCATCCAGCAGGGTCAGTCGATAAAGGTGGGGCGTCTCGGCGCTCCACTTGTGCGGCGTCGCTACCTCCAGCCATAGCTCGGCTCTGTCTGTGTAAGCGCCCTTCTCGTCGATGGCGTCTGTGCCCAGCAGCTGGCGCCGGTCGGCGATCAGCGTCTCACTGAAATAGAGCTTGGCCTCCACCGCCAGCCCGGTGCCCTCATTGACTTGCAACTCCACCTTGAGGCGAGCATCCCGATAACAGGCATCCAGCACGGGTGTCAGCCGCACGTCCATCAGATGGCGCTCGGGTTTGTGCAGCAGGCTGACGGAACGGAAAATCCCGCCGAGGCGCCACATGTCCTGATCTTCCAGATAGGAGCCATCAGACCAGCGCAGCACCAGCACCGCCAACCGGTTGCGACCGACATTGAGGTATGGGCTCAGATCGAATTCGGCAGGCAGCCGGCTGTCTTGGGAATAACCGATCCAGCGGCCGTTGCAGAACAGGTAGAAGGCGCTGTCCACCCCGTCGAAGATGATGCGGGTCTGGCCGCTGACCAGCCAGTCGGCGGGCAACTCGAACTCGCGGGAGTAACAGCCGGTTGGATTGTCTGCCGGTACCCTGGGCGGATCACAGGGGAAGGGATACTTGATATTGGTGTAGATGGGGCCGTCAGTGGCGGGACGCGACGCCGGATAGGCGGCATCCAGCTGCCAGTTACCGGGCACTGAGATGGCACAGGCATCCGCCAGATCCTGCTCTAGCCACTGCTCAGGCACGAACTCCGGTGCCTCGAAGAAGGAGAAACGCCATTCGCCATCCAGCAGCAACCGTGACGGTGAGGCGAGAGCGGCACGGGCATCCGCCTCGCTGCGCCAGCTGAACAAAGGGGTATGAGCAGCCAGACGATTCACCGATGTAATCGCCTGGGTCTGCCAATCCTGACGGGCCACTATCTCCCTGAGCATCTTTTTCTCTCCCTGCATCGACGCTGAAAACCTATGCAGTGTAGGGGAGTTTTGCCTGGGGATCGGCGATCTTGCTCACACAGATCTAAACGATTACACCAATTGTGTTAAGTAAAGCAGGGTAAAAAATCGCTAAATGAAGGTAAAAATGAGCGCAGCCGGATCGCCCACCTGAAAAAGGGCGATCCGGGATAGGAAACTGACGGAAACAGGAGGGATCAGGCTCGAACGGGTGCCACAGAGTGACGATTGATAAGCGTCGGGGTGTAAATGCGGCTCTGCACAGCTTCACTTTCACCCGCCGCCAGCTGCAACGCCAGCTTGGCTGCCTGGGCCGCCATCAGCTCGATGGGATAACGCATGGTGGAAAGCTTGGGCCTCAGGTATCGGGCGTAGATGATGTCATCGAAGCCCACCACCGAGACCTCCTCAGGCACCTTGAGGCCGTTGTCAGCCAGCACGGAGATGGCCCCCGCAGCCATGGCATCGTTGTAGGCAACCACGGCCGTGATGGGCTGCCCTTTGGCCAGCAGGTTGAGCATGGCGCGCTCCCCCCCCTCCTCGTTGGGCATGCCGCTCTCGACCAGCTCGGGATCGGCGCGCAGCCCAGCCTCGGTCAACGCATCCTGGTAACCCTGCAACCGCAAGGTAGCATCCTCGATGGCGTGGTCCGAGCTGAGAAAAGCGATATGCCGGTGGCCCAGCTCCAGTAGATGCCGGGTCGCAGTGGCGGCCCCCTGTCGATTATTGAGAGCGATGCAGCGCCCCTTCAAGGCAGGAATATCGCGATTGATCAGCACCATGCCGGGCACCCGCAGGGCGTAATCGATCAACTCCTCGTCACTCAACGCCTTGCTGTGTACCACCAGCGCCTCGCACCGCTTGCCGATCAGCAAGTCGATGGACTCGCGCTCTTGCTGCGCCCTGTGAAAACCATTACCCATCAGCAGGTGCAATCCCTGCTCCACCGCCACCGCAGCGACCCCCTTGATCAGGGCACCGAAGAAGGGATCTGCCACGTCACCCACCAGCACGCCCATGGTGTCACAGGTCTTGCTGACCAGTGCTCGGGCGTTGGCGTTGGGGGTATAGCCCAACTCGGCCATGGCTTTTTGTACCACCTCGCGAGAAGCAGCACTGGCCTTGGGTGAGTTGTTCATCACCCGTGAAACCGTTGCCACAGATACATTGGCCAAACGGGCGACATCCTTGATGGTACTCATGCTGTTTTCACTTATTTCACAGTTCAAGACGGAGCCATTATACCGGGCATCATCAGTGATGACAGGGGAAAAAGCCAAGTCGTGTCATTTATGACCACACGCGCAAGTGTAATCGTTTACACGCTTTTGTTAAGCAGTTCACAGTTTGCTCGTCAGAGGCTCGGCTAAACTCCTTCACAGGCTTTTTTCAGCATGGAGAAGAGGATGAAAGTACTGGTCACCGGCGGCTGCGGCTATATTGGCAGCCACACCTGCCTGGCCCTGCAGACCGCAGGGATGGAGCCTGTAGTGGTGGATAATCTCTGCAACAGCAAGGTGGGCGTGCTGGCCCGCATCGCCGCCATCAGCGGGCGTGCCCCCCTCTTCTATCAGGGGGACATACGTGACCCAGCACTGCTGGATCGCATCTTCGCCGAACAGCAGATAGCCGCCGTGATCCATTTTGCCGCCCTCAAGGCGGTCGGTGAATCGACTCGCCTTCCCCTCGAGTACTATGAAAACAACCTCGCTGGCACCCTCACCCTGTTGCAGGCGATGAAACGCGCGGGGGTCAACAGCCTGGTCTTCAGCTCCTCGGCCACCGTCTATGGTGATCCGGCCAGCACGCCCATCCGGGAAGATTTCCCCCGCAGCGCCACCAATCCCTATGGTCGATCAAAACTGATCATCGAAGAGATCCTCGAGGATCTGCAACGAGCCGAACCGCACTGGAGCATAACGCTGCTGCGCTACTTCAACCCGGTCGGGGCCCACGAGTCCGGCACCATGGGGGAAGATCCCCAGGGTATCCCCAACAATCTGATGCCCTTTCTGACCCAGGTCGCCATCGGTCGTCGTGACTGTCTCTCTGTCTTTGGAAACGATTACCCCACCATAGATGGCACTGGCGTGCGCGATTACATCCATGTGATGGATGTCGCCGAGGGGCATGTCAAAGCACTGCAGCATTGCGCCCGACAGGGCGGCGTACATATCTACAACCTGGGCACGGGCCAGGGCCAGAGCGTACTGCAGATGATCGCGGCGTTCGAAGCCGCCTCCGGTCAACCGCTACCCTGCCGCATCGAACCAAGACGCCCTGGCGACATCGCCGAGTGCTGGGCCGACCCGAGCAAAGCAGAGCGCGAGCTGAACTGGCGCGCCAACCGGGATCTCGCAACCATGTGCGCCGACAGTTGGCGCTGGCAATCCAGAAATCCACAGGGGTACGAGGCGTAAGCATGCACAGCGCCGCTCGCCCTCTCTTCCAGGCCCCCGTTGGCGGCCACCCCATCCATTTCATCAGGTAATGAGGAGTGATGATGTTCAACCCTGTTGATCACCCCCACCGTCGTTTCAACCCGCTGACCGGTCAATATGTGCTGGTCTCCCCCCACAGGGCCAAGCGCCCCTGGCAGGGTCAGGTCGAGAAGGTCAGTCAGGCGCCGAGCCAATCCCACGATCCGGATTGTTTCCTCTGCGCGGGCAACCAGCGCGTCACCGGCGACAAGAACCCGGACTATCAGGGCACCTTCGTCTTCACCAACGACTTCGCCGCCCTGATGCAAGACACACCGGCCACCCGCGGCGACCAGGACCCCCTGCTGAAACTGGAAGCCGCCCGCGGCACCAGCCGGGTCATCTGCTTCTCGCCGGATCACGGCAAGACACTGCCCGAGCTGCCGCGGCCCGCCATAGAGGCAGTGATCACCACCTGGATGGAACAGGTGGCCGAGCTGTCGAGCCAGTGGCAATGGGTGCAGGTGTTTGAAAACAAGGGTGCCGTCATGGGCTGCTCCAACCCCCATCCCCATGGCCAGCTCTGGGGCAGCGACTTTCTGCCCAACGAGATCGCCCGCGAAGAGCAGCACCAGCGCGACTGGCTGGCCGAGCACGGCCGCCCGCTGCTGGTCGAATATGTGGAGCGGGAGCTGGCAGATCGCAGCCGCATCGTAGTGGAAACAGCACACTGGCTGGCAGTCGTTCCTTTCTGGGCCGCCTGGCCGTTCGAAACTCTGCTGCTGCCCAAGACCCATGTGCCCTCCCTGCTGAGCCTCACCCCCGAGCTGCAGCAGGATCTGGCGGTGGCGCTCAAGGAGCTCACCAGCCGTTACGACAATCTGTTCGAGTGCAGCTTTCCCTACTCCATGGGCTGGCACTTCGCCCCGCCCCATTCAGACTGCCCCGAGGCCTGGCAACTGCATGCCCACTTCTATCCGCCGCTGCTGCGCTCCGCCACAGTGCGCAAATTTATGGTGGGCTTCGAGATGCTGGCAGAGACCCAGCGCGATCTGACGCCGGAACAAGCGGCAGAACGACTTCGCGCACTCAGTCCAATCCACTACAAACACACCAGCCAAGCCAATGAGGAGGCCCTATGACCCCCAGCCAACGCGTCAGCGCCGTTTTTGTCGAGCAGTTCGAACAGCAACCTGACCTGCTGGTGCGCGCCCCCGGCCGCGTCAATCTCATCGGCGAGCACACCGACTACAACGACGGTTTCGTACTGCCCTGCGCCATCGACTACGAGACCTGCGTCGCCATCGGCCTGCGCAACGACAGTCAGGTGCAGGTGATCGCCGCCGATTACGACAA
The DNA here is from genome assembly GCF_001643305.1 of Aeromonas salmonicida subsp. salmonicida. Taxonomy (GTDB): domain Bacteria; phylum Pseudomonadota; class Gammaproteobacteria; order Enterobacterales; family Aeromonadaceae; genus Aeromonas; species Aeromonas salmonicida. The sequence goes on from NZ_LSGW01000084.1 coordinate 72,540, forward strand.
CCAGCGCGACCGGTTCGACCTGCACCAGCCCATAGAGCACCACCCCAGCCAACGCTGGAGCGACTATGTACGCGGTGTGGTGAAGTACCTGCAGGAGCGCGGCCAGGCCTTGCACGGCCTTAATCTGGTGGTCTCGGGCAATGTGCCGCAGGGGGCAGGCCTTTCATCGTCCGCCTCGCTGGAAGTGGCCATAGGCCAGGCTTTCAAGGAGGCGCTGGGGCTTCACATCAGCCAAGCCGAGATTGCCCTCAACGGTCAGCAGGCGGAGAACCAGTTCGTCGGTTGCAACTGCGGCATCATGGATCAAATGATCTCCGCCAGCGGCAAGCAGGATCATGCCCTGCTGATCGACTGCCGCTCGCTCGAAACCCGCCTCATCCCCATGCCATCCGATCTGGCGGTGCTGATCGTCAACTCCAACGTGCGCCGCGGTCTGGTGGACAGCGAGTACAACACCCGCCGCCAGCAGTGTGAAACCGCCGCCCGCCACTACGGGGTCAAGGCACTGCGGGATCTGGACTTGACTGCACTGGAAGCAGGCAAAGCCGGGCTGGATGAGGTCTGCTACCGCCGCGCCCGCCACGTGGTGGGCGACAATACCCGTACTCTGGCCGCCGCCGATGCGCTGGAGTCCGGCGACCTGGTACGCCTCGGCCAACTGATGGCCGAGTCCCACGCCGCCATGCGCGATGACTTCGAAATCACCGTGCCCCCCATCGACGGTCTGGTGGAGATCATCAAAGCCAGGCTTGGCCGCGAGGGCGGTGTGCGGATGACAGGTGGCGGCTTCGGTGGCTGCGTGGTTGCCCTGCTCCGCCCGGCGCAGGTCGCCGAGGTGATTGCCGCCGTCGACGCCGAGTACCCGGCCCGCTTCGGCATCAAGGCCGACAGCTATGTCTGTCGCGCCAGTGCAGGAGCGGGCAAGCTATGACAGCCTTCACACACCATGACGGCATGCACCCGATCATCACGACTGACAGTCATGTCTGCCGTACCCATACAAGCACAGGAGCGGGCAAGCCATGACACCATTCGAGTTGGAAAATGAAGAAGGGCTGCGCCTGCGCGGCCTCGATTTTGGCGCCACCCTCACCTCCCTCACCCTGCCGGTGGCAGGCTCAAGGCGTGAAGTGCTGCTGGGCTGCGCCGATGAAGCCTATCCCGCACAACAGGTGTGGCTGGGCGCCGTCGCGGGCCGTTTTGCCAACCGCATCGGCGGGGCAGAGCTGGTGCATGATGGCCAGCACTGGGCTCTGGATGCCAATCAACCGCCTCACTGCCTGCACGGTGGACAGGAGGGGTTTCATCACAGGATCTGGCAGATCAAGGAACAGGAATCGGATCGGGTCAAACTCGTCCTGCTGTCAAAGGCAGGGGATCAGGGCTTTCCCGGCAACTTGCGGGTGACGATGGAGTATCGACTGGAACAGTACGACCTAGTGGTGGAGTTCAGAGCCAGCACCGATGCCCCTACTCCGATCAGCCTCACCAGCCACGCCTATTTCAATCTGGATGGGGGCAGCAAGGGCGGCGATGTGCGCGACCATGCCATCAGTCTCAATGCCGACTACTTCCTGCCTACCGACGGCAGCGGCCTGCCGCTGGCCATTGCGCCAGTGGAAGGTCCCTTCGATCTGCGGGTTGCACGCCCCATGGGCCTGGATTGGCTGAGCCACCCCCAGCAACGGCAGGCCAAGGGGTACGATCACGCTTTTCTCCTCAATGGTCCTGAACAGGGGCGAGCAGCGCAGGTGGTGTCGGGGGATAAACAGCTGACGATGGAGGTCTATACCAACCAGCCTTCGTTGCAGTTCTACACCGGCAACTGGCTGGCCAGCACGCCGAACCGCAGCGGTCAGCCCCATCAGGATTACGACGGCTTCTGCCTTGAAGCGCAGCAGCTGCCAGACAGTCCCAACCGGCCAGCGCTTGGTGATCCCTGGCTGCTGCCGGGCCAGCACTATCATCACCAGACCCGTTACCGTTTTATCCCCGCAGACTAAAACAGGTGCTGGTGGCGTCATTCTCCCGACCTCCCCTCTGACAACGAGGCGCTTTGTTTGCGCCCTTTCTTCCGACAAGGGTGGGGGCTTTGGCCAACGACACCGGGCATGACAGCACACTGACAGTTATCGAGCCGATTCAGGAGTCTTTATGGATGACAACTACCTAGCCGCCCCCGACCGTTACCAGCGCCAACCCTATCGATCCGTCGGCCGCCACGGCCTGCGCCTGCCCAGCATAGGGCTGGGGCTGGGGCACAACTTCGGCGAGGGGAGCGATCCCGCCAGGGTGAAAGCCATGGTGCATCAGGCATTCGATCTTGGCATCACCCACTTCGATCTCGCCAACAACTACGGGCCGCCCCCCGGCTCTGCCGAGACCTGCTTCGGCGGCGTGCTCAAACGCAGTCTGGCTCCTTACAGAGACGAGCTGATCATCGCCAGCAAGGCGGGTTATGTGATGTGGGACGGCCCCTACGGCGACGGCGGCAGCGCCAAGTATCTGTTTGCCAGCCTGCATCAGAGTCTGCGCCGGCTCGGACTCGACTACCTGGACATCTTCTATCACCACAGGCCGGATCCCCGCACCCCGCTGGAGGAAACCTGCCAGGTACTGGCGCTCATGGTGCGTCAGGGCAAGGCGCTCTATGTCGGCCTTTCCAACTATCCGGCCGAACTGGCCGCCCGGGCGGCGAACCGGCTGGCCGAACTCGGGACCCCCTGCCTGGTCAATCAGCTCAAATACTCACTGTTCCAGCGGGAAATAGAGGCCGAAACCCTGCCGGTCTGCCGCGAGCAAGGCGTTGGCGTGGTGGCCTTTTCGCCACTGGCTGGCGGCCTGCTCAGCGACCGTTATCTGGCGGGCATACCGGCGGATTCCCGTGCCGCCAGCGGTAGCCCCTTTCTCAAGCCGGAACAAATCACTCCGGACAAGCTGGCCAGGATCCGGGCCCTGCACACCCTGGCGCAGCAGCGAGGACAGGATCTGTCACAACTGGCGCTGCAGTGGGTGCTGCGCGATCCCGTGGTGAGCTGCGCCCTGATTGGCGCCAGCAGCCCCGAGCAGATAGTGAACGCTGTCGATGCCCTCGCCTTACCCCCGCTGGATGAGCCGTTGCAACGGCAGATAGAGACGACCCTGGCCTGACTCTCTCGCGCCGCCGCTCTTGCAAGGGGGAGGAGCCACTGTTGCATCGGCGTGGACAAGAGGGGCGTGACAGCGGCACCTTCCCCGAGATATGGGCCCCCTCCCCTGGCAAAGGGATCTGGCAACCCTGTATGACGACAGTCCCTCACAGCGCCCCAATATTTTCTGGTTGCCTGCCCGGTTTTCCTCCATCATTGGCCACCCCGACCCAGCTCGGGGTTGACCTTATCCGGACCAATCAACCAAGAGATCTGAACCATGACAGAGTCTTACGCCCTGTTTGTCGCCTTTGTGCTGGGCATAGTAGAGGGCCTGACCGAGTTTCTGCCCGTTTCCTCGACCGGCCACATGATCATCGTCGGCCACCTGCTGGGCTTCGAAGGGCCCAAGGCCGCCACCTTCGAAGTGGTGATCCAGATGGGCTCCATTCTCGCTGTCGTGGCCGTCTTCTGGCGCCGCCTGTTTGGCTTGATTGGCATCCACTTTGGCCAGAAACCACCTCAGGATCACGCCACCCTCTCCCTGGTGCACATCATCCTCGGCATGCTGCCCGCCGTGATCATCGGCTTGGGAATTCACAGCTGGATCAAGGCCAACCTGTTCGGACCGGAAACCGTGATGTACGCCCTGGTTGCCGGCGGCATCTTGCTGATCATCGCCGAGAAGTTTCGTCCGACGGTACGCTCCGAGACCCTGGATGACATCAGCTACAAGCAGGCGTTCGGCATAGGTCTGTTCCAGTGTCTGGCGCTCTGGCCCGGTTTCTCCCGCTCCGGTGCCACCATCAGCGGCGGCATGCTGATGGGGATCAGCCGTCAGGCAGCTGCCGAGTTCTCCTTCATTCTGGCGGTGCCCATGATGGTGGCGGCAAGCGGGCTGGATCTCTACAAGAGCCGCGACCTCCTCTCCATGGCCGACTTTCCCATGTTTGCGGTGGGGTTCATCACTGCCTTCGTGGTCGCCATGATTGCCATCAAGACCTTCCTGGCGCTGATCCGTCGCCTCGACTTCATCCCGTTCGCCATATACCGCTTCATCGTAGCCTTCGCCGTCTACCTGGTGTTTGTTGCCTGATGACAGGCAAATAGCCGAATGAAAAAGGGACCTTTCGGTCCCTTTTTCTATTGCTGCCCCACCTCAATAGAGACGATGGGTGATGCCGTTGAGCAGCCGCGACAGTCCCTTGGTGAACTGGACCGGCGCATCCTGCACCGTGTAGCAGAGGCAACCATCCGGCGTATGCGGGCTGTGGGCATGGCTGGCATCGCGCCAGATGAAGTCCCCCGCCTGATAGCAGGTGTCACCATCCTGCATGTTGCCCGCCAGCAACAGGGTCAGCTCATAACCCTGATGGGTGTGCTCGGGGATACGACCACCGGCCTCGATGTGAAGCAGACTGGCGCGGGCCCCCATTTCGTCCAGCGGCAAACTGTGCTGGCGAATGGCACCGATATGGCGCCACTTGGGGGCATGGTGACGGGCAAGTACCCTGGGCAGGCGGTATGAATGGCCGGCTACCTGCAATTCGGGGGTGGACGACGCCGGTTGGCCGAGCTCGGCCTGGCTAGCCACTGGCTGCTGCAATATGCCGGCCAGAACGGCGTCGAGTCCGGCTGGCATGGGCTCGCTCACCTCGGCTGGCTGCTCGGTCGGCTCCAGATACTGGCGAGCCAGTTCCTCTTCGCAGGCTCGCAGACTGGCAGCACACTCGGGGCAGAGCTCACAATGGGCAGAGACACCGACGGCCAGCGGCAGGGGCAGCTCGTCGGCAGCGAAGGCGCGCAACATGGCGTGAGTCGGATGGGTTTTAATCATGGCCTTGCTCCACTTGCTCTTTCAATTTCTGTAATGCCAGTCTGAGGCGAGATTTGATGGTGCCAAGAGGCACGCCGAGTCGCTCCGCCAGCTCCTGCTGGGAGAACTCCTGCAGATAGATGCCGCGCACCACCTGCTGTTGCGGTTCCGGCAGGGTGGCAAGATAGTGCGCCATCTGGCGGGTCAGCACCGCATCCTCACCACCGCTCAGGTGCTCCTCTTCCGCTCTGAACTCCAGCATGGGCCACAACTCCTCGGCGCAGAGATCCTCCTTGCTGGCGCGGCGGCGGCGCAGCATGTCGAAGCTCTGGTTGCGCATGACGGTGTAGATCCAGGTGGTTGGTGCCCCCTTCTCGGGGTGGTAGAGACGAGCCTTCTGCCACACCAGCAGCATGGTCTCCTGTACCAGCTCCATGGCGTTGGCCTCGCTGCCGAGGTGACGCAGGCCGTAGCTGCGAATGCGCGGCGCAAAGTGAGTGAACAGAGTGGCAAACGCGGCCTTGTCGGCATGTTCGGCCACCCGGATGAGAAGAGACTTCAGATCGCCATCTGGATTGTCCATGGGGGGCGATATCCTGCGCAGAGTCGATTGGGGTTGGCCAGTATATGCCATTGCGCCATACCTTGAATGTTGTGGTCATCACCATTACGCCTGACGCGGAAAAAGGATCACCCGTGGGTCGCACATTCGCGCTCAATGAGTGGCAACCAGCAGGCCCCTCAGCAGGGAAAGCGCGGGCAGGTTGTTCTCCGCCGCCAGCAGCCACTGCTTCTGCTCCACGGGAATAGGCAACACCTCCAGCCAGCGCTGGGCCACCCAGCTGGCATCATCCCAGTCGGGGTTGTGGTAGAGAGCCGCATACTCCGGGTAGTCGTTGAACACCTCCTGCAATGCACTGACCAGGGAGTGCTGGTCGGCATTGAGTCGTCCTGTCTGCCAGAGCGGCAGCAGTTCCACCTCGCCGACTCTCAGCCCGTCGGACTCCTGCCACAGATCGGCGATCCTGACCCGTTCCATGCCGAGCACTGTAATGCCCAGCAGACCGTCCGGCAGTTGATCGAAATCGACTATTCGCACCCGGGTGGCGATGGGGTACATGTTGCGCAGCGCATCGGGCTGACGGGGGTCGAGCATGCAGAGCACAAAGCCCTGATCTCCCGCCTCGGCGATCATGCGCTGATATCTGGGCTCGAAGATGCGCAGCGGCATGATGCCACCGGGCAGCAGGTGAGCCGAGAGGGGAAACAGCGCCAGTTTCATCAGGTTATTCCTCTGTTGGAGATGCTTCTTGATACGACGGCCGCACCAGAGCAGATCATTGAGTGCCAGTTGGAATAGAAAAACCCTTAACAATCAGGGGAAAATAGCCTGGACAACCCGATTCGATATGCAGTAGAAATGGATAAGCACCGCTTATCCCAGTGAATATTCTGGATAGTGGTGGCAAATGCAGTGAAATATCCGCCCGACCAACTCTGGCGGGCCGTCCCTATAGTTTTCTCGGGCCGATGCGGGTAAAATTCACGCCCTTATATATCAGTCATTTTTCGACGCGCAACCTTGGTGGTCAGTTATGAAAGAGCATATTCATCATCTACTTGAACAAACGGTAGCCAATCTCAAGTCAGCAGGCGTCTTGCCGGCGGACCTGGAAGCCCGGGTGCAAGTAGACCGATGCAAGGAGAAGGCTCACGGTGATCTGGCCACCAATCTGGCCATGCTGCTGGCCAAACCGGCCCGCAAGAATCCCCGTGAGCTGGCCGCTGCCATCATTGAAAACCTGCCCGCCTCGGATCTGATCGCCAAGGTCGAGATCGCCGGTCCCGGCTTCATCAACTTCTTCTTCGACCAGCGCTGGCTGGCCGGCCAGGTGGAAACCATGGTGACCAGCGCCAACGCCAACGTGAAGCTGCCGACGCCGCAAACCGTGGTGGTGGACTACTCGGCGCCGAACGTCGCCAAAGAGATGGCGGTGCACCACATCCGCTCTACCGTGCTCGGTGATGTGGCAGCTCGTGCTCTGGAGTTCCTCGGCCATAAGGTTGTGCGCGCCAACCACATTGGTGACTGGGGTACCCAGTTCGGCATGCTGATCGCCTATCTGGAGAAGATGGCCAACGAGCACGCCAGCGACATGGCGCTCAAGGATCTGGAAGCCTTCTACACCCAGGCCAAGCGTTGCTACGACGAAGACGAAGCCTTCGCCGAGCGTGCGCGCAACTACGTGGTCAAGCTGCAAGGTGGCGATGAGTACTGCCGCACCATGTGGAAGAAGCTGGTCGACATGACCATGGAACAGAACCAGATCAACTACGACCGCCTGAATGTCTCCCTGACCAACAAGGACATCATGGGCGAGTCCATGTACAACGACATGCTGCCGGAGATCGTTGCCGACCTGAAAGCCAAAGGGCTGGCGGTCGAGAGCGAAGGCGCCACCGTTGTCTTCCTGGACGAATTCAAGAACAAGGATGGCGAGCCCATGGGCGTCATCATCCAGAAGAGCGATGGCGGTTTCCTCTACACCACCACCGACATCGCCTGTGCCAAATACCGTTATGAAACCCTGGGCGCCGACCGGGTCATGTATTTCATCGACTCCCGTCAGCACCAGCATCTGATGCAGGCCTGGACCATCACCCGCAAGGCGGGCTATGTACCGGAATCCGTACCGCTCGAGCACCACGCCTTCGGCATGATGCTGGGCAAGGATGGCCGTCCCTACAAGACCCGCTCCGGTGGTACCGTCAAGCTGGTTGACCTGCTCAATGAAGCGGAAGAGCGCGCGACCGCCCTGCTGGAGAGCCGCAACAGCGACCTTTCTGCCGAAGAGAAGGCCAACGTGGTCAACGCCATCGCCATGGGCGCGGTGAAGTATGCGGATCTCTCCAAGAACCGCACCACAGACTACATCTTCGACTGGGACATGATGCTGTCATTTGAAGGCAACACTGCGCCCTATCTGCAGTATGCCTACACCCGCATCCAGTCCATCTTCCGCAAAGCCAACATCGATGCCAGCACGCTTATTGGCAACGTGACCCTGAACGAAGAGGCGGAAGAGGTACTGGCCCAGAAGCTGATCCAGTTCTCCGACGCGGTCAACGGCGTTGCCGACAAAGGCATGCCGCACCTGCTCTGTACCTATCTGTACGAGCTGTCAGGCAACTTCATGACCTTCTACGAAGCCTGTCCGATCAACAAGGATGGCGTCGATGAAGCCACCCGCCAGAGCCGCCTGCTGCTGTGCACCGCCACTGCCAAGGTCCTGAAACTGGGTCTGGGCGTGCTGGGCATTCATACCCTGGAGCGCATGTAATAGATGGCAACCCGGGATTACGTCGGCAACAGCCCGAGAAGACGGGCCGGTGGTCGTAACACCAAGAAAGCGGCACCTCGCCGCTTTCCTGTTATCCCGGCACTGCTGGCCGGGGCGCTGCTGGCGGGTTTCGGCGGCTTCCTTTACATGATCAATGGCAAGGGCAGCGATGCCCCCACCATTGAAGAACAGGTCAAGGCCAACAAGCCCAAAACGCAGAACAATGCTCTACCCCAGGAGAAGTGGAGCTATATCGAACGGCTTGAAAACAAGCAGGTCGATGTCATAGCGCCACCTCCCCAGCCGGGTGTGTTGCCGCCGCCACCGGCGGAGACGCTCACCCTGCAGCCGGAGAAACTGCCGCAGCCGGTGCCGACCGACATCCCCCAACCGGGTACGCCCATTGGTCAGGTGCAGCCCTACAAGCCGCAACCGGTTCAACCGGCCAAACCCGCCCCTGTGGCCAGCGCCCAGGAGCAGGTGATCGATCGTCAGGCGGACCGGGAGCGGATGGAGCGGGAGATCCGTGCAGAACTGGAACGTGAGCGGGCCGCTGCGCCCAAACCACAAGTTGCGGCAGCCACGGGCGACGACAGCGGACGCTACATGATGCAGTGCGCCGCCCTGCGTTCGCAGGATTCTGCCGAATCGCTCAAGGCCCGTATCGCCTTCACCGCCGGGCTCTCCTCCAGCCTGCAAGTTGTCAACGGGGCCGGTGGTGCCGTCTACAAGGTGATGGTGGGTCCGTTCAGCGGCAAGGCAGCCACAGATGCGGCCAACCGCAAGCTGCAAAGCGCTGGCATCAGCGGTTGCATCCCCAAGAAGGGGTGAACCCTGTCAGGGGAACCTTGAGAAAGGGCCGGGTCGACAGACCCGGCCCTTTCTCTTTTCTGCGCCACCAAGTCTCGATAGAGGTCGACCCGCTTCGGATACTCCCCCAGGGTTGAAAAGCCAGGCAGGCATCCCCATCTTTCTTGCCATGCACAGTCAGGCCGTTATTCGGCTCAAGCGAGGTAAGTAAAGTGACTACCATAGTTTCAGTTCGCCGCAACGGTCAGGTCGTGATCGGTGGTGATGGCCAGGTATCCCTCGGCAACACCGTCATGAAGGGCAATGCCCGCAAGGTTCATCGTCTCTATAACGGCAAGGTGCTGGCGGGTTTCGCTGGCGGTACTGCCGATGCCTTCACTCTGCTCGAACGCTTCGAAGCCAAACTGCAGGCCCATCAGGGTAATCTGGAACGCGCCGCCGTGGCGCTGGCCAAAGACTGGCGCACCGATCGCGCCCTGCGCCGCCTCGAAGCCCTGCTGGCGGTCGCCGACGAACACAAATCCTTCATCATCACCGGCAACGGTGACGTGGTGCAGCCGGAGCAGGATCTCATCGCCATCGGCTCGGGCGGCAACTTCGCCCAGTCCGCGGCCATCGCCCTGCTGGAAAACACCGAGCTGGATGCCAAAACCATAGTCGAGAAGTCCCTCAAGATTGCGGGCGACATCTGCGTCTTCACCAACGGCAACCACACCATAGAAGTGCTGGATTATTCAGCTAAATAAGCCAGCCAAGTAACCCATTTTCGAAGGGGTGGGCCCTGCCCGCCCCGGATACAGGAACGCCATCATGTCCGAGATGACCCCGAGAGAAATCGTCCACGAGCTGGACCGACACATCATTGGTCAGGCCGATGCCAAACGCGCCGTCGCCGTTGCCCTGCGCAACCGCTGGCGCCGGATGCAGCTCGGTGAAGAGATGCGCCATGAAGTGACCCCGAAAAACATCCTGATGATAGGCCCGACCGGTGTCGGTAAGACCGAGATCGCCCGTCGTCTGGCCAAGCTGGCCAACGCGCCCTTCATCAAGGTGGAAGCGACCAAGTTCACCGAGGTGGGCTATGTGGGCAAGGAAGTGGACAGCATCATCCGCGACCTGACCGATGTCGCCATCAAGCTGGTGCGCGAGACCGAGATGGAGAAGATGAAATACCGCGCCGAGGAGGCCGCCGAAGAGCGCATCCTCGACGCCCTGCTGCCCAACCCGCGCAACACCTGGGGTGAGGAAGAGAAAGCCGACAACTCCAACACCCGCCAGATTTTCCGCAAGAAACTGCGGGAAGGTCAGCTGGATGACAAGGAGATCGAACTGGAGCTCTCAGCCTCCCCGATGGGCGTCGAGATCATGACACCGCCGGGTATGGAAGAGATGGCCAACCAGCTGCAGGGGCTGTTCCAGAACCTGGGCCAGAACCAGAAGAAGAAGCGCAAGATCAAAGTCAAAGAGGCCATGAAGGCGCTGATCGAAGAGGAAGCCGCTCGTCTGGTCAACCCGGAAGAGCTGAAGCAAAAAGCCATAGCAGCGGTCGAGAACAACGGCATCGTCTTCCTCGACGAGATCGACAAGATCTGCAAACGCGGCGAGAGCTCCGGCCCGGATGTTTCCCGTGAAGGGGTACAGCGCGACCTGTTGCCGCTGGTGGAAGGCTGTACCGTCAACACCAAGCACGGCATGGTCAAGACCGACCATATCCTGTTCGTCGCCTCCGGCGCCTTCCAGGTCGCCCGCCCGTCGGATCTCATCCCCGAGCTGCAGGGTCGTCTGCCGATCCGGGTCGAGCTGACCGCGCTCACCACAGATGACTTCGAGCGTATCCTGACCGAGCCGAACGCCTCCCTGACCGATCAGTACAAGGCGCTGATGGCCACCGAAGGGGTCAATATCGAGTTCACCAAGGACGGCATCCGCCGTCTGGCCGAAGCGGCCTGGCAGGTCAACGAGCGCACCGAGAACATAGGTGCCCGTCGCCTGCATACCGTGATGGAGCGACTGATGGAAGACATCTCCTTCGATGCCTCCGAGAAGTCCGGCGAGACCTTCGTGATCGACACCGACTACGTCAACGCTCACCTCGGCAAGTTGATTGAAGATGAGGACCTGAGCCGCTTTATCCTGTAAGCGAGTCTCGGCACAGCACTGACTATTCTGGACGCCTCCACTATGGAGGCGTCTTTTTTGTGTCTCATGATCCTCACACCACCGCAAGCGCCTCCTCTCGTCTGCGCCCCACCAGCCATAGCGCCAACCCTGTGAGCAGGCCGGTCAGGGCAAAGGTAACCTGAGTACCGAACACCAGATCGGTCGGCATGGCCATGCTCAGATTGTGCGTCCCCACCAGAGTGGCAAACAGGCCACCGAGCCCGGCCGCTCCCGTCAGTTGGCCCAGATTGCGCGACAGGGTCAACAAGCCCGCAACGGCCCCCCGTGCCTGCTCACTCGCCCCACCGACCACGGCACTGTTGTTGGCGGTCTGGAACAATGCATAACCGGCCGTCAGCAGCAGTATGGGCAGCAGATAGCCGAGCGGACCATATCCCGCCGTCAGGGTTGCCAGTCCAAGGGCTGCTATGACCATGACAGCCAACCCCAGCCGAACGACCCATAGCACGCCAAACCTGTCCACCAGCCAGCCGGCAGGCATACCCGTCAAGGCGGCCAGCAGGGGTCCCCCCGAGATCATGAGCCCGACCGTCGCCATATCGAGGTCAAACACACCGCGCAGGTAAAAGGGGCCGATCAGCAATGTCACCACCATGACGCTGGCCACCAGGGCACTGGCGAGCAAGCCGCCCCTGAGCCTGGGTTCGGCCAACAGCACCAGTGGCAACAGGGGAGAGGGGTCGAGGCGCTCGCGGCGAATGAACAGTGCAGTGACAAGCAGAGCCCCCGCCCACAACCCCAGCGCCAAAATCCCTCCCGAGGTCAGCGCCAGCCCGTAGCAGAGCAGCGCCATCACCAGCATCGACAGACTCGCCAGGTTCACCCTCTCTCTTTGTGGCAAAGCGCCCTCAGGTGGCAGACCCAGCATGCCGGCACCCAGTGCCAACAGGCTGACGGGCACCAGCAACAGAAAGGGAGCCTGCCAGCCAAACGCACCGATCAAGAGGCCACCGAACGAGGGGCCAAGGGCTGTGCCACAGGCCGACAGGGTACCGAGCAGTCCCATGCTCCAGCCACGCCGCTCTGGTGGCACCAGCTGCCCCACCATGGCGAGCGCCAGAGAGAGCATGCAGGCAGCACCGGCTCCCTGCAGGACGCGCGCCGCAATCAGCCAACCTATGGTGGGAGCTAGGGCGCACAGCAGGGACGCCAATGCAAACAACGCCATGCCCCAGAGCAGCAAACGCCGCCGGCCAAACCTGTCCCCAAGCCTGCCAGCCACCACTGTCAGGCAGGTGATCCCCAGCAGATAGGCCACCAGTACCCATTGCACGCTGGCAAAGGGGACGGCAAATACCTGCCCCAACGCGGGCAGTACCATGTTGGCCATGCTCCCCGCCAGCATGGGCAACAGGGTGGCAAGACCGAGCGCCAGCAGGCCAGCACGGCGGGCAAAAGGCGTCGGGATTGTGATGGAATGTGACATGGGCATGACCTCCGGCGAACTATGATGCCGACAAGGCTAGTCAGAGCGTGTATCTGGCGGAAGACGCACGGCTTGCAACTTATAGCTGCACGGCACGCCATATGAAGAGCCGGATTCTCGCGTATGATGAATCCAACCGACCGCCATCAGGTTGGTCACCCCTAACACCCTGCTCGGCGAGGGCACGACCATGACCACCCCCGATTTCAATCTGCTGCTGACCCTGGATGCGCTGCTCGATGAGGGCAGCGTGGCCGGGGCGGCCAGGCGGCTGAAGCTCAGCCCCTCCGCCATGAGCCGGGCACTGGCCCGCCTGCGTGACACCACTGGGGATCCGCTGCTGGTGCGCGCGGGCCGGGGGCTGGTGCCAACACCACGCGCCCTGGCCCTGCGCGAGCGGGTCAGCCAGCTGGTGCAGGAGGCCGAAGCCGTACTGCGCCCCCAGCAGGAGATAGATCCGGCCCACCTGGTGCGCACCTTTCGTCTCAGATCCAGCGACGGTTTCATGGAGAGTGTCGGAGCGGCCCTGCTGGCGCGGCTCGCCGCCGAGGCGCCCGGGGTGCGGCTGCATTTCATAGCCAAGCCCGACAAGGAGAGTCACCCCCTGCGCAGCGGTGAGCTGGATTTTGAAACCGGCGTGATCGGCACTAATACGGCGCCCGAGCTGCGCACCCAGGCGCTGTTTCAGGATCGCTTTGTCGCCGTGGTACGACCGGGCCATCCACTGTGCGAGGGGCCCCTGACCGCAGTCCGCTATGCCGCCGCCCGCCATGTGCTGGTGTCGCGGCGCGGGCAGGAGCACGGCCCCATCGACGAGGCGCTCGCCGCCCTGAAGCTGGAGCGAGCCATCGCCACCCTGGTGCCGGGGTTTGCCACTGCACTGGCGCTGGTGCGGGGCAGCGATCTGGTGGCGACAGTGCCCGCCCTGCACTGCGCCTCCCTGCACGCCGATCTGGTGACTCTGCCTCTGCCCTTTCCCTTGCCCGGGATCACCCTGGCCCTGCTCTGGCACCCGCGGCTGGACGCCGATCCGGCCCACCGCTGGTTGCGCACCGTCATCCGCGAAACCTGCGCCCGCGCCCCCTATCAGGCCACACAGAAAGAGCGGTGATCTGCGCCGCCATAATCCGCCGCACTACCCAGACGCCGACAGTGAAAGCACCTTTGCCGAGGTGTTTTCTTTCATTATGCCTGGCCAGACGGGCTACCCCTCTTGCCCCGTGACAGCCAAAGCCCAGAATGCACCACTGGTATACCTATTTATGTATAACTTTGAATTGTATCGAATTACCCCTGAGGAGATATATAAATAGACACTTGATTTGCATCAATCGTCCCGTCCCTGCGACTGGGTAGCCTAGCCTCAGAATGATGTTTTATTACTCCAAACTAGAGGCAATCATGAGCAAAGTCAGGCTGGCCGTCATAGGGAACGGCATGGTGGGGCACCGCTTCATCGAAGAGTTGATCGAGCGGGCCGATCCGGACCGGTTCGAGATCACCGTCTTCGGTGCAGAACCGCGTCCCGCCTACGATCGTGTCCATCTCTCCTCCTACTTTTCCCACCACACCAGCGAAGATCTCTCCCTCGTCAAACCCGGTTTCTACGAGAAGCACGGCATCCGCCTGCTGCTCGGCGAAGCGGTGAAAAAAATCGACAGGGCGGCCCGCGAAGTGCATTCCAACAAGGGCACTGTGGTCGGCTACGACAAGCTGGTGCTGGCCACCGGCTCCTACCCCTGGGTGCCGCCCATTGCGGGCAGTCAGCACCACGAGTGCTTCGTCTATCGCACCATAGAGGATCTGAAAGCCATCCGCAGCGCCGCCAAGAGCGGCAAGAGTGGTGTTGTCATTGGAGGCGGCCTGCTCGGCCTGGAAGCGGCCGGTGCCCTCAAGGCGCTCGGCCTCGAGACCCATGTGGTGGAGTTTGCCCCGGTCTTGATGGCGGAACAGCTCGACGGTCAGGGTGGCCAGCTGCTGCGCCGCAAGATCGAATCCATGGGGGTGCAGGTTCACACCAGCAAGAGCACCAGCGAGATTCTGATGCACGGCGGTCGTGACGCCCAGCATCGCCTCGCCTTTGCCGACGGCAGCACGCTTGAAGTAGATGTGGTGGTCTTCTCCACCGGCATACGCCCGCAGGACACCCTCGGCCGTTACTCGGAACTGGCCATAGCCGAGCGCGGCGGCGTAGCTGTCGACGATCACTGCCTCACCTCCGACCCCGACATCTATGCCATCGGTGAGTGCGCCGCCTGGCAGGGTCGCTTCTTCGGCCTGGTAGCCCCCGGCTACAAGATGGCCCAGATCACCGTCGACCATCTGCTCGGCGGCGACAGCCGTTTCGAAGGGGCGGACATGAGCGCCAAGCTCAAGCTGCTCGGCGTCTCCGTCGGCTCCATCGGTGATGCCCACGGCCGCACCCCTGGCAGCCACAGCTATGTATTCCAGGACGATCAGGCCGGCGTCTACAAGCGTATCGTGGTGAGCGAAGACAACAGCCGCCTGCTCGGCGCCGTGCTGGTTGGCGATGTGGATGACTACGGCAACCTGCTGCAGCTGATGCTCAACGCCATGCCGCTGCCCGCCCACCCGGATACCCTGATCCTGCCCGCCTATGCCGGTGCCAAGCCGACCCTGGGAGTGGATGCCCTGCCGTCCACCGCCCAGATCTGCTCCTGCTTCGACGTATCCAAGGGCGACATAGCCCAGGCGGTCGCCGAGGGCCACACCACCCTGGCCGCCATCAAGCAGCACACCAAGGCCGGTACCGGCTGCGGCGGCTGCGTGCCGCTCATCAGCCAGGTGCTCAACGCCGAGCTGGTGAAGCAGGGCATAGAGGTCAACAACCACCTCTGCGCCCACTTCCCCCACTCCCGCCAGGAGCTGTTCCACCTGGTCAAGGTGGAAGGGATCAAGAGCTTCAACGAGCTGCTGGCCAGACACGGACACGGCTATGGCTGCGAGGTGTGCAAACCCACGGTCGGCTCCATCCTCGCCTCCTGCTGGAATGGCTATGTGCTGAACCCGCTCAACACCCAGCTGCAGGACACCAATGACATCTTCCTCGGCAACATGCAGAAGGACGGCAGCTACTCCGTCATCCCACGCATGGCCGGTGGTGAAGTGACCCCGGAAGGCCTGCTGGCGGTGGCCGAAGTGGCCCGCGACTACAAGCTCTACACCAAGATCACCGGTGCCCAGCGCATCGGCCTGTTCGGTGCCCAAAAAGATGATCTGCCCGCCATCTGGCGGAAATTGCTGGCCGCGGGCTTCGAGACAGGTCAGGCCTACGCCAAGGCGCTGCGCATGGCCAAAACCTGTGTCGGCAGCACCTGGTGCCGCTTCGGTGTGCAGGACAGCGTCGGCCTCGGGGTCTTCCTCGAGAACCGCTACAAGGGCATTCGCACCCCCCACAAGATGAAGTTCGGTGTCTCCGGCTGTACCCGCGAATGTGCGGAAGCTCAGGGCAAGGATGTCGGCATTATCGCCACGGACGCAGGCTGGAACCTCTATGTGGGCGGCAACGGCGGCATGAAGCCGCGCCACGCCGACCTGCTGGCCTCCGACCTGGATCGGGAGACCCTCATCAAGCTGATCGACCGCTTCATGATGTTCTACGTCACCAGCGCCGACAAGCTGCAGCGTACCTCGGTCTGGCTCGGCAACCTGGAGGGCGGGGTCGACTACCTGCGCGAAGTAATCGTCGACGACAAGCTGGGACTGAATGCCACCCTGGAGCGCGACATCCAGGTGCTGATCGACAGCTACGAGTGCGAGTGGTCCCGCACCCTGAATGAAGAGGAGCAGCTCAAGCGCTTCAGCCACTTCATCAACAGCGGCAAGCGTGACCCGGACGTACAGTTCGTCAGCGAGCGCGATCAGCACAGGCCCGCCACTCCGGCAGAGCGCATTCCCGTCTACCAGATCGAAGTGGAGGCAAAGTGATGAAATTAGCCTGTCAGCTCAATGACATTTTTCCGGGCACCGGCGTCTGTGCCCTGCTGGAAGGGCGCCAGAATATGCCTGTTTCGCTCGATGTGGAGGTTCAATCATGAAATTCGCCTGCCAACTCAACGACATCCTGCCGGGAACCGGCGTCTGCGCTCTGATCGAGGGGCGTCAGATCGCCCTGTTCCGCCCGAGCGCGGCGGCCGAGGTGTTCGCCATCGACAACCGGGACCCCTTCTTCGCCGCCAACGTGCTGTCGCGGGGTCTGATCTGCGAACACGAGGGCGCGCTCTGGGTTGCCAGCCCGCTCAAGAAGCAGCGCTTTCGCCTGAGCGATGGCCACTGCTTCGAGAATCCGGCCATGTCGATTGCCTCCTATGCCGTAGAGGTACGCGATCAGCAAGTCTGGGTCGCCGTTTAACTCCATGAATATCGGGGCTGCCCGCGGGCGGCCCCCTTAAAGAGAACACCTATGTATACCGAGACCATTAACAAATGCGCCGCCAATGCGGCCCGCATCAACCGCTTCGAGCGCAGCGACAAGCTGGGCTTCTGGCTCAGCTCCGCCATGGCGGGGGCCTATGTGGGCCTGGGCATCATCCTTATCTTCACTCTCGGCAATCTGGTCGACCCCAGCATTCGCCCTCTGGTGATGGGAGCCACCTTCGGCATAGCCCTGACGCTGGTGATCATCGCCGGCTCCGAGCTGTTCACCGGCCACACCATGTTCCTCACCTTCGGGGTGAAAACAGGCAAGATCACCATGACCGATCTGCTGCGCATCCTGCCCCAGACCTGGGCAGGCAACCTGCTCGGCTCCATCGCAGTGGCGCTGATCTACTCCTACGGCGGCAGTCTGCTGCCGGATGCGGGCAGCCTGGCCCACAAGGTGGCGCTGGCCAAGACCCAGGCACCGGCCCTGACCCTGTTCATGAAGGGGATCCTCTGCAACTGGCTGGTTTGCCTCGCCATCTGGATGGCGCTGCGCACCGAGGGTGCCGCCAAGTTCATCGCCATCTGGTGGTGCCTGCTGGCCTTTATCGCCTCCGGTTATGAGCACTCGGTCGCCAACATGACCCTGTTCGCCCTCTCCTGGTTCGGTGCCCATTCCGAGGCCTACACCCTGGGTGGCATAGGCCACAACCTGCTGTGGGTGACCCTCGGCAATACCGTCTCCGGCGCCCTCTTCATGGGACTGGGCTACTGGTATGCCACCCCGAAAGCGGATCGTCCGGTCGCAGTGACCGACGCCAACGCCGCCGCCAGCCAGACCCAAACCGCCTGATCCGGAGGCCCCATGGACTACTTGCCCATCTTTTGCCGACTCGACAACAAACCCGTGCTGCTGGTTGGCGGCGGCGAAGTCGCAGAGCGCAAGGCGCGCCTGCTGCTGGACGCCGGCGCCCGGCTGACTGTGGTCTCTCCCGCACTCGACCCCGAACTGGCAGCCCTTGCCACCAGCGGGACGATCGACTGGCTAGCTGCCGAGTTCGAGCCGGCACACCTGACGGGCAAGTGGCTGGTGGTGGCCGCCACCGACAGGCGTGAAGTCAATGCGCTGGTCTACCAGAGCGCCAACCAGGCGGGCATCTTCGCCAACGTGGTGGACGATCCCAAACGCTCCAGCTTCATCATGCCGTCGATCATCGACCGCTCACCGCTGATGGTGGCCATCTCCTCCGGCGGCAAGGCCCCTGTGCTGGCCCGATTGCTGCGCGAAAAACTGGAGGCCCTGCTGCCCCAGCACCTGGGCGCTGTGGCCGCCTTTGCCGGCGGCCTGCGGGCGCGGGTCAAGGCCCGCTTCGCCAGCATGGGAGAGAGGCGCCAGTTCTGGGAGCGGCTGCTTAGCGCCGATCGGCTCGGTCAGGCGCTGGCACGGGGTGACAAGGCATCGGCCAACCAGCTGGCCGACACTCTGTTTGCCGAGGAGACAGGTGCCAAGGGGGAAGTGATCCTGGTGGGCGCAGGCCCGGGGGATCCCGGTCTGCTCACCCTCCACGCCCTGCGCCACATGCAACAGGCGGACCTGGTGGTCTATGACCAGCTGGTCTCCGATGAGGTAATGGCGCTGGTGCGCCGCGATGCCAGGCGTATCTTCGTCGGCAAGCAGGCGGGCAACCACTGCGTTCCCCAGGAGGGCATCAACCAGCTGTTGCTGGAAGAAGCCAGCAAGGGGCAGCGGGTGGTGCGGCTCAAGGGGGGAGACCCCTTCATCTTCGGCCGGGGCGGCGAGGAGCTGGAGACGCTGGTCGGCAGCGGCGTGGGCTTCCAGGTGGTGCCGGGGATCACGGCGGCGAGCGGCTGCGCGGCCTATGCGGGCATTCCTCTCACCCATCGCGATCACGCCCAGAGCGTGCGCTTCGTCACCGCCCACGGCAAGGGTGGCACCCAGGATCTGGACTGGCCCCTGCTGGCTCGGGATCAACAGACTCTGGTGTTTTACATGGGACTCTCATCGTGCGCCACCATACGCCAGAAGCTGACGGCTCACGGCAAGGCGGGCACAACGCCGGTGGCGCTGATCGAACGGGGCACCCAGCTAAACCAGCGGGTCATCCGCGGCACCCTCGACCAGCTGCCGGAGCTGGCCGTCGGGGTCGAGAGCCCGGCTCTTATCATGGTGGGCTCAGTGGTAACCCTGGCCGACAAGCTCGCCTGGTTCGGCCAGACCAACCATGGGGTGCAAGCCGCCGCACTGGCCTGAACCCGCAATCTGCCAGTCTATTCAGACCGCCGCCATCATGGCGGCGGTTTTTTATGACGTCTGACGGCACTCATGGTCATAACCTCCTGTTTTGAGTCTGGTATCCTATGGGGAGGTCATCCGGCCAACCGATTTCAGGAATTCCGTTTCATGTCTCACCCCGTCAAGAACAGCGCCAAACAGCGTGAAAAAGACAGAAGGCGCATCCTCACCCTGCTGCTGGCCGACGATGCCCTCACCGACAGCCTGCTCGACCCCCAGTCGGCACAGGATGCGGCGCAGCGCGACCAGACTGGC
The DNA here is from genome assembly GCF_001643305.1 of Aeromonas salmonicida subsp. salmonicida. Taxonomy (GTDB): domain Bacteria; phylum Pseudomonadota; class Gammaproteobacteria; order Enterobacterales; family Aeromonadaceae; genus Aeromonas; species Aeromonas salmonicida. Next base: position 92,194 of record NZ_LSGW01000084.1, read on the forward strand.
GAAATCATCCGTCTGGTGAACCGACTGCCCGCCGCCGACGTCGCCGATACCCTGGAATCCCTGCCGCCGGACGAGCGCCACGCGCTGTGGCAGCTGGTGAATGAAGAGAAGCATGGCCAGATCCTGGTCGAGGCATCGGAGACGGTGTGGGACAGCCTCATCAACGGCATGAGCGACAAGGCGCTGCTGCACGCTCTGCGCTCCCTCGATATCGATGATCAGATCTATCTGGGCCAGTACCTGCCTCGCAACCTGATGGGCCGCCTGCTCACCTCCATGGCCCCGCCCCAGCGCGACCGGGTACGGGACGTGATCCGCTATGGCAAGCACACTGTCGGCGCCATGATGGACTTCGAGATCATCACGGTGCGAGCCGAGGTGAGCCTGGCGACCGTGCAGCGCTACCTGCGCCTGCGCGCCAAGATCCCCGTCAACACCGACAAACTGTTCGTCATCGACAGGCGCAACCGCTTGCAAGGGGAGCTGCCCCTCACCACTTTGCTGCTGCACAAACCGGATACCCTGGTCGCCAACGTCATGGAGCGGGATCCCGTTACCTTCGACCCGGAAGACAACGATGAAGCGGCGGCCCGAACCTTCGAGCGGGATGACCTGATTTCCGCGGCCGTGGTGGATGCCAAGGGCAAGCTGATGGGTCGCCTCACCGTCGCCGAGGTGGTGGACCTGGTGTATGAAGAGAGTGACACAGACCTGCGCCGCATGGGGGGTATCAGCGAAGATGAAGACCTGTTCGCCCCGGTCAGCAAGGCGGTCAAGACCCGCTGGGCCTGGCTCGCCATCAACCTCTGTACCGCCTTCGTTGCGTCACGGGTCATAGGCCTGTTCGAGCACACCATCTCGCAACTGGTGGCGCTGGCGGCCCTGATGCCCATAGTCGCGGGGATCGGTGGCAACACCGGCAACCAGACCATCACCATGATAGTCCGAGCGCTGGCACTGCAGCATATCCAGGCGGGCAACATCTCCTTCCTGCTGTGGCGTGAGCTGGGAGTAGCCCTCGTCAACGGCCTGGTATGGGGCGGCACCATGGGGGTCGCGACCTATCTGCTCTATCAGGATCCGGCGCTGGGTGCCGTGATGACGCTGGCCATGATGATCAACCTGCTGGTCGCAGCCCTGATGGGGGTCATGATTCCCATGACCATGACCCGTCTCGGCCGGGATCCCGCAATAGGCGCCAGCGTGATGATCACCGCCATCACGGATACCGGCGGCTTCTTCATCTTCCTCGGGTTGGCCACCCTGTTCCTCATCTAGGAACGACCAGCCTCAAACAACAAAGGGAGCCACTATGGCTCCCTTTGACTATCCCGCCCGGCGCAGGCAGCTACACCCGGTACTTGGCCACCGCCTGGTGGAGCAGCTTGGCCTGCTCGGTCAACCCATGGCTGGATTTGGCATTCTCCTCCGCCATCAGACTCGACTCCTGGGCGATATCACGGATGTTGGTCACGTTGCGATTCACCTCGTTGGCCACCAGGCTCTGCTGCTCGATGGCGGATGCGATTGACTGTGTCATTCACCCGCGAGATGGGTCTGTCTATGCTGCGTCCCAGCAGTACGCTCATGACGCCAATCAGCACTATGATCACTCCGCCACACACCAGCATCAAACTGTTGAGGCGGGAGGTCTGCCGTACCAGCTCGTCGGCGATGTGCTGGCCGACAGCCGCAAAGCCCTGCTCGGTCTGATGCACCAGATCCCGCATCTGGTTGCGCAGTCCCTCATCCTCTTTCAGTCCCAGCACCTGCATCCCCTGCACCAGGGCAACGAAGTCCTGCCGGTACTGCTGGCTGGCCTGCTCCAGCTTGCCACGGTCAGCCTCCGGCAATGCTGCCAGATTATCCTGGAAGCTCTTGTGCAGGGTCTGGAAACGCTCCAGATACTGGATGTCAGAGCGCAGCATGAAGTCTTTCTCCGCCCGTCTCAGTTGCAGCATAGTGACGAGCAGCCCTTGCTGATCCAGCTGTTTGAGCCCCTCTTCAACCTGATGCACCGCCGCTCTCAAGCGGCCATAAAGCCCATCTTCCGGCCCCAACCCGATAGTCTGCTGCTGGGACACCAGATCGTTGAAGGCCTTGCCATAGAGCCCCATCTGCTGATCCAGCCTGGCCAGTTCACCGTGCACGACGCTGATGTTGTCATCTGTGCTCAGAGTCCGGTTGAGGGTGTGGAAATCAGCCAACTCTTTATTGAAGCGCTCGACGAAGGTCAGATCCTTGCGGATCAGAAAATCCTTCTCGGCACGCCGCAGGTTCAACATGGCGATTTCGAGCCCGTCCACATTGCGTTGGGCTTCAGCCAGGTGGCGGCTTACCTGGCTGGAGTAGAGGAACAGAGCGCTCAGCACCAGCATGGCAACGGCCACCAGCGCGGTATTCAGGATCAATTTATGACGGATCAACACTATGGGCCTCTCACAAACAAGGGATAGACTGCATTGAGCTTATGCAGAAAACGTTATCCCTGTTGTTGTTCAAGGAATATTCATTGAAATGCCAGTCCCACTCCTTATACTGGTTCCACCTGTTTCCAGCGGTGGATTTGACACAATGGAATACAACACTTCAGAACTGTGCGACATCTATCAGGACATGGTGGATGTGCTCGAACCCATGCTCTGCTCCTTCGGCGGCCGCGCCTCTTTCGGCGGCGTCATCACCACGGTGAAATGCTTTGAATCAAACGGTCTTATTCGTGAGCTCGTCAAAGAGAACGGCGTCGGCCGCGTGCTGCTGATCGATGGCGGTGGCTCCATGCGCCGTGCCCTGATCGACAGCGACATTGCCACCACGGCCGCCGAGAACGAGTGGGAAGGGATCGTCTGCTATGGCTGCGTGCGCGAAGTCGACATCCTGGAAGATCTGGATATCGGCATCCAGGCACTGGCGGCCATTCCGGTCGGCGCCGACAGCAAGGACGTGGGAGAGACGGATCTGCCGGTCAACTTCGGTGGCGTCACCTTCCTGCCGGATGATCATCTCTACGCAGATACCACAGGGGTGATCCTCTCCCCTGAGGCACTCGATATCGAGTAAGCCGAAATCAACATGACGATGGGAGCCTTGGCTCCCATTTTTTATGGCTGAAACTTGCTGAAAAAAAGACAAAAAAAGAGGGCCAGAAGAACTGGCCCTATAACTGGAAGCAATGTGAGCAATGTCGTGCCTTCACAAGAAGTCCATCACGTTGGAACGAATGAAGTCTTTCCCGGAAAACAAGTTAACAATAATCATTCTCATTTAACTAAGCAACCCTTATTTTCCGAAAGTGCAAAAAAATTGACCACCGCTGGGGTGGTCAATCTCGTCAGGCTTGGCGCGTCGCCGTTTGCAGACCGGCCAATCCGGCCTCACCCACCAGCTTGCGGCTGAGGTAACGCAGCAAAACACCGTAGAGCGGTACAAACAACCCAAGGCTTATCAGCAGCTTAAATACATAGTCCACGGTGGCGATCTCGACCCAGTGATCGGCCATGAAGGGATCCGTGCTGCGCCAGAAGGCGATGCTGAAGAAGGCGATGGTATCCACCAGATTGCCAAACAGGGTCGAGGCAGCTGGCGCCACCCACCAGGCCCTGAGCAGCCGCAGCCGGTTGAACACCACCACATCCATGAACTGGCCCACCAGATAGGCCATGAAACTGGCCAGAGCGATGCGCGCCACGAACAGGTTGAACTCGGCCAGATTACCGACCCCCTGGAAACTGCCTTCGAAAAACAGTACCGAGAGGACATAGGACACCGTCAGCGCAGGCAGCATGACTGTCTGGATAATCTTGCGTGCCAGGCCGGCACCGAAGATTCGCACCGTCAGGTCGGTGGCCAGAAAGATGAACGGGAAGCTGAACGCCCCCCAAGTGGTGTGAAAGCCGAAAATGGTGATCGGCAGCTGCACCAGATAGTTGCTGCTGGCAATGATCAGGATATGGAACAAAGAGAGACGCACCAGCGCCGTGCGGTGCTGAGCAGGGGTCAAATTCATATTGTGACCTTTTTGGTTAATGGGGTTAGGGAACCCATACCGCCACCATTGGCGATAATTGAGGGGCGAGATTATACGCCCCCCAACTGATAGTTCAATCTTTATGCTGCTGATTCGGCCAGCGGCCATTGTCGCCTAAGGGTCAAGACCATAGGCCCCAAACCGATAGTTCAATCTTTATGCAGTCGGCCAAGCCAGATCACCACCTCGCGATCTGCCGGCTGCACTGCCGCCAGCCAGCAACCGCTGTAGTGCTCATATTCCAGCCTGAGCTGACTCCCTTCAAATTCCAGCCGCCAGCTGTGACGATCGGCGCCCCACACCTTGTCGACAAGCCCTAACTCCCACTTCTGCAGCAAGCCCTCAGCCAGCGCCGGAAAGGTATCCCAGCAGAGTCCCGGGCAATCCAGCATCACAACGCCTTGTTCCAGTTCGATGCGATTCACGCGCCAATTCATGGTTTATTCCTCAGCTACTGCAAGAAAGCTCACCACCGCAATACCACTGGGGGACGGGCGTAGCCAGATCTGCATACTCGGGTTGTTCATCATAGGGCTGCTGCAAGGCAGCAAGCAGCCGCTCGAACTGGGTCATATCCCCACCCTCGGCGGCATCTATCGCCTGCTGGGCCAGGGCATTGCGCAGCACGTACTTGGGATTGATGGCATCCATCTGTGCCTTGCGGACGGCATCCTCGCCCCCCTCCCGGGTCAGCCTGACCCGATAAAGTTCAAGCCATCCCTGCCAGAGGTCAGGATCCGGCAGCAAGGCCAGCAGAGAGGCAGGCCACTCACCCGTTCCTGTCACCTCACCCAGCCGGCGCAGGAAGAGGTGATAATCCACCCCCTGGCTCGCCAGCAGCTGGAACAGCTGGCGGAACAGGGCGGGATCTTCCTCCTCCCACTGCGTCAGCCCAAGCTTGGCTCGCATCAGCTCGGAGTAGTGCAGCATCAGCTGATGTTCGTACTGGGCCAGCGAGGTGGCCAGGGCGTCGCCGTCGACATGCCCGGCCAGCGCCTGAGCCAGCTTTTGCAGATTCCAGTAACCCACCGCCGGTTGCTGATCCAGTGCATAGCGACCATCCGGATCCGAGTGGTTGCAGACAAAATCCGGCACATAGGCATCGATGAAACCGTAGGGACCGTAATCCAGGGTCAGTCCGAGCAGGGACATGTTGTCGGTATTGAGCACACCGTGGCAGAAACCCGCAGCCTGCCACTTGGCGATGAGTCGTGCCGTGCGGCGCACGACTTCGGCAAACAGCTCGGCGCCGTTTTCCAGTTCGGGGAAGTGGTAACGCAGCAGATAGTCGATGAGAGCCGGGATCTTCTCCCCCTGACCACTCCAGGCAAAGTATTCGATGTGACCGAAGCGCAGATGGCTGGGCGCGGTACGCAACACGGTTGCGCCCGTCTCTTCCTGCTCCCGGTAGACAGGCTCCTTGCTGCCCACCAGCACCAGTGCGCGGGTGGTAGGAATACCGAGGGCATGGAGCGCCTCTGAGGCGAGATACTCGCGGATGCTGGATCGCAGCACGGCTCGGCCGTCACCGAAGCGGGAGAAGGGCGTCTTGCCCGCCCCTTTCAGGTGCAGATCCCAGCGCTGGCCATCGGTGGCTAGTTGTTCCCCCAGCAACAGGGCGCGGCCATCACCGAGGCGCGGGCTGTAACCACCAAACTGATGGCCCGCATAGACCTGCGCCACAGGCTGCATGCCGGGCAGCGGCTGCCCCAGACCACAACAGGCAAGCCAGTCTGTGTCACTGACACCATCCAGCCCCAGCTCGGCCAGCAGGCCACGATTGAGATGCAGCAACCTGGGTTCACGCAGTGGCTGGGGGACGACAGGCTCACAAGCCCAGGGCAATTCAGTGGCAAAAGTGTTGATCAGCTTCATGGTGGTGCGATTCGTCCCTGCGTATGCTCGTGTCACTCTTTATACCGCCGTCGGCCGAGTTCGGCTAACGGGCGATTGCGCTATTTCATTTCAAGGAGAAGAAGATGCAAAGATGGGTGTATGCCCTGCCGCTGCTGGCACTGGCTTGGGGACATCTGGCCAAGGCCGCCGATATCGAAGCGGGCAAGGCCAAGGCGGCGGTCTGTGCTGCCTGTCACGGGGTAGAAGGCAAGGCACTGATCCCCCACTATCCCCATCTGGCTGGCCAGAACCACGCCTATCTGGTGAAACAGCTGAAAGCCTTCAAGGATGGCAGCCGCCAGGAGCCCTTGATGGTGCCTTTTATGGCCCCCTTGACCGAAGCAGACATGGAAAATCTGGCTGCCTTCTATGCCAGCTTGAAATAACCCGCCTTATCCAGGCGACCCAACCCTCATCTTGCCCTGAGTTGGAGGTGAAAAATTTCGCCTCCCCTCCCGCCCTTCTGAGCGGGAGTCAGGGTCATTGCCTACCGCCGACAGTAGTCGATGATAAGGTCCATAAAGGCTTCGCCGAAGCGCTCCAGCTTGCGATGCCCGACGCCATTGATGGCGAGCATCTCAGCCTCGGTCATCGGCATCAGCTGAGCCATCTCCACCAGAGTCGCGTCATTGAACACCACGTAGGGCGGCACCTCTTCGTCTTCGGCGATCTGCTTGCGCAGACCGCGCAGCTCCTTGAACAGTCGTTTGTCGTAGTTGGCGTTGTCCAGCAGGCCGTTGCGCTTCTCCTTGCGACTGGAGATGGGTTGCAGCCGCGGCACCGCCAGTTCCAGCTTCATCTCGCCACGCAGCACGGGGCGGGATGCCTCGGTCAGCTGCAGCACCAGATTGCGGGTGATGTTCTGGGTCAGCAGCCCCTTGTGGATCAGCTGGCGGATCACGCTCATCCAGTACTCGTGGCTCTGATCCTTGCCGATGCCGTAGGTCGACAGCTTGTCGTGGCCGTGATCCTTGATGCGCTGGTTGAGAGAGCCGCGCAGCACCTCCACCACATAGCCCACCCCGAAGTTCTGACCCACCCGCCAGACGCAGGAGAGCGCCTTCTGGGCATCTTCGGTGCCGTCGTAGCTCTTGGGCGGATCCAGACAGATGTCGCAGTTGCCGCACGGCTTGTCGTTGTATTCACCGAAGTAGTTGAGCAGCACCTGACGACGGCAGGTCTGCGCCTCGGCAAAGGCCGCCATCACGTTGAGCTTGTACTGCTCAACCTGCAACTGCTGCGGGTTTTCTATGTTGTCGAGCAGGCGCCGCACCCGGCCTATGTCGGCGGGGTCGTACAGCAGCAGCGCCTCGGCCGGGGTACCGTCACGGCCGGCCCGGCCCGTCTCCTGATAGTAGGATTCGATGTTCTTGGGGATGTCGTAGTGCACCACGAAGCGCACGTTCGGCTTGTCGATCCCCATGCCGAACGCCACCGTTGCCACCACTATCTCGATGTCATCCTTGAGGAAGGCATCCTGGGTCTGCTGGCGCTGGGCCAGGGGCAGACCGGCGTGGTAGGGCGCGGCCTTGCTGCCGTGGCGGGAGAGGCGCTCGGCCACCTCCTCCACCCGATTACGACTGGAGCAGTAGACGATGCCGCAGTTGCCCTTCTGGCTCTGCACGTAGCGCAGCAGCTGCTCCGCCGCCTTGAACTTCTCCACCAGGCTGTAGCGGATATTGGGCCTGTCGAAGCTGGCGGTATGGATGAAGGGATCATTGAGCTCCAACCGGTGCAGCATATCGCTGCGGGTCGCCTCGTCGGCGGTGGCTGTGAGCGCCACCACGGGCACCTGGGGGAACCACTGCTTGAGCCGCCCGAGCGCCGCGTATTCCGGCCGAAAATCGTGCCCCCACTGGGAGACACAATGGGCCTCGTCGATGGCGAACAGGCCGAGTGGCAGCTCCGCCAGCCGATCCATGAACTCGTGCTGCAACAAGCGCTCGGGGGAGACGTAGAGCAGTTTGATCTCGCCGCGACGCATGGCGGCAAAGTTCTGGATCATCTCCTCCCGGCTCAGGGCCGAGTTGATGTAGATGGCCGCCACACCGTTGGCCCGCAGGCTGTCGACCTGATCCTTCATCAGCGAGATAAGAGGAGAGACCACCACGCCCAGCCCGGGTCTCAGCAACGCCGGTATCTGGAAGCAGAGTGACTTGCCGCCACCTGTGGGCTTGAGCACCATGGCATCGCGTCCCGCCACTATCTGCTCGATGATCTCCAGCTGGCCCGGCCGAAATTGCTGGTAGCCGAATACCGCCTGCAACAGGGCAAGAGGGGTATCGGGCAAGGTTTCGGCAATGACGGTCATGGGCTCTCCTTTGGGGTCGCCATTCTAAAGCAGCCGCCGCTCACAATAAACCTGCCATTGCGACTGTTAAGGAAGTGTTGCAGACTGGCTGGAGTTTTTACTCGGCTTTGATAACAGGGATCGGTATCAGAGAATGAAACACATACTGAAGAAGATGGCGCTCAGTGGCATTGCCAACCTGTTCGCCGAGCGGATGCCGTTCAACAAGCTGATTGGCATGCAGGTGACCCACTACGACTTTGACAAGGTGGAGCTGCGCATCAAGATGGATGACAAGCTGATCGGCAACCCCTTCCACAACATCTTGCACGGCGGCGTCACCGCCAGTCTGCTGGATGTGGCCGGCGGCATGATAGTCGCCGCCTCCTGCATCGACGAGCTGGAAGACTTCTCCCCCAACTACCTCAAGGAGCGATTCTCCCGCCTCGGCACCATCGATCTGCGGGTGGACTACCTGCGCCCGGGCCGCGGCAACGAGTTCATCGCCACCGCCCACATCATCCGTGCTGGCAGCAAGGTCGCCGTCGCCCGAATGGAACTGCACAACGAAGAGGGCACCCACATCGCCTTCGGTACCGGAACCTATCTGGTGGGCTGACCCCACCTATTGCATAAAAATCACGCTGCTAATCTGATTTTAATCATTAGAATCGTTACCCCCTCTGCCGCCCACGGGTCCATACTGAAATTCGGGATTGTGTGCAGAGGGAGGATTGCAGGCGATGAGTGCGAAACTGGCCACCAAACCATCCAGAGCCTTGTTGACACAGCTCGAGTCCATGCTCGACGAGGTGCAGACACCCGAGTGTCGCCACTGGCTGGAACAGGAGCTTGAGGGATACTCTCTCTGTTCGCACCTGCCCTGGTATCGCATCGTAGCCTGTCGGCAACGCGGTCACTTCTTGGATCTGAAGACGGGAAAATATTTGACCTGTCACATAAACAGTCAAACGCTAAGCCAACGCGATCTGGCCCAGATTCAGTTCATTTATGCCCGTGAACCCGCCGCCCATTATCTACTGCAACGCAATTCCGGTATTGAACCCTGGCCAGAACAGCTGCTGGAAGATTATCAGGAGCAGTTGATCCCCGGCCATTTATGCCTGCAAGCCTGGCATGAGCCCGTGTCTTCATTACGTTCACAACTGATGGAGGGAATCGAACATTTCATTAGTGAGTACCCCAAGCACGCGGCCTTGCAACCTCAACACAGCTTCAAGGCATTGCGGCATCAGCATTGGCATATCTGAGTAAGCGCCTGGCGCGCAAGGAGGGCACCATAGACAAGACCCATAGCGAGATTGCCACAATCTAGAGTGCCGGAGTCAGGATCAGACTCCCCCCATGGGCCACCGAGCGGTGGCCCTTTTAATGGCTGCGCAACACGACGGCAAGAAGAGACAAGAGGAAAGAGAAAAGAAAAGCTGTCTCGGTATCGATATGCCTCGGTCACAACCAGCAATATTTCTCGTACCGAGGATCAGCAAAATCCAGATGCGAAAAGGCCGCTCATTGAGCGGCCTTTTCTAATATGGTCGGTGTGAGAGGATTCGAACCTCCGACCCCTTCGTCCCGAACGAAGTGCGCTACCAAGCTGCGCTACACACCGATGTCTGCGGGGCGAGAATTTACCTAAAGCCCTGACATGACACAAGCCTTTTTTACGTTTGACAGGAAAAAAGTGGCCATTGGTTCAACTATTCAACGCTTTGGCCCAGGGTTCACAGAAAGGGTGCACCGCTGTGACATTTTTCCAACCTACCTCAGGAAAACTGAAATTCGGCCGGGCCCAGCAAACGGCGCTGCCAATCAGCCACCACACCATGTTCCAGCCAGTTAGCCGCATGCTGGCGCCAATTGGGGGAAAGCGCCGGGTTTTCCAGCAGCAACAGCAGATCCGCTTCGTGGCGCACCTGGTTGAACAATATGTCGGCGGTGCGCTTCACGGTCAGAGCAGGATAGGGTCTGTCGACCAGCTCCATCGTCTCCTGCGGTGCGACCGTGCCCTCCTCCAGCACCCGCAACAACCAGCCACAGCGAACACTGAGTTGCATCACCTGAGAGAGCTGGGGGTAACCAAAGCGCAGGTTCAGTTTGAAACAAGGGGACCTGGGCTGGCTTATCTGGATCAGCGCCTCACCGAGCCGATAGACATCACCAATACAGGCCTGCTCCTCGGTCAACCCAAGGCCGGACAGATTCTCGCCAAAAGCGGCTGGTTGCCAGGGTGTGCGGGGCGCAGCAAGGCCCATGGCGGTTTGCCAGTTGTGCCACCAGGGGTAGTGATCGGCAGGGTAGTAGTGCAGCGCCCTATCCGGGCCGCCATGATGACGTGGGTCACTTTGCTCATCACCACCCAGGCCGCCAAAACCGCACCAGAGCGGTATGGTAGTGGCTTGCTTGTTGATGGCACTGACCAAGCCCGGTACCAGTTCGGTACCCTGGCCACTAAAGATGAAGATCCGCATTCTCATCCTCCAGATTGACGAGAGAATGCGGATATTAGCACGAGGTCAGGCGACTGCCTGCATCTGGGTGGTCATGGCGATCTCGGCGCGGCGACGCTTTTCCGCCCTAGCCATCAGATACCAGCTGCTGAAGGTGAACAGCGACACTGACAGCAGGATCAGGCTGGCCACAGCGTTGATCTCGGGTTTCACCCCGAGCCGCACTGCCGAGAAAACTTCCATCGGCAAGGTGGTCGCGCCCGGCCCCGAGACAAAGCTCGCCAGCACCAGATCATCCAGCGACAGGGCAAACGACATCATGCCGCCCGCCGCCAGCGAAGGAGCGATCATGGGGATGGTGATCAGGAAGAACACCTTCCAGGGCTTGGCTCCCAGGTCCATGGCCGCCTCCTCGATGGAGAGATCCAGCTCCCGCAGTCGCGCCGACACCACGATCGCCACATAGGCGGTACAGAAGGTGGTATGGGCAATCCAGATGGTCAGCATGCCACGCTCGGCAGGCCAGCCCACCAGTTGCGCCATGGCGACGAACAGCAGCAACAGCGACAGACCCGTGATCACTTCGGGCATCACCAGGGGTGCCGTCACCATGCCGCCGAACAGAGTCCGGCCACGGAAGTGCGGGATCCGGGTCAGCACGAAGGCAGCCACAGTCCCCAGGGCCACGGCAGCAACCGCAGTGTAGAGCGCTATCTCCAGCGAGCGCAGCACGGATCCAATCAGCTGCTTGTTATCGAGCAGGCCGAAGTACCACTTGAGGGACCAACCTCCCCACACCGTCACCAGCTTGGAGGAGTTGAAGGAGTAGATCACCATGATGACCATGGGCAGGTAGATAAACAGCAACCCCAGCCACAGCATCATCTTGGCAAAACCGAAACGTTTCATACCTTGCCCTCCAATTCCTTAGCCTGGTTGCGGTTAAACAGGATGATGGGGACTATCAGCACCGCCAGCATCACTACCGCCAGGGCAGAGGCCACCGGCCAGTCGCGGTTGTTGAAGAACTCCTGCCACAGCACCTTGCCGATCATCAGGGTCTCCGGGCCACCAAGCAGCTCCGGGATCACGAACTCACCCACGACCGGGATAAACACCAGCATGCAGCCGGCAATGATGCCGTTCTTGGAGAGGGGCACAGTGATCCGCCAGAAGCGTGTCAGGTTGCGGGCACCGAGATCGGAGGCTGCCTCCAGCAGACTCTGGTCATGCTTGACCAGATTGGCATAGAGCGGCAGCACCATGAACGGCAGGTAGGAGTAAACGATGCCGATGTAGACAGCCAGGTTGGTGTTGAGGATCTGCAGCGGTTCGTCGATGAGGCCGATGCCCATCAACAGGCTGTTTAGCAGGCCGTTGTTGCTGAGGATCCCCATCCAGGCGTAGACCCGGATCAGAATAGCGGTCCAAGTTGGCATCATGATGAGCAACAACAAGACCGTCTGGGTCTCCTTGTTGGCGCGCGCTATGGTGTAAGCCATGGGATAGCCGATCAACAGACAGAGCACTGTGCTGATGAAGGCTATCTTGAGAGAGCCGATATAGGCTGCTATGTAGAGCTCATCTTCCTGCAGCAACAGGTAGTTGCCCAGGTTGAGCAGTATGGTGAGCTGATTGTCGGCCCAGCTCACCACGTCGGTATAAGGCGGGATCGCCACGTCCGCTTCGGCGAAGCTGATCTTCACCACTATGATGAAGGGCAGCAGGAAGAAGAGGAACAGCCAGAAGAACGGAATGCCGATCACCAGCTGGCGCCCACCCAGTCGCTTCAGTCGTCTCAATGCCTTCATGATTGCAGCACCACGCCGCTGTCATCTTCCCAATAGAGGAACACCTGGTCATCCCAGGTTGGCCGCTTGCCGTGGCGTTCGGCATTGGCGATGAAAGCCTGAACGATTTTGCCCGAGGGCAGCTGGATATGATAAACCGAGTGACCACCCAGATAGGCGATGTCATAGACCTCACCCTTGGTCCAGTTGAAGTCCGGATGCTCGATCTCGGTCGGTTTCTGGGTACTCATCAGCAGTTTTTCCGGCCGCAGCGCGTAGGTCACCTTCTTGTTCTCGGCGCGGGAGCTGATGCCGTGGCCCACGTAGATGGGCTGTTCCAGATCGGCGCAAGCGATGGTGGCATGGTCCTGCTCATCCTCCACCAGCAGGCCGTCAAACAGGTTGACGTTGCCGATGAACTCGCACACCAGCCGACTAGCCGGGGTTTCGTAGATATCCATCGGGCTGCCTATCTGCTCGATGCAGCCGAGGTGCATGATGGCGATCCGCTCGGCCATGGTCATGGCCTCTTCCTGATCATGGGTCACCATGACGCAGGTTACGCCGACCCGCTCTATGATCTCCACCAGCTCCAGTTGCATCTGTGAACGCAGTTTCTTGTCCAGCGCCCCCATGGGTTCGTCCAGCAGCAACAGCTTGGGGCGCTTGGCCAGGGAACGAGCCAGAGCGACCCGCTGACGCTGACCACCGGAGAGCTGATGTGGCTTGCGGCGCGCATACTGGGCCATCTGCACCAGCTTGAGCATCTCTTCCACCCGCGCATCCACCTCCGCCTTGGGCAGGCCATCCTGCTTGAGGCCAAAGGCGATATTCTGCGCCACCGTCATGTGGGGGAACAGGGCATAGGACTGGAACATCATGTTGATGGGACGTTCATAAGGCGGCATGTCGGTGATGTCGACGCCATCGAGGAACAGCCGCCCCTCTGTGGGGCGCTCGAATCCCGCTAACATCCGCAGCAGGGTCGATTTGCCGGAGCCGGACCCTCCCAGCAAGGCGAAGATCTCCCCCTTGTGGATGTTGAGGGACACGTTGTCGACCGCCAGCGTTTCATCGAACTGCTTGCTTACCCGATCTATTTTGACCAGCACTTCTTTGCGCTGCTGGTTGCCCTCGAGGGCTTTCTTGTAGGCACTGGAGGCTATCGCCATTACCAAACTCCCAAACGTGATACCGGCCTTTGGCCGATCCATAAAACAATCTGGCGCCCCGGGGTGGGCGCCAAGGTTAGGTTCCGGACTTGATCTTGGTCCAACTCCGGGTGATCAGACGCTGCACCGCCCGGGGATGCGCTTGCTGCACATAGAGCCGTTCCAGCACCGCCTGGGGTGGATAGACTGACTCGTCATCTCGCACGCTCTCGTCCATGTACTCTCCCGCCTTGGCATTGGGATTCGCATAGCCCACATAGTTGCTGACCTTGGCGATCACTTCGGGCTGGAGCACATAGTTGATGAGGGCATGCGCCTCTTTCACATTGGTGGCATCCGCCGGGATAGCCATCATGTCAAACCAGAGATTGCCCCCCTCTTTCGGGATGCTGTAGGCAATATTGATCCCCTTGCCCGCCTCGTCGGCACGGGCCGCTGCCTGCAATATGTCGCCGGAGAAGCCCGCCGCGACACAGATGTCGCCATTGGCGAGATCGCCTATGTACTTGGATGAGTGAAAATAGGTCACATAGGGCCGCACCTTCAGCAACTGTTCCTCGGCACGCTTGATATCTTCCGGCTTATGACTGTTGGGATCGAGTCCGAGGTAGTTGAGCACGGCCGGGATCATCTCGTCCGCAGAGTCGAGGAAGGCAACACCGCAGCGGGACAGCTTCTGCATATTTTCCGGTTCGAAAATCACAGCCCAGGAGTCAATCTTGTCGACTCCCAGCACATCCTTGATCTTGTCGACGTTGTAACCGATGCCGTTGGTTCCCCACAGGTAGGGGACTGCGTATTGGTGACCCGGATCCACCTTGTCGAGCTGCTTGAGCAAGACGGGATCCAGGTTGACCAGATTGGGCAGCAGGGCGGGATCCAGCTTCTGGAATGCGCCTGCCGTGATCTGCTTGGCCAGGAAGTTGTTGGAAGGCACCACCAGATCGTAACCAGTGCGTCCGGTCAGCAACTTGCCTTCCAGGGTCTCGTTGGAGTCAAACACGTCATAGACGGTCTTGATCCCGGTCGCCTGCTGGAAATCGCTGAGGGTGGTTTCACCGATATAATCGGACCAGTTGTAGAAATGAACCACGGGGGCGGCATGAGCCAGGCTTGCCAACCCCAGGGCCAGGGTCATAGTCACTGTCTTGGTTGTGTGCACGTATCAGTCCTCATCTGTTTTGGTATGCCAGCTGCGCATCCATACGCGCCGTTCAACCTGTCGGGTTGTCACCACCCTCCCGGCCGAACTGCAGACCGGGAGGGGTACTCGTCACTTACTTGCCAGACTTGATCTTGGTCCAGCTGCGGGTCATCAGACGCTGCACCTTGGCCGGCAGATCCGGGAAGGTATAGATCTTCTGCAGCGTCTCGGCGTTGGGGTAGATACCCGGGTCGGTACGGATAGCCTCATCCACCAGGGGCGTCGCGGCCTTGTTGCCATTCGGGAACTGCACAAAGTTGGTGATGCTGGCGATCACCTCTGGCTTCATCAGGTAGTTGATAAAGGTGTGAGCCGCCTCCGCATTCTTGGCATCAGCCGGAATGGCGATCATGTCAAAGAAGCTGCCCGCCCCCTCTTTCGGAATGGTGTAGGTCAGCGCCACGCCGTTGTTGGCTTCCGCCGCCCGCGCCTTGGACTGCTGCAAGTCACCGGAATAGCCGACCGCGACGCAGAGGTTGCCGTTGGCCAGATCCGAGATGTACTTGGAGGAGTGGAAATAGGCGGTATAGGGGCGGATGGAGAGGAACAGTGCCTCTGCCTGCTTCAACTCGTCCGGCTTCTGGCTATCCGGTTTGAAGCCCAGATATTGCAGGGCGGCCGGCAGCATTTCGGTCGGTGAGTCGAGGAAGGAGACACCGCACTCCTTCAACTTGGCCATGTTCTCCGGTTTGAACACCAGATCCCAGGAGTTGACCGGCGCATCCTTGCCCAACACGGTTTTTACCTTCTCGGCGTTGTAGGCATAGCCGATGGTGCCCCACAGGTAAGGAATGGAGTACTGGTTGCCCGGGTCACTCGGTTCGAGCGCCTTCAACAGGTCGGCATCCATATTTTGCCAATTGGATAGTTTGGACTTGTCCAGTTTCTGGAACACGCCCGCCTTGATTTGCTTGGCCAGGAAGGGGTTGGACGGCACGACTATGTCGTAACCTGAACTGCCCGCCAGCAACTTGGCTTCCAGCACCTCGTTGCTGTCGAACACGTCGTATACCACCTTGATGCCCGTCTCTTTCTGGAAGTTTTCCAGGGTCTCCGGCGCGATATAGTCGCTCCAGTTATAGACGTGCAACACCTTCTCGTTGGCCATCGCACCGGTACTTGCCATGACCAGCGCCACAGAAGCGGCAATCATTCCCGTTTTGAAAGACATCGTCCTTGTCTCCTAAGCAAATTATATGCGCAAGCCAACCTGCCCAGCCCCCGCCTACCCTTTCAGCTTTGCCGCCGTCAGATCCAGACTGAGCCTGGCCAGATTGACCAATTCATCCACCTGTTCCTCGGTGATGACCAAGGGGGGCGATATGATCATGGTATCGCCGACCGCCCGCATCACCAAGCCATTGTTAAAGCAGAATTCCCGGCAGGTCATGCCGGCTTGCAGCCCAGCCGGGAAGCGGCTGTTGGTCTGCTTGTCCTGCACTATTTCCAGCGCGGCCACCAGGCCTTTGCCACGGGTTTCGCCCACCAGCGGATGGTCTGCCAGTTCGCGCCAGCGGCGCTGCAAATAGGGGCCGATAGTATCATGAATTCGCTTAACTATGCTTTCGCTTTGCATAAGCTTAATGTTGGCAATGGCGACGGCGCAGGCCACCGGATGACCGGAATAGGTGAAGCCGTGGTTGAATTCGCCGCCCTCCTCCACCAGCACCCTGGCAACGCGATCCCCCACCATCACGGCCCCCATGGGCAGATAACCTGAGGTGATGCCCTTGGCCAAGCACATAAGGTCCGGCTTGATGCCGAATCCCTCGCTGGCGAACCAGTGACCGGTACGGCCAAAGCCGCAGATCACCTCGTCGGCAATGAGCAGGATGCCGTAGTGATCGCAGATACGCTGGATCTCGGGCCAGTAGCTGTCGGGCGGAATGATGACGCCGCCGGCGCCCTGAATGGGCTCGCCGATGAAGGCGGCCACCTTGTCCACCCCCAGTTCCAGGATCTTCTGCTCCAGCTGGCGGGCACGCTCCAGACCGAACTCGTGGGCACTCATGCCCTGCCCCTCGCCGAAGTGATAGGGCTGATCGATGTGTACTATGCCGGGAATAGGCAGGCCGCCCTGGGCGTGCATCCCCTTCATGCCACCCAGACTGGCACCCGCCACGGTGGAGCCGTGATAGGCGTTGTGGCGGCTGATGATCACCTGCTTGTCCGGCTGCCCCTTGCTGGCCCAGTAGTGGCGCACCATGCGCAGCACTGTATCGTTGCACTCGGAGCCAGAACCGGTGAAGAAGACATGATTGAGATGGGGCGGAGTCACCTCGGCCAGCAGGGTCGCCAACTCGATCACAGGAGGGTGTGCGGTCTGAAAGAAAAGGTTGTAGTAGGGCAGTTGCTGCATCTGTTTGGTGGCAGCCTCCACCAGCTCCTGACGACCGTAGCCCATGTTGACGCACCAGAGTCCCGCCATACCGTCCAGAATGCGACGCCCGTCGGAGTCTTCCAGATAGATGCCTTCGGCCCTGGTGATGATGCGGCTGCCCTTCTGGTTCAGCGCCTGAAAATCGGTAAAGGGATGCAGGTGGTGGCTGGCATCCAGCTGCTGCCACTCACGTGTCGTGTCGTGTGCTGCATTGTATTTGCTCCTCGGTTCCTTCGATTTAAGCGGGACTCTTTCGTCAATCAATCCGGGTGGCAGACGCTCTTTCAGTCACTGCCACTCTCAGGTGGCATGCTGCCACCTGGCTCGCTTTCTGGTGTCTTCGATACAAGGACAGGAGAGGCCGGGTCTGGCCTCCCCCGCAGTAAGGGCTGGCACGCCCCCGGAATCACACGTTCAGCAGCAGGAACTCCCGTTCCCAGCGGCTTATCACCCCGAAGTAGGTCTCGTACTCCTTGCGCTTGACAGCCACGAAGGCGCGGATAAAACGCTCCCCCAGCATCTCCTTGATGGGCTCGCACTGCTCAAGATGGCTCAGGGCCTCTTCCAGCGAACGGGGCAGACTGTAAGGCAGGTCATAGGCGCTCGACTTCATTTCCGGCAACGGCTCCAGCTTTTCCATCATGCCGAGGTAGCCGCAGGCCAGGGTCGCAGCCAGTGCCAGATAGGGGTTGGCATCGGCGCCAGCAAAACGGTTCTCTACCCGGCGGGCACTGGCATCGGAGAAGGGCACCCGCAGGCCACAGGTGCGGTTCTCTACACCCCACTGCACGTTGCGCGGCGCGCTCTCGCCAAAGGTGAGCCGACGATAGGAGTTGACGTTCGGCGCCAGCAAGGCAGTCACGGCTGGCGTGTATTTCTGCAGACCAGCGATAAAGTGCATGAACTGCTCGCTATTGCCGCCATTGTCCGTGCCGAACAGATTGCGACCGTTCACATCTTCCAGGCTCTGGTGGATGTGCATGGCGGAGCCCGGCTCGTCGCTCATCGGCTTGGCCATAAAGGTGGCATAGATGCCGTGACGGTGAGCCGCTTCCCGCATGGTGCGCTTGAACAGGAACACCTGATCGGCCAGATCGATGGCATCGCCGTGCAGGAAGTTGATCTCCATCTGGGCGGCGCCAGATTCGTGGATAAGGGTGTCCACTTCCAGTTCCTGCGCCTCGCAGTAGTCGTACATGTCCTCGAAGATGGGGTCGAATTCGTTGACCGCATCGATGCTGAACGACTGGCGGGCAGTCTCCGGGCGGCCATTGCGGCCAATGGGCGGTACCAGAGGATAGTCGGGGTCTTCGTTGCGCTTGACCAGGTAGAATTCGAGCTCGGGGGCGACCACCGGCTTCCAGCCCTGTTTCTCATAAAATGACAGGACCCGACGCAGCACCGAACGCGGCGCTATGTCGATAAGGTTGCCATTGATGTCGAAACAGTCGTGGATCACCTGAGCGGTCGGCTCCAGCGCCCAGGGCACGAAACGAATGGTGTTGGGGTCCGGGTAGAGCTGCATGTCCCGCTCCAGCGGGTCTATCATGCTGTCGTCATCCGGGTACTCGCCGGTCACCGTCTGGGTGAAGATGACCTCGGGCAGCCGCATGCCCCCTTCGCGCAAAAATTTGTTGGCTGGAATGATCTTGCCTCGGGCATTACCGGTGAAATCCGGAAACAGGCACTCCACTTCCGTGATGCGATTGCTCTCCATCCAGCCCTTGATACTGTCCATGTTAAACCCCGACTTTACGATTGCCATTGGCAAGGGTGTCTAGTATATGGAACACCCTTGTTATCAACTTGTAATCAACAACACCATAAAAGCCCGCCGTTAAGGCTGATGTCAAGCGGTGGTGTTTAAAAAATTATAAATAACGGTGCATATAATGACCATGTCGGCACCAAATACTAAACACCTTGGCTCACCCAGGACCCACTGCAAGGCCGATGCCAACGAGGGGGCAGGATCCCCCATGTTCTCAGTCAGACCCTGTCCGAATCAGGTCATTTTTTTGCAAGGGCGCACAATCCTTATCCTATTTGCTTTGCATGCCTGCATTTTTTTGGTACAAGGCCCGCCCTGATTTGCACTCTCCTGCTTGGATTTGGTGCAAATTCAGGACACAGGGCTTGGTCTGCAGGCAGACAGCCCCCATAAACAGGGATAATTGGGTTAGTAACTGACTGGTAGTAAACCGTATGTGTGATTTCATGACTAAAGACCAACTGGCCTTTTACAAGGGGCAGATCGAGCGTCAGATCCTCGAACTCGAAGATCGCCTCAACTCCCAGGCCAGCCAGGCCATCGCCACCGATACCAACGAGATGGCTGATGAAATTGACCGTGCCAGTATCGAGGAAGCCCGTCGTCTGGAGCTGAACCGCATCGAGCATGACAAGTTGCACCTGCGCAAGCTGCAGGGTGCGTTAAGGCGTATCAACGAAGGGGATTTTGGTTACTGCGAATCTTGCGGTGACGAGATTTCTCTCAAGCGGCTGCAGGCTCGTCCCGAGTCCCGCTTCTGCGTTGAATGCCAGAGTACCAAGGAATTCAACGACACTCACGTGTACCGTCGCGTTGCCTGATTCTTCTGTTAGACTCCGGGCAAGTCCCGGATTCTACAGGAGAGCAGAGAGTGAAATGGTTCCTCAGACTGTGCTTGTGTCTGCCGTTGCTGGCACAAGCACAGACCCTCACGGTCAAGGTTCCCAGCCGACCAATCAACGATCTCGACAAGGAATATCAACTCAAACTGCTGGAACTGGCGCTGACACATGCCGGACAGCCGTTTCGCATCGAGCAGGTCGAACTCAACCTCAACCAGTACAGCCTGCAGCAACAGCTGAGCAAGGGAAAGACCATCAATGTATTCTGGATGGGTACCTCCAGCGCACTAGAATCCTCCCTCATTGCCGTCCCGATCCCGCTGTTTCGCGGTCTGGAAGGCCTGCGCCTCTCCTTCATCCACAGCGACGCTCAGGAGAAGTTCAACCGGATCAATTCGCTGGCCGATCTCAAGCAATTGAAAGCGGCACAAGGTGTGGGCTGGGCTGACAACAAGATCCTGGAAAACGCCGGTATCCCGACTTATTCCGGTCGCTACAGCACGCTGTTTCGTCTCATAAACGACGGCGACAAGCTCGATTTCTTCCCGCGCAGTCTGGTGGAGATCTTTGCCGAGCGCAGCGAACTGGTGGCGCAATACCCCAATCTGGTCATCGATCAGCGCCTGCTGATCCGCTATCCCTTTGCCGAGTTCTTTTTCGTCTGCCCCGAGTACCCCAAACTGGCCAAGGCGATCCAGACAGGGCTGGAACGGGCCTATGCCGATGGCAGCTTCATGACCTTCTTCCGTGAGAATCCCAAGATCCGTGAAGCCCTCGCCAGCGCCAATCTGGCGAAGCGGGTCACCATTCAGCTCCCCAACCCGGACATGACCCCCTTGCTCAACAGTATTCCAGCCCAATATTGGGAGTATCCTCCGCGGTAACAGTGTTAGAACGGCATGCGCGTTGAGCGGCACTGACATCACCGCCGGGATTATCCCCCGGCCATCAGGGACTGGGGGCAGACAGCCCTCTGAGGCAAGCGGGGTCGTGGCAGCCAGAGTGCCGGGATCGCGCCTTGCCCGCTGCTGACAACCCAAGGAAACCATATGCGAAACATGAATACAGGCCTGCTGCTGGCGTGCTGTCTGATGGCAATGCCGGCCCTGGCCGACAAGGCCGACCCTATCGGGGAGGTGAGTACCGCCTTCAAACTGTTCGGCCCCAACCACAAGATCCTGGTGGAAGCGTTCGATGACCCCAAAATCGCCGGCATTGCCTGCTACCTGGCACGCCCCAAAACCGGTGGCGTCAAAGGCGGGCTGGGACTGGCGGAAGATCCCTCTCACGCCTCGCTTTCCTGCCATCAGACTGGCCCCATCTCACTGCCTGCCAAGCTGAAGGCAGGGGAGGAGGTGTTCGATGTCAGCACCTCACTGGTGTTCAAGGAGCAGAAAGTGGTGCGTTTTTACGACGAAAAGCGCAATACGCTGGTTTATCTGACCTACAGCACCAAATTGGTAGATGGTTCGTATAAAAGCGCAGTGAGTGCGGTTCCCATCATGCCATGGGGCTGAATCGGCCCCATTTATCCCGTGATGACGGCCCACATTTGTTGTAATTTAACTACATCATTATTTGCGGAGAGCACACCATGAAAGTCGCCGTTTTCAGTACCAAGAGCTACGACAAGGAACACTTCAATCAGGCCAACAGCCAGTATGGCTATGAGCTGGAGTTCTTCGACGTACGGCTGGAGGCCAAGACAGCCCGGTTGGCCCACGGCTTCCCCGTGGTGTGCCTGTTCGTCAATGACGACGCCGACCGGGAAGTGCTGACCGAGCTGGCGGCCAACGGCACCAAGGTCATCGCCCTGCGCTGTGCCGGTTACAACAATGTGGATCTGGCTGCCGCCAAGGAGCTGGGGTTGAAAGTGGTACGGGTCCCCGCCTACTCCCCCGAAGCCGTTGCCGAACATGCGGTGGGGCTGATGATGACCCTAAACCGCCGCATTCATAAAGCCTATCAGCGCACCCGCGATGCCAACTTCTCG
This sequence comes from Aeromonas salmonicida subsp. salmonicida, assembly GCF_001643305.1. Taxonomy (GTDB): domain Bacteria; phylum Pseudomonadota; class Gammaproteobacteria; order Enterobacterales; family Aeromonadaceae; genus Aeromonas; species Aeromonas salmonicida. Next base: position 114,027 of record NZ_LSGW01000084.1, read on the forward strand.
CTGGAGGGGCTGGTCGGCTTCAATATGCATGGCCGCACCGCCGGCATTATCGGCACCGGCAAGATCGGCATCGCCACCCTGCGCATCCTCAAGGGCTTTGGCATGCGTCTGCTGGTAAGCGATCCCTACCCGAGTCAGGCGGCCATCGACTTGGGTGCCGAGTACGTGGATCTCGACACCCTGTTCCGCCAGTCCGATGTCATCAGCCTGCACTGCCCGCTGTTCAAGGAGAACTATCACCTGCTGAACAAGGAGGCGTTCGCCAAGATGAAGGATGGCGTTATGATCATCAACACCAGCCGGGGCGGCCTGCTCGACTCCAACGCCGCCATAGAGGCACTCAAGACCGCCCGTATCGGTGCCCTGGGGCTGGACGTCTATGAGGAAGAGGAAGACCTCTTCTTCTCCGACAAGTCCAACGAGGTGATCACCGATGACGTGTTCCGCCGCCTCTCCGCCTGTCACAACGTGCTGTTTACCGGCCATCAGGCCTTCCTGACCCGCGAGGCACTGCACGCCATCGCCGATACCACCCTCGGCAACCTCAAGGCCATAGAGAGCCTGGGCCATAGCGACAACGAGGTGGAGTAATCCTCTCGCACCCGTAGCCATGAACGACAGAGGGAGCCCTTCCCTCTGTTTTCCACACAGACATGCTCCCCCTTATGTATTTCCCCCTGCGACCTCAATATCCGGGGTGCCGGGTTGTGAGACCCGACGTCATCGGGTAGGCTACCTGCCCTTTTTTATTCAGGAGTCTGGCTGCCCATGTTTATCGGATTTGATTACGGTACTTCCAACTGTGCCGTCGCCGTGATGGAACAAGGCAGCCCCAGGCTGCTGACTCTGGGCGGTTCCCGCTATCTCCCCTCCACGCTGCACGCCCCCCACAGAGACGCCATCGCCGGCCTGCTGGCCGAAGGGCTGGCACCGGCCCAGCAGGCCGAATACCTCAAACTGCGCGGCCCTGTGGTTACCCGTGCCCAGGCGGTACGCCGCCAGATGCGGGAAGAGGGGCTGATCGACGAACTCAGCTTCGGCGCTGCGGCGCTGGAGCGCTATCTGGAGGAGCCGGACGATGGCTATTACATCAAGTCGCCGAAATCCTTCCTCGGCGCCTACGGCCTCAAGGTTCCCCAGATCGCCCTGTTCGAAGACATCGTCTGCGCCATGATGCTGCACGTACGCCGCGAGGCGGAGCAGCAGCTTGGCACTCAGGTACGCCGCGCCGTGATAGGTCGACCGGTCAACTTTCAGGGGCTGGCAGGGGAAGAGAGCAACAGGCAGGCCATCGCCATCCTGACCGAGGCGGCCCGTCTAGCCGGGTTCGAGCAGGTGGAGTTCCTTTATGAACCCGTTGCGGCCGGTTTCGAGTTCGAGGCGCGGCTGGATGAAGACGCCGTCGTGCTGGTGGTGGATATCGGCGGCGGCACCACAGACTGCTCCATGCTGCGCATGGGCCCGAGCCATCGCGACCAGCTGGATCGCAGCGGCGATCTGCTCGGCCACAGCGGCCAGCGCATCGGCGGCAATGACTTCGATATCAGGCTGACAGTGGAAGGCATGATGCCGCTGCTCGGCATGCACGAGACCCTCAAGACCGGTAAACCGCTGCCTCACCCGCTGTTCTGGGATGCCGCCGCCATCAACGACGTCAGCGCCCAGGGCCGTTTCTACAGCCTGGATACCGCGCGTCAGCTGCAGGATCTGCAGCTCGACAGCCTGCCGGGCAGCAAACTGGGACGGCTGGCCAATCTGCGCGCTCACAAACTGAGCCACCAGCTGGTATGGCGTGCCGAGCAGGGCAAGATCGCCCTCTCGGAGCAGGAGCTGAATCGCCAATCCCTGAGTGAACTGGAGAAGGGGCTGGAAGCCGAGCTCAGTCGTGAACAGCTGGCCAGCGCCTCTGCCCTGCTGCTGGAGAAGATTGGCGAGCTGATGGACGAAGCCATTGCCAATGCAGGAGTGCAGCCGGACCGCATCTTCGTCACCGGCGGCAGCGCCCGTTCGCCGCTGATCGCCGCCTTTATTCGTCAGAAGTTGCCCACCATTCCGCTTGAGGGTGGCGATGACTTCGGCTCGGTGGCGGCAGGACTCGCTCGTTATGCCGCACGCCTGTTCGCTGACTGAAACCTGCAGTTTCACCTCACGGAGACAGAGGCGATAAGCGCTCTTATCGCCTTTTCAGCATCGAACGCATCCCGATCACGGCAAGGTGTTGCCATTTAACGACACAGGGCTGACTCACAGGACGACAGAAGCAGTCGGGGTCGGCTCCCCTCGCCCTGCCCCGGGGACGGCGCAGGAGGTATGCTTGTCGCTCCCACTACCGGAGCCCTTCCATGCCCAGATTCCTGCTACTGCTGCTCGCCCTGCTCCTGCTCAGCGCCTGCAGCAGTACCCCCTCGTTCGTTCAGCAAGACTTGCAGCATCATCACTGGGTGCTCGACAAGCTGGATGGCCAGGCCATTGCGGCCTCCCGCGACAATCCACCCGATTTCGAGATAGGTGAACACTTCACCGTCAACGGTATCGCTGGTTGCAACCGCTACTTCGGCCAGGGCCACCTCGAGGGCGACAGATTCTGGGTTACCAGCCTCGGCAGTACCGAGATGGCCTGTCAGGCTCCGCTCGACACCATAGAGCAGGCAGTCATCACCACACTGCTCGAAGGCGCCACCCTGAGCGGCACCACCCAGACCTTGATCCTGAAGGGGAAACAGCACAGTTTGGAATACACCTTGCGTGACTGGGTGCTATAAGCGCGGTTGTCTGCCGGCGTAAAACTGACTCAATTGCGGTCGGGACTGCACATCAACAGACCCTCGTGCTCACGAAACCGGCATCACAAACAGGAACAAGTGTCCCGCCTGTGGCACAATATGAGGCAGTGCTCGCAATGGAGGCTGCCTCAGCCATGTCGATGGATCGTCTGTTTGACAAGATCAAACAACTCCCCACTATTCCGCAGCTGCTGCATGAGTTGATGCAGAGTTTCAGCGATGAAAATGCCCGTATCGACCAGATAGCGGGCAAGATCGCCATGGACCAGGTGATCAGCGTCAAGGTGCTGCGGATGGCCAACTCGGCCGCCCTGCGCCGTGGCAATGATGTCACCTCCATCGAGCAGGCGGTTATCCGCCTCGGTTTCAACCGGTTGCGCTCCGTGGTGGTCGCCTCCGGCATCATAGGCACCTTCAAGGCCCCCCCCAGCTTTGACAAGAACAAGTTCTGGACCGAGACCTTCCAGGTTGCCACCATCGCCAAGACCCTGGCCCAGGAGGCCAAGGTGCTGGATCCCGAGACCGCCTTTACCTGTGCCCTGATCCACAACATAGGTGAGCTGCTTATCCAGAGCACACTGCCGGAAGAGGCCGAGCTCATCAATATGGCGATCCAGAAGGGGAGCAGCCGGGTAGAGGCCCAACGGGAGATGCTGGGGTACGACTATGCCCAGCTCGGTGCCGAACTGGCACGGCGCTGGAACCTGTCGGAAGCCTTCGTCGATGCCATCTCCCAGCAGCTGGATCCCCTCTCCCACGATCCGGTCAGCAAGGAGGCGGTGCTGATCCGGCTCGCCGTCTTCATCTCCTTCGCCTGGAATGCGGGCGTGCCCGCCCAGGCCATCATTGCCCGTTTCCCCAAGCCGCTTGCCGACCAGCTGGGACTGGATCCCAAATCACTGGCAGGCCAGCTCGAAACGCTTCACGAACAGGGTAATGCCCTCGCCGACCTTCTGACTCAATAAGCACTCATGACCCATCCATTTCTGTATCATCCCCAGGTGGCGCCCTGGTTCAAAGAGAGCGCCGACAGCTTGCAACTCACCCTGTTCAGCGAGCTGGATGCCCCGATCCGGGAGGTGTGGCTGCGCCACGAACCTGACAACGAAGAGTACCTGCTGGCGATGACGCCAGTCTCGACCCGGGACAGATTGCAGGTGTGGCAAGTCACATTGCCACTGATCAAAGGGCAGGATATCCATCTCTACTGCTTCAAATGCCTGACCGATGAGGAGCAGTGGTGGTTGCACGGCGCTGGCGTCAGCTCGGCCATGCCGCCTCGGGAGCAGCACTTTCGTTTCAACAGCCTGCACCAGCCGCCAGCCTGGGTGCAGGATCAGGTGTTCTACCAGATCTTTCCCGACCGCTTTTGCAACGGCGATCCGGCCCTGAGCGTGAAGCATCATGAATACGAATACAGAGGCAAGGCGGTGATCAGCAAGGTGTGGGGTGAGCCGGTCAGCCGTCACGAAGAGGGACTCGGCGCCTGTGAGTTTTACGGCGGGGACCTAGCGGGAATAGATGCCAAGCTGCACTATCTGCAATCTCTCGGGGTCACGGCGCTCTACCTCAACCCCATCTTCGATTCGCCGAGCAACCACAAGTACGATACCCAGGACTACTTCAAGGTCGATGCCCACCTCGGCAGCAATGCACAGTTCGCCGAGCTGACCCGCAACCTGCACCAGCGCGGCATGAAGATCATTCTGGATGCAGTGGTCAACCATACCTCGACCCAGCACCCCTGGTTTTGCCCGCCACAGGGCGCCAACAGCAACCCGGATTCACCGTGGCGCAGCTTCTACACCTTTGACAACGAAGGGGACTATGTCAGCTGGAAAGGGATCCGCAGCCTGCCCAAGCTCGACTTCTCCAGCGAGCAGGTACAGGACGCTATCTATCGCGCCGACGACGCCATACTGCGCTACTGGATGCGGGCACCCTACCAGATAGACGGCTGGCGCTTTGACGTCATCCACATGCTGGGGGAGCGCGGTACTGCCGAGGGCAATCACGGCCATGTCCGTGCCATTCGCGGCGCCGTGAAGCAGGAAAACCCGGATGCCTATGTGCTCGGCGAGCACTTCTTCGAGGCGAGCCAGTGGCTGCAGGGGGATCAGGAGGATGGCGCCATGAACTACTATGGTTTCGCCCACCCGATCCGCGCCTTCCTGGCCGGGCAGGACATTGCCTATCACCCCATCAAGATCAGCGCCGAGGAGCTGGACAGCTGGCTCAAGCTGGCACGAGCTCATATCCCGTTCAAGAACCAGCTGGCCCAGTTCAACCTGCTGGACAGCCACGATACCGCCCGCTTTCTCCATCTGCTGGGAGAGGACAAACAACGGATGCAGCTGGCCGCCACCCTGCTGCTCACCTATATCGGCGTGCCTTCCATCTACTACGGCGACGAAGTCGGCCTCTCCGGTGGCAAGGACCCGGATTGCCGCCGCTGCTTCCCGTGGGAGACCACGGCCTGGGACCACGTGCTGCACGATCACTACCGCCGGCTGATCCAGATCCGCAAGCAGCGACCTGCTCTGCGCCGTGGTGACATTCAGACCCTCTATGCAGGCCCGCACAGCTATGTGTTCGCTCGAACCCTGCAAAGCGATCAAGTTGTGGTCGCCTGCAACCGTCATCCGACCGAGCCGCGCACCATCAGCCTGCCGTTGTGGCAGACCGCCAGCCCCGCCAGCCGCTTCACCGATGCCTTCAACGGTGACAAGTACGAAGTGGTACAGGGACAGGTACAAGTGACCATACCCGCCAACTCGGCCAGAGTGCTGCTCTCCAGCTAAGCGTCAAAAAAGCGGAACCGGATGTTCCGCTTTTTGTTAAAGCATCAGAGATCGCATAAAGTTGTTTGAGCTGGGTTGGATTTCTCTATGAATCATCTAGTTACTTCACTCATAGTGGAATAAAACTGGCATCATACAAAACTGCTCCCAGCCCTTTTCGGCTAAACTAGTTCCAGGCACATATATTGCTTGCCTCTTGGCATCACTAGCGAGAATCCGTCATGTTCGACAATAAAACCCTATTGATTACCGGCGGCACTGGCTCGTTTGGCAAGATGCTGGTCAAGACAGTACTGGAACGCTACAAGCCGAAGCGGCTCATCATCTACTCCCGCGACGAACTCAAACCGTTCGAGATGCAACAGGTGTTCAACGACCCCTGCATGCGCTATTTCATCGGGGATGTGAGGGATGCCAACCGGCTGAACATGGCGATGCGCGGCGTCGATTACGTCGTGCACGCGGCCGCGCTCAAGCAGGTCCCCGCTGCTGAATACAACCCCATGGAGTGCATCAAGACCAACATTCATGGGGCGGAGAACGTCATTCAGGCCGCCTTGCTCAATCAGGTCAAGAAGGTGATTGCCCTCTCCACCGACAAGGCTGCCAACCCGATCAACCTGTATGGCGCCACCAAGCTGGCTTCCGACAAACTGTTCGTGGCAGCCAACAACATTGCAGGCCAGGATCCGACCCGCTTCGCGGTGGTGCGCTATGGCAATGTAGTAGGTTCACGCGGCTCAGTGGTGCCCTTCTTCCAAAAACGAATAGACCAGGGTGCCAGCACACTGCCCATCACCCATGCCGAGATGACCCGTTTCTGGATCACCCTGCCGCAAGGAGTGGATTTTGTGATGAACAACTTCCCGAGGATGAAGGGCGGCGAGATCTTCGTGCCCAAGCTGCCCTCGGTACGGATCACCGACCTGGCTACCGCCATGGCGCCCCAGCTGGCCCAGGAAATTATCGGTATTCGCCCCGGTGAGAAGTTGCATGAAGTGATGTGCCCTTCCGACGACTCCTATCACACCTTCGAGTTCGACGACTTCTTCATCATCGGTCCCACCATCAATTTCAATAATCGCAACAATGACTTCTCAGTCACAGCTGCAGGCGAGAAGGGGGTCATGGTCGAACAGGGTTTCGAATATAACTCCCGTAACAACAGCGACTTCCTGACGGTGGCCCAGCTAAAAGAGTTGAATGACAAGGTGGTAATGGAATGATCCCGTACGGCAGACAGTCGATCAGCGAGGCGGATATCGAGGCCGTGGTCGAGGTGCTTAGGTCCGATTATCTGACTCAGGGCCCGGTCGTTCCTCGCTTCGAGCAAGCAGTAGCCGATTACTGTGGCGCATGCTTTGGCGTCGCCGTGAACTCGGGTACAGCCGCTCTGCACATCGCTTGTCTGGCTCTGGGTGTCGGCCCGGGAGACTGGGTCTGGACCTCCCCCATCAGCTTTGTAGCCTCGGCGAACTGCGCACTTTATTGTGGCGCTCAGGTCGACTTCGTCGACATAGAGCCGGATACCGGCAACATGTGCGCACTGGAGCTGGAGCGCAAACTGATGGTTGCCAAGGCGGAAGGACGCCTGCCCAAGGTAGTGATTCCGGTGCACTTCGCGGGCTTGCCCTGCGATATGAAAGAGATCCATCGTCTGGGCCGGGAGTACGATTTTCGCATCATAGAAGATGCCTGCCACGCCCTCGGCGCCCGCTATCACAGCGAACCGACCGGCAATGGCCGCTACAGCGACATCACAGTCTTCAGCTTCCATCCGGTGAAAATCATCACCACCGGCGAAGGCGGCATGGCCATGACCAATGACCAATGACCCAGCATTGGCCAAAACCATGCGCATGCTGCGCAGCCACGGTATCACCCGTGAACCGGAAGACTTCATCAATGAACCGGACGGCCCCTGGTACTACGAGCAACAGATGCTCGGCTTCAACTACCGGATGACAGATATCCAGGCGGCGTTGGGGTTGAGCCAGATGAGCAATCTTGACGCCTGGATCGCCAAGCGTAGTGAGATTGCCCATCGTTACTTCGAAGCATTGACGCCGAATCTACTCCACCGCTACTTCAGTGAAGAAAAGCGCAGTGCCTTTCATCTGTATGTTTACCACGTGGCTCCTAAGAAGCGTCCCCGTCTCTTTGAACAATTGCGGGCCCAAGGCATCGGCGCCAACGTGCACTATATGCCGATCTCCCATCAGCCTTGGTATCAAAGGTGGGCGCCGTCCCCCCAACCCCATGCAGAACAGTTCTATAGCGGCGCTATAACGCTGCCACTATTTCCAGCACTGGGTCATGCCCAGCAAGACATGATCAATGGTTTGTTGCAATCCATGAGCCCATAAGCACGGCATTCTGGGTGGCACAACGACAAACTAGAGCTGATTTTTGTCAACCAAGAGCAGGGCGCTGTTCCCTAAATCGCACCGAGCCATCAGTGAAATAAGAGAGAGGCTGGAATGGGCTATAGATTTTCTGTCAAAAAGCTCTCGCCGAACAAAACAGATAAAATATACATAAAGCAGGATTTTGGGAGGGATTTGAATTGACGTTTTTTCTTAAGGTCCTGTACATGAGGCTTAACTATGGTTATTTCCAATAATCCATAAAACCATCCTTAAAATGAAGATATCTCCACCCCAACGACTTGTTCAGTTTGTCTACTCTTGGCCAAACAGCATCAGCATTTTCTCGGAACAATACCCACATTTTTGAATGCTCGTTATAAACAGAGCATTTATAACCCCAACTCCTCATCAATAACCCCATGCTTTGATTCGTATGAAAAGCACAGTGTACAGGTAGTAAATACATCCAATTCGGATCCTTCGGCACCGTTGCAGGGATAAGAGTATGTATTGCCAAACACCCAGTGTCACTCACATAAGATTCTATTTCCTCTAAAGTATCTCGATTTCTAACATGTTCAAAAACTGCCGTATTAACCACTAAATAGCTGTGCCGAAAACTAGAACACCGGTGTAAGGCAACTCAGTCCAGTTTGTGCGATCTCATTAG
>NZ_LSGW01000085.1 GCF_001643305.1 Aeromonas salmonicida subsp. salmonicida
CTGTCGCCGGTAGAGTTTGAAATGCAGTTTATTTCTCAGCCACATAGTGTCTAGAACACCAGGGGCGATTCAACCATTCTCGGTCGTATACAGAGTCTCCAACATGTCATCAATCAGGCTCTGCACTGCAGTAATGTCCTCAACCTGTTCAGCTTTAATTCTCAACTTGGGGTCGGGTACCGTCAAAATATCCAGAATGGCCATCATCACTCTCCATTAACTATTATTTGCTCATCAATATTCACGAAACAAGGGCCGGGGTTTGATGGCAGCGAAAACCCCTTCAAACTAACTCTTTGGCACATCTGCCAGCTCGATATCCATCTCACTCCCTGCTCAAGCCACATCGATGGCCGGCTGCGTCATTGAGCACATGTCCAGCCATGGCTGTTTTCGCCTCGATAACAAGGCTTAAGCCATAATCAATCCCATTTGGATATCTTACCGACCAGGAAGCAGATGAAAAGGCTATTGGTCAGAAATAGGAGGAACCAGTGCAATGCAGCATCCCTAACGGATGCCGTGAAAATGCAGGTAGATGGGTCCTTGAAACCAAGGGATAGCGGGAAAGTCTCTGGCTGGGCACTTGGCATATGGGGGGGAGTTGGGCCAGCAGCTGGCCCAATACATTTATGAGTGGCTCACCTCTTCCATAAAAATCAGCCGCAGGGGCTCTGCCAACAATGCATCAGCCTGCTTGGCAAAGGCTTGAAAATAGTCGGTCGCGCAGTGGGCATCCAGGGCGGCCTGACTGACGAAAGCTTCACGCATATAGAAGGTGTCCGGTTCGTCACGCAATTCGAACAGCACATAATCCAGGTTGCCCGGCTCGTGGCGCGTGGGCTCGACCAGCTTGAGCAGTTCATGACGCAGGCGCTCCTTCATACCAGGTCGTGCTTTGAGCACCGCAATCGACACTATTTTGTCTGACGTTATCTTCATCCATATCTCTCCACTGTCATACCATCAAGACATCAGGATGAGCCAACATCTCTGCATTTACGTTCATGAAAGCTCATCCATCAACATGGCAGCAGTGTATGCATGGCCGGTTGATGGATATAGATGGGCAGGATGGACAGAGTGTTCCGTCGGATGAACAACGGAGGATCCGGTAGAAGCATGGCCCCTTGCTGGCAGGCATCCCTTGGTTCAGCACGCAGGCAGGGGTTTGGCGCCAGCGCCACTGGGGAAAAAATTCTTCAGGACGACAAAATCAACGGGCAGCACTTCATGCACTGGCAACGCACTGGTTGTCCGCCATTAGTCCGCAAACCATTGTTCTACGCTGAGGTAATAAGTGGTGAAGCCACGCCCCGACAGGGTCGTCTTTTTCACTCTGGTGGATCGTCTGGCAAGGAACCGGTATGCGGGTCGGGTGTCCAGCAGATGAAAGCGCACCTCCCGATGGCCCATGCTTCGCGCCCACCCCATCATCTCCTTGAAGATGGCAAGCCCCGCCCCCCAACCCGCTTTGGCGATGACAATGGCAATCTCGACTCCCTCGCCATCGGGTTGTATTCCGCACCAGCCAACCAGAGCGCCATCGATGACAAGGGCCCGCACGCGGCAACCGGGTAACATGTCTATCCGTATCTTGTCATCCATCCAGACTCGCACACTGGCCGCATCGAAGGGGGGATGATCAATCAGATGTTTTCTCACTGTCTCATCGTTGACCAGGGGCAGAAAATCTTCTGCGCGCACGTCACCGAAGGGTTTGAATTCCATGCTGCTCATAGTGAATGATGTCCAATAGGGTGGGCTCGGCAGCATGATGACTCTCCCACCGGATATGTATTCCGCTTCTGATAGCGCGAACCGTCTTTATACAAAGCAGATAAGGGCCAGAGCGTCATAGGGGCATTCGATGGTATCGGTGGATTTCCAGACAGGCGGCATCGGCCGCGAAACTGCTTTGCAACTGATGAGCCAAGCCGCTGCCTGCCTTGAAACCAATGCATGTCCAACTCAGCGCCTCTTGCCCGCTACAACACCTCGACCTTGACCTTGATAAGCCCGGATCTTGTGTTGCCAATGGTGCTGAAGGCAGACTTGGAGAGATCGATGATCCGCCCGCGTTTAAAAGCACCGCGGTCATTGACCTTGACCACGACGCTCTTGCCGTTGGCGATATTGGTGACCCTGACCAGGGAGCCAAAGGGTAACGTCATATGGGCAGCGGTGTTGAGGTGAGTGCGGTAAAGCTCGCCGCTGGCGGTCTTTTTATTGTGGTAGCGGTCGGCGTAATAAGAGGCGAGCCCGGTTTCGGTATAACCGCGCCAGCTGCCGCCGTGGCTGTCGTCATATCGGCTGCTACAGGCTGCCAGCAACAGGCAAAGAGATAACAACAGCCCTTTTTGTATGTATTGCATTTTTCCCTTCATCTCCGCCATGCGCTTTATCCTTGATCCCCTTGCCGGTATGGCCGGTCTTGTTGTCGTCACGTAAAACGGCCAGATCGGGATGGCCAGTAAAAGGTTCATAAACTGTCTCGCGGTTCCACACCCGAGGGCAACGCGGCTACTTTGCCATGTTTTGCAACTAAAACGGGAGGCCAAGCCTCCCGTTCATTTATTTACCCGTCAGCCCTTGTCAGGATGTGCACCAGACGCAGGTCAGGCGATCAGCTTGTCATCGCTAAAGCCAAAGCCGCGCAGCCCCACCACGTGCACGTGTTCGTGCTTGCCCTGCACCTTGCGGATGAGCTTGTAGGTGGTGCCCTTCTCTGGACTGATGTTCTCGGGCGCCGCGATGAGCAGCTGCATGTCCTGGCGCTCGCACAGCTCGAACAGGGTGGCGATGGACTTGCCATCCAGGCGCGCCGCTTCGTCGAGGAACAAGAGACGGCAGGGGGCGATGTCCTTGCCGCGCAGACGGCGGGACTCCTCCTCCCAGCTGATCAGCACCATCAGCAGGATGGCCTGACCGGTACCGATTGCCTCACCGGTGGAGAGGGCGCCGCTCTCGGCCCGCAGCCAGCCATCGGCCCCGCGCTGTACCTCTATCTCCAGCTCCAGATAGTTGCGATAGTCGAGCAAGACATCGCCCATCACCTGATAGCTGCGATCCCCCTGCTCGGTTTGCGGGTTGAGACGCTGGAACAGCTTGGCCATCGCCTCGGAGAAGCTGAGCTCCTTGTCGGCGAACAGATCGTTGTGCATGGCGGTTTGATCAGCCAGCGCGGTGAGAAGGCGGGTATGGGCCTCGCGGATATTGACGTTGAGGCGCACCCCGCGCACCAGACCGAAGGCGATGTTCTGCAAGCCCTGGTTGAGCACCCGGATACGGTTCTGCTCGCGGCGGATGATGTTGGTGATCTTGGCCGCCACCTCGTGGGAGGAGAGCGACAGGTGGTTCTCACGCTGCTTGAGCTCATCGGCGAGGCGCGCCAGCTCGATCTCCATCTCCTCGATGGCCTCCACCGGATCATCTGAGCGGATGATGTCGTTGCGGATGCGATCTTTGAGGTAACGGTAGACCTGCACGTAGAAGGCGACCTTCTGCTCGGTGCTGCGGTTGCCCTCGGAGAGACGCAGCGCATCGCGCAGGGCCTCGTCGTGGGCCACCGCCACCCGCAGGGCGCCGAGGGCCTTGTCAGACATGGAGCGCAGCTCGTCGCTGTCCAAGTAAGCCAGTTCGCGCTTGTTCAGACGCTTCTCGACGTCGGTGTCCCGTGCCAGACGCACCACCCGCGACCAGCTAGCCTTGTGACCCACCAGGGATTTACGAGCCGTGAAGTAATCTTTGCCCTCCAGCTTGAGACGACCGCCCAAAGATTCAATCTCGCGCTTGGTCACCTGCAACTGGGCCTCGGCGCTGGTGCGACGAGAACGGGTGCGAATGAGCAGCTCTTCGATCTCTTTCTTGTGGGCGCGTGACTTCTCTTCCATGTCCTCCGACAGGGTCAGCCCCATGGCCGCCAGCTCCTGCTCGAACTCGGTCAGGGTCTGGCGCTTGGCCGAGGCGCTGGAATCGAGCGCGGTGCGCAGCTGCAACGCTTCTGTGTGACGCTGGGCAATCTGCTTGTGCTGTTCACCGGCGGTGCGGGCCGCCAGCTCGGCAGCCTTGAGCTTCTCTTTGAGCCGCTCGCTCATCTCGGAGGCCTTGCCCAGCAGGTCTTGTGCGTCCTGATAGGCAAAGTGCGGCAGACGGGCCACCAGCTGATCAAGCGCATAGCAACGGCGCTTCTGCTCGGCCAACAGCTCGCTCACCTCATCATAGGCAGCCTGCAGGGCAGCGAGATCCTGCGGATCCTGGCGCAGCACCTGCACCTGGGTTTCGAGCTTCTCGAGCGCCTTGCCATGCTTGGCGATAAAGGCTTCGGCCTGTTTCAGGGCTTCCACATCGGCGTGAGCCGCTTCGAGACGGGCAGCCAGATCGGCCTCGGCAAACAGATGGGCAAAGGGCAGCATCCCCTGCACCAGCTGGATATGTCGGGTCAACTGGGCGGCGGCCGCTTTGGCCTCGCTCAGCTGCTTGTCGCACTCGGCTATGGCGCCCTGCAAGGTGCGCAGCTCGGCCTGTTTGGCCTGCACTTCGGCTTCTGGGTCGGGGCGGAAGGCGATATCCAGATGCTGGCCGATAAAGTCACGGAAGTGTCCGTAGAGGCGGTGATACTTCTGCTGCTCGAAGGCGGCCTTGGCGTAGCCCTCGATGAGGCCTTCGCGCTCGAGATCGAGCTGCTCGATCCGTTTTTCCCGGGCGGCGCGGCCGAACAGCGGCAGCTCGGGATAGCGGGAGAAGCGCACCTGACGCTTGCTGGTGCGCACCAGCACGGCGTCCCCCAGCTCGTCCGCTTCCACCAGATCCTCGTCAAAGGAATCGGGGTTGCCCTGAATGAGGTATATATCTTCCGGGCAATCTTCCAGCTTTTTCAGCCGCTCTATGGCGCCCTCAAGGTCGAGCACCACCAGGGCGCTGCGAGCCGGGCCGTAGAGCGCGGAGTAGTAAGGAGCATCGTCGATGGATATGTCGTCATAGACATCGGAGAGCAGCACGCCCCCCACCTGCTCGGCGATGCGGGCAAGGCGCGGATCCGCCTCGCCAGCCCCCAGCTGCAGGTTGCGAATTTGCAGCTCCAGCGCCTGTTTCTGCGCCGCGATGCGATTGCTCTCCTGCTCGAACTCCCGCTCCTTGTCGAGCACGGTCTGCATGCCGGAAGAAAGTTCTTCGGCAGTGGCCAAGGCCAAGCCACTCTGCTCGCGCAGCTGCTCGAGCTTTTCAAAGGATTTGAGCCAGCGCGGAGCCAGCTTGGTCAGCTCGCCGATATCGCGGCCCAGCTGGACGCCCTGATGCTCAAGGCTGGCGCGACGCTGATTCACCTCCGCCTGCTGCTCACTCAGCTCTTCCTGACGGGTACGCTGGGCCTCAAGAAACAGCTCCAGCTCGTCTTGGCTCGCGATCTGCTGGCCAGAGGCCTGCTGTAACTCGTCACGCAAGCGGAACAGCGCCTGCTGGCTTTCGCTCTCTTTCTCGAGGCGAGCCAGGGCAGCGCGCAGCCCCTGCCCCTGCGCGATGCGGGCCTTGTCTTCGATGTGACGCTTGAGCAGCGCCTGCGCCGTAGGCCAGGCGGCCTCGCGCACTGTTTCGGGTGCGATGCTGAGTAGCAACGCCAACGCCGCTTCGTGTTCGGCCACCGCCGCCTTGGCCAACGCCAGTTGCTGCTCTGCCCCCAGCATCCGGCTGGTGAGGCTCTGCTCGGCGGTGCGGAACTGGTGCAGTGTGTCGCTCGCCTGTTCAGCAGTCAGCCCCGGCAGTTCACACTGCGCGCGGGCATTTTCCAGCGCCTGCACCGCCTGGCGGTACTGGATGGCGCGGGTCTGCTGAATGTCCAGCGCCTGCTGGTAGTCGGCCAGCTGGGTCTTGAGGCTGTCTACCTCTGCCTGCGCCAGCTCCTTGCGCTCTTCCACTTCCAGCAGCTGACCGTGGATCTCCTCTACGATCGCCTGCTGCTGCTCGAGCTTGTCGACAAGCTCCGCCAGATCGGCGCGATACATCTCAATCTTCTTTTGCAGAGCAACGGCGGCCATCACCTTGGCTAGGTGTTCGGCGGCGGATTCCAGCTCGTCGGTCAGCAATTTCTCACGGTTGGTGAGCTGATCCACCTCGTCAGCCAGATAAATGGCGCGCTGCTTCTCTTCAGCCAGCAAGCGGCGTTTGCCCGCCAGCTCCTGCCGCGCCTTGAGGGCCAGCTCGGAGAGACGGTTCTTCTCGGCGGCGTTGCGCACATAGTCCGCCGCCACATAGTGGGTGGTCTCGGTGATCAGGTTCTTGAACAGATCCCGCTGGCCTTGCGTCTCTTTGATGGCTTCCAGGGTGCGGCGGTTCTCGTAGATGGCCGCCTCCATGTCCTGGAATGCCTTGCGCACACCGGAGTTCTCCGGCAGCAGGTATTCACGCAAGGAACGGCTGATGGACGAAGAAATGCCGCCGTAGAGGGAGGCTTCGATCAGGCGGTAGAACTTGCCGCGATCCTTCTGATCACGCAATTTCTTGGGGGTAATACCGAACTCGAACATGAAGTTGTGATAGTCGGTCACCGTATTGAACTTGGCGACCTTCATGGCCCCCAGCTCGGCGGCCGCCCCTTTCAGATCAGTAAAGGCGCGCACCCGGCCCTTGCCGTCGTCGAGCTTTTCCAGCAGCAGATCGGTGGGTTGCAGTTGCTCGGGCACATCTACCAGCGCGAACGGGGTGATGTTGACCTTGTTGTCACGGTTGGCTACCTGCTCCAGATGGACGCCGACCCAGATCCGCTGTTCGCGGCTGTTCATCACCTCGAGTACCGAATAGCAGTGGCCGCGCTGCAGCTTGCCGTAGAGCCCCTTGTCACGGGAAGCACTGGATGAACCCGCTTCCGTGGTGTTGCGGAAATGGAGCAGGGATTGATCAGGGATCAGTGCCGCGATAAAGGCCGCCATTGTGGTGGACTTGCCCGCCCCGTTGCCGCCAGAGAGGGTGGTGACCAGCTGGTCGAGATCGAAGGTGCGGGCGAAGAAGCCGTTCCAGTTGACCATGGTCAGGGATTTGAATTTGCCTCTCACGACTTTTTCTCCATCTGGATCTTGGATTTAACGCTGCAGGTCATCTTCAACCTCCAGTTCAAGCTGTTCTTCATCAAGATCCGCTTCAATGTCTTCAAACAGCGAATCGCTGCTCGGCATCTCGTCATCGTGGAAGATGGCCTCCCCCTCCTGGATCATCCGCAGCTGAACGGCGCGGGGATCTTCATCGGAGCGCACGTCGGCGGCAAAGCGGAACACGGACTCGTTGACCCGGAATTTGTCGCTGTTGCCAAGGGCAGTGATCATGCCAAGGCGACGCAATCGCCGCATGGAGGTGCGGATCTTCTCCAAGAGCTTTTTCTTGTCGAGATCGGTGCCGCCGGAGCGGCTGTTGACCATCCGCAGCAGCTGCTTCTCGTCGGCCAGGCTCAACACCTCTTCTTGCAGCTCGCCCATGGCGAACACCCCTTCCGAGGCGAGGCGGTCCGGGCTCAAGAACAGGTAGCAGAGCACCTTGCCCACCAGCATATCGAGCTCGGAGAGCACAGTGGTGCCGATGTCGGCGCTGGGGCGCGGACGCAGATAGAAGAAGCCTTCCGGCGCCTTGATGAGCTCCACCTGATAGCGGCCGTAGAAGATCTCCAGCTCGTTGTGGTACTCCACCAGCGCCGAGTGCTGTTCGAAATCGTCGGCACTGATGTGACGGCCGGAGCGCAAGGCAGTGTCGATGCGCGGAAACAAGGGGTTGGCAATCGCCTCTGCGAGCCGCAGCGGCAAGGGAAACTCAGTATTGATCAATGACATAGGCCTGAACCTTGGATCCAGCTTGGTTAATGGGTTTCCATGCGGGTTGGCGGTGCAGCTCGCGCTCACCACTGGCATGGCCCAGGCGCACGGCCTGGTCGATCAGAAGACGCGCCACATCGAAATGGGCGTGAGCCGGGTAATCCAGCAGGTATTCCCGCAGCACATCGGCCACATCCAGCTGATGGCCCTGCTCGGGATAGCGGGCGAGGTAGCGCTCGATGCGCTCCGCCAGCGCCTGATTGATGTCCACCATCTCCATGTACTCCATCTCGAGGGGGACCTCGCCGGTCACCTCCTCGTCGTGGATGGCAATGGTTTCATCCCGCAGCTCCAGCAGACGGGGCTCCTCGGCGATACGCAGCTGCCAGTTGTGCTGCTCGAAATTGCGAATGGAGTCGCGCAGCCGCTGGCTGAAGGCGCGGTTCTTGTCCATGTCGATGGCGTTGCGGATAAATTTGTGGACGTGGCGATCATAACGGGACCAGAGCTCGATGCACTGCTGACCCCAGCTGGTGATCACATCAAGCCGTCCCTGCAAGGCATGGGTCAGCTCCTCGACGTGAAACAGATCGTCGCGCCCTTGCGCTGCTTCCTGAATGTTGAGCAGTCCCGCCTGCAGGCGGTGACCGGCAGCGTCCAGGGTATCTTGCAGCTCGCGCAGGGTCTGGCCTGTCTCGTGCAGCAGCTTTTCACAGCTGTGAATGGCATCGACCCAGTTCTGGGTCAGCAGGGCCGCTATCTCGCTCTTGACCTGATTTTGCTGCTCATCCATGGCGCGCTGGGTCAAGTCGATACGACCCAGCGTCTCTTCCAGCGAGAAGGTGAGCCGTGGCAGCACTTCGGCATCCCACTGCTCGCGGGTGTTGGTCTCAAGCGCCGCCTTGCGGGCGGTGTCGAGCTCGGCCGCCAGGTGTTCGAGCAGGATGGAGAGCTTGATGGAGTCAACCTGACGCTGATCCATAAAGAAGTCGACGATCCCCATCCCCAGCCGCGACAGGCGATAGAGACTCTCCCCTGCCACCATGTCGGTGTTGAAGCGCGACAGCAGTTGCTGGCGAATGAGATCGTTGATGGCGTTGTTGGCACGACCGGTGAGGGTCTCGTCCATCTGGCCAAAGGCGTTGCTGACATAGCCAAAGGCATCGTGCAGCGCCGCTTCCGACAGGTCCGATTCATCTTCGGACAGTGTCTTGATTGCAATCAGAAAGGCCAGCCGGTCGGTAGGCAGGCTCAGCGCCAACCCCTCCTGCCTGACCCACCCTACTATCTCCGGCACAGAACGCTCGGGCAGGGTACGGGATGTACTCATCATGACGTTGTCATCTCGTTGTTATCCGTGGGACGGTCTCATCATATGAAACTGACCATCTCGTTGTTATTACAAGGCTGCCAGACAGACTGCTTGTCAGCTTGACGGTTTCTGCGCCATCACATGGATATAGCGACCCAGGGAGATAAACGGCTCCTGGCGACAATATTGCTGCTCCATGGCCAGCAGATCATCGAACTTCTCGACCTGATCCTGCTTATGGCGCATGTAGTCGTGAATGACCCGCACCCCCGTCTTGCCAATGATCTTGAGGCCCCCTCGCCCAATCCAGTCGTAGACCTGTTCAGGCAACTGCGGATTGGTGGGGGTCAGGGCGGTCTGGCGCTTCTTGCGCAGGCCAAGGCGCACATAATCGAAATTGCCCACCACCAGACTCTGAAACAACAGACCATGACGGTTGTAAAAAAGCAGCGACAGTATGCCCCCTGCATTGACGAAAGGGAACAGACCGAGCAGGGTCTGGCGCGGCTCGGCGAGCCACTCCAGCACGGCGTGACAGAGCACCAGATCAAAGGTGCCGGTCACGTGGGCCTTGAGATCCTGAATGGGGCAATGGATGAGACGAATTCTGTCTTCCAGCCCCTTTTCAGCGATCTGGACCCGTGCAAGTTCAAGCATTTCGGCGGAGAGATCGCACAGCTCCACCTGATGACCCATGGCCGCCAGCTTCTGGGCAAAATAGCCAAATCCGCCCCCCGCATCCAGGATGCGCAGGGGCCGGTTGCCAAGGCGAGCCAGGCAGGCTTCAATGTCGCTCCAGACCACAGTGGTGCGAATACGCCCCTTGGTGGAGTCATAAATGTTGCGAGCAAACTTGTCGGCACGCCCGTCAAAACTCTGATCTTGCTTCAAGACTCACTCAACTTTTGGCCGCAGCATTGGGCCTGACGAAAAAAGAGGGGTATTCTGTCACATCCCGAATTTGCTGAAAACTCAAGGACGACATCCCAGTGTTTGAGCTCAACCTGTTTGCCGCCAACTTGTTTGTTATCAACAAATGGCTAGGCCAATTGCTGATGCCACTGCCCTTTTCCCTCTCCTTATTGCTGCTGGCGCTTTTGCTGCTCTGGTTCACCCGCTTTCAGAAAACCGGCAAGCTGCTGGCGACCTGCTCCCTGGTCATTGTTGCTCTGATGGGGATGCGGCCGGTTAGCTATGAGCTGGCCAGAGGGCTGGAGCAGACCTTCCCGCCGTTCGAGATAAGCCAACACCCGGATATAGAGGCTATCGTGGTGCTGGGCAACGGCCATGTGAGCGATCCGGCGATCCCTGAGCGCGCCTGGCAGAACAATATCGCCCTCGCAAGAACCCTGGAAGGCGTACGCCTCGCCCTGGCTTACCCTCAGGCCACACTGGTCTTCTCCGGCTATGTATCGGGGGATCCCCTCTCCAACGCCGAGGTCAATGCCCGCATGGCGGCCAGCCTGGGGATAGAGAGATCCCGAATGACGTTGTTTGAAAACAACCAAGACACCCATGACGAGGCCGTCAGCATCAGCCGTTATCTCAAGGGCAAGCAGGTGGCGCTGGTCAGTTCGGCCACCCACCTGCCGCGAGCCATGGCGCTGTATCAAGGGCAGGGACTCGATGCGGTGCCGGCCCCCACCGACTACACAGCCAAGCAGAGTCAGGTGGCGCAACCCCTCTACAGCTACCTGCCAAAGGGGCGTTATCTGATGTATTCCGAGGCTGCCATTCACGAATGGATTGGGGTATGGTGGGCCCGTTTGCGAGGGCAGGTTAACGATTGAGCAATCGAGCCTTTCATTCCTGATTTGGATCAGGAAAGCGAAAAAAAATTACGTCATTTGCCGCCGGGTCAGCTATCTTGGGCTCGGTTCAATTCATATAATGTCGCGCAATCAAATGCCTAGGAGAGTTACAAGATGAGACAGCACCTGGTAATGGGTAACTGGAAACTGAACGGCACCAAAGCTTCTGTAGAAGCTCTGATCAAAGGACTGACCCCGGCTGCTGCCGCTCATCCTTCCGTACAAGTCGCCGTCTGCCCGCCGGTTATCTTTTTGGGTCTGGTTGAGCAGCTGACCGCAGGCAGCAAGATTGCCTACGGTGCCCAGAATGCCGACGTTCACGAGTCCGGCGCCTTCACCGGCGAGAACGCCCCCTCCATGCTCAAAGCCTTCGGTTGCACCTACTCCCTGGTCGGTCACAGCGAGCGCCGTACCCTGCACGCAGAGAACGACGACGTGGTAGCCGCCAAGTACGAAGCCATCCAGAAAGCGGGCCTGATCCCCGTATTGTGCATCGGTGAGACCCTGGAGCAGTTCGAAGCCGGCGTGACCAAGACTGTGGTTGAGACCCAGCTGAAAGCCGTCATCGACCGTTGCGGCATCGCCTCCTTCAGCAACGCCGTGGTTGCCTATGAGCCGGTATGGGCCATCGGTACCGGCAAGACTGCTACCCCGGAAATCGCTCAATCCGTTCACGCTCACATCCGTCAGTACCTGGCCGGTTTTGATGGCGCCGTGGCTGCCAAAGTACAGATCCTGTACGGCGGCTCCGTCACTGGTGCAACCGCTGCCGACCTGTTCGGTCAGCCGGACATCGACGGTGGCCTGGTGGGTGGTGCGTCCCTGAAAGTGGACGACTTCTCCCAGATCATCGCTGGCGCAGCCAAGTAAGCTGTTGCCCAAGAGGGGGCTTGGCCCCCTCTTGCATATCGCTTTTCCTATGGCGGCCCCCGCATCCCATACGAAAGCCGATATAGTAAAAATGGCTTGTCTCATTTGTAAAACTTCGTATTCGACAACTCAGATCCAGAGGCACTCATGACCAAACAACTCAAACGTATTGGTGTTTTGACCAGTGGTGGTGACGCACCGGGTATGAACGCAGCCATTCGCGCCGTGGTGCGCGCCGGTCTGCATCATGGCCTGGAAGTTTATGGCATCTATGATGGCTACCTTGGTCTGCATCAGGACAGGATCGTCAAGCTGGAGCGTCACAGCGTCTCCGACGTGGTGAACCGTGGCGGTACCTTCCTGGGTTCTGCCCGTTTCCCCGCCTTCAAAGATCCGGCCGTGCGTGCCGAAGCGATCGAAAACCTGAAAAAGCACGGCATCGATGCCCTGGTGGTGATCGGCGGTGACGGCTCCTACATGGGTGCCAAGAAGCTGACCGAAGAGGGTTTCCCCTGCATCGGCCTGCCGGGCACCATCGACAACGACATCGCCGGTACCGACTTCACCATCGGCTTTGATACCGCCCTGAACGTGGTGGTTGACGCCATCGACCGTCTGCGCGACACCTGCAGCTCCCACCACCGTATTTCAGTGGTCGAGATCATGGGTCGCCACTGCGGCGATCTGGCCATGTCTGCCGCCGTTGCTGGCGGTGCCGAGTACGTGATAGTACCGGAAGTGGCCTTTGACAAAGAGAAGCTGCTGCAACAGATCAAGGAAGGCGAAGCCAAAGGCAAAAAACACGCCATCATCACAATCTGTGAACACGTCACCGACGTGAATGCGCTGGCCAAGGACATCGAAGCCATGACTGGCCGCGAAACCCGCGCCACCATACTGGGTCATATCCAGCGTGGCGGCTCACCGACTGCACGCGATCGCATCATGTCCAGCCGCATGGGTGCCTTCGCCGTCGAACAGCTGCTGGCGGGCCAGGGTGGCCGCTGCGTCGGGATCCAGGGCAACGAGATGGTGCACCACGACATCATCGACTGCATCGAGAACCTGAAGCGCCCGTTCGATCAGGAGCTGTACGATCTCTCCACCACACTGTTCTAAGCCCCATGGCTTGCATCAGGTTGTTGTGACAAAAACCCTCCGCCGGAGGGTTTTTTAATCCGCCTTGTTTACCGCAGCGTCAGCAGTAAACAGAGGCATTGCATGCCAGGCTTTACTGGCACTCCGCTTTACTCTTCATCTCACTCTTCTCGTTCGCTCGCACCACTCACACAAGACTGATTGGCTCACTCGGCCACTCAAGACCGTCACCAGGGTCCGCTGACTTGCTGCGCGAAGCCCAGGGGGTAGCAAGCCTTCCGCTGTCGGTGGCCATACTGGGTGATTGGGAAGTGCCTCAGCGCCCCCCTGCAACGCCAACCCTTGTCACCACTCGCCCCCGCCCTTCTCCCGTATTTTTCAGGCTCTTTCCTCCTATATCTCCCCCATCACACTCTCAAGCTGTCGTTAAAACGCCACAAACCGCTCGGGGAAGAAGCCGATGGCAGCGCCGTGACTGGGCAGCCAGTTACTCATCAACGGTCAATAGGCAACTGCAAACGCCAAAAATACCGACCCGCAATGTCACTCAACCCGCATCCACAGGCACATGGTATCGGGAAAATGTGAAATCCCTTCCCGCTGGCCCCGGCGGCTCTTTATCCCAGTGAAAGCCCACCTTTTTCATCCTTTTTATCCCTCTGACTGAAAAACAAGAAGAGTGACAATCTCCTGCAAGTGACGCCACCCATGGCCTGCGTGCTTTCACTGAACCAAAAACTGGATATCAACACCCTATCTCCCGCTGAGACCACCAACCCTGCTTGTGGCGACATTTTCAGGCGCAGCAGGAGGCCATTTTTGCTCATAAAACTGGTACAACCCAATAGAAGCTCCATATAAAACCCACCACAGACATCACAACACAAGAACGTAACCATTTGAATTTATATATAAAAATAGAAAATCAGCAAGTCCACCACCATAGAAATGAACGGAGTGGTGATAAAACACCCGCAAGAATACAAAAATAAGGCTTAGCACCCACCACCGCGACAATAAGCCACATTATTACACTTTGCCGTTGTGTTACTGCACAGTTATGGTATCTTGGTCCCATCAAGAGTCAGCCAAGGGAGACAAAATATGAAAGAGTTTGTTGTTACTGCCGTTTTTACCGTGTTTTTCACTCTGGTTGCCGTCTCTCTGCCGTCCCTGTCACAGCTCTGAGCCGGTTAATTATCCAGAACCCTGTATTACTGAATGACAACCATCACTTTGGCGCTGACTAATCCACCGCTTTCTGTCTTTTTTGACTGCCTCACTCGAGATGATGCCTGAAACGGAATTTAGAACGGGTTGGTGCACACTAAACAAGCTGGACGTCACCGCCATCACCAACAAGGGGAGCCTCATCGCTCCCCTTGTTGCATTTTGTCAGCGGGATTTACTCTTGCTCCCCTGCCCGTCACAATATCCGCTGAACTCGCCACGCAGGAACTACCATGACACAAGATGCTCTTCGCCATTGGCGTCGTGATCTTCATCGTCTGCCCGAAGCGGCCTGGTGTGAATTTCGCACCAGCTCCCTCATTGCTCACCACCTCTCAAAACTCGGATTTGAAGTCATGCTGGGGGACAAGCTGCTGGCCAGCAACCTCATCATGGGACGGGCGGTAGACGTACAAGCCCAGAAGGAGCGCGCCCTGCGTCAGGGGGCGCATCCCGACTGGCTGGCGCGCATCGAAGAGATAACGGGTGTGATGGGAGTATGGGACAGCAGTCGTTCCGGCCCGACCCTGGCCTTTCGCTTCGATATCGATGCGGTGGAAGTGGACGAGAGCCAGGATGAGCTGCATCCCCCCAGCCAGGAGGGGTGGCAGTCTCGCAACGCCGGCTGGATGCACGCCTGTGCCCACGACGGCCACACCGCCATCGGGCTCTGGTGGTGGCCGAGCGGATAGCAGCCCTGGCAGAGCGACTCAGCGGCCGCATCAAGCTGTTCTTCCAGCCCGCCGAAGAGGGGTGCCGTGGTGGCAAGGCACTGGCAGCCGGTGGTCAGCTCGACGATGTGGATGCCCTGCTGGCGCTGCACATCGGCATTCATGCGGCCAGTGGCGAGCTGGTGGTCAATCCCACCGAGCTTAACCTAGCACTTCAACACAGTCTCTAGGATCGTGTGAGAGATAACACTTAAGCCTTGACCTTAGCCAACCTATCAATCTCTTCTGCTATCCCCACAACGATAACAATTGATTTCTCAATATCACCCTTATTGAAACTGCCAAAAGGCCGACCTTCAATTGATTTTCCACTGCGGTGAATAATATCATGTCGATTTTGTATCAGCTCCTTTAAACCTGTTTTTGCCAAATCAATTTTTATATCAACTTTGTCAAAGCGATTAGATACAGCTACGGGATTATGCCATGATAGATTTTGAATATGTTTATTTAAATCATCACAACGTTGTTCAATAATCGCTTTGGCATCCCCCTTCATTAAGTCGGTTAAGTCTATAGAATTAAACTTGGCCTTTAAATCGTTATGGTTGTTTAAAAAATTTATGATAGTTTCATCAGATTCAAAAACCTTTTTAAGGTATACCTGAACTAAGTACGTTTCTAATGTGGTGATAACATCAGCGTATAAAAGTTGAATTAAATGCCTCTGTGAATTGGCATCACCGATCAGATGTACATTCATCATCATTTCACGTATGCGTTTAATTCCGTCTTGAAATACATCAAATGAATCATTGTCATTTGCTGGTATGGGCCAATACATTGAATAATCGATTGCCGGTACCCATATGTCATCACCAATCGGTTCTAGTTCAACTGACGTGTCACCAATAACATCCCCAGGAACCCAGTCACCAAATACCTCCTTTAGTACTTCATATGGTTCAACTTCATCATACCTCACTGATTCGAATAACAATCGATTATCAAAATTAACACGATCGAAATTATTCATAAACCACATTGACATTATTTCATTCTGGTCATGACTTGAGCAATGAGCTAAAAAACTCATTGGGTATGGAAGCCCATTTATATATACAGTATTCATGGTTGTTATCTCCGATTAATGTACACTGATTTTTTTCCCTCATTAATATCCATAAAATCTAGTCGAATCTGTCACACTCGTCCCTTGCCTCCTTGGCTTCCTGTACCCGTATCAACTCAACCACATGGGCGGCAAAGTCCCTGATCACCTGTCTGGTTTCACCTAAATAGCTGTTCCGA